>JARRJS010000039.1:0-22492 GCA_037388885.1 Gemmatimonadota bacterium
GTCGTTGAACCAGCCGAGGGTGCTGAACGCGCCGCTGGGCCGCACGTAGCTGTCGTAACCCCTCCGCTCCAGCTTGCGACCCTCCGCGTATGCGGCATCGAAGTCGAAGTAGCCCTTGTACGGCACCCGTCCCACGATGGGGAACCACCACGTGTACGGGATGAACGCGTCCTTACGTGCGCCCGAGACCACCATGAGCAGCGTGTCGTGGTCCACGCGGGCGTACGTCGTGTAGCTGTCGCCCACCTTCAGCCCGAGCTGCTGCTTCGCGTACGTGCGCGCCTGAACCACCAGGTCCAGCTTGTGCCGCACCCACGCAGGCGTCGCCGAGTCCTGCACCACCGTCTCGATGTGTCGGCGACGGCTCAGGATCTTCGCTTCCTGCACTCCCGCACGGATCACGTACACGGGCGAACAGAACAGGAAGCATGCGGCGATCAGCGCCAGCACGACGACGGCGATCATCTTCTTCATTATGGCTCTCACGGGCCGGGCGCGGGTCGTTCGTGGGCGCCTCGACGGTCGCGGCGAAAGGTAGCAGGTGGCAGGTAGCAGGTCACGATTCACTGCGTGCGAGTGTTCGCGGCGGAACCGCCACCGTTGTCGCCGGATCAGCCGGCTTCGCCGCGTATCGTCGGCAGGCGCTGCAAACCCCGCGCCGCGTTGCGACCGACCGGGGACCGACGACCGCCGTGACCCGGGAGCGGTCGTTGTCGCGCACACGGCCGCGCCCCACTAGTGTAATGGCACACGATAGCTCGCGCGCCCACACGGACCGGAAAGGAAAGCGCGACAACCATGGACCGCACCCTCTTTGCCACCGGCGCCATCCTGGGACTCCTCGCCGTCGCCGCCGGCGCCTTCAGCGCCCACGCCCTCGGCGGGCGCATCTCGCAGGAGCGCATAGAGTGGTTCCAGCTGGGGGCGCGCTACCAGATGTACCACGCCTTCGCCATCATTGTCGCCGCCTGGGCCGTCACCCGCTGGCCCGGCGCCATGCCCGCCGCCGCCGGTTGGGTATTCCTCGCCGGCATCGTCGTCTTTTCCGGCAGCCTGTATGCCATGGCCCTGGGCGCCCCCCGCTGGCTCGGCGCCATCACGCCCATCGGCGGCACCGCTTTTCTCGTGGGCTGGGCCCTGCTCGCCTGGAGCGCGCTCGGGTACAGGTAGCAGGGGGCAGGTAGCAGGTCATGATTCGCTGCGTGCGAGCGTTCGCGGCGGGACTGCTGCCTTCGCGGCGTGTGCCGGCGGGTTCGTCGACGGGGCTGCGTTCGCGGCGTGGGGCGGCGGGCCGGCGCCGCCATCGCCCTGCTCACCGTCCGGCGTTCTACTAATAATATAGTTGACAGGGCGGCCGCGGCGTGTTATCTACTAGTTGTGTAGTAGGTGGCGCGCGGCGGGACTGCCACCTGCCCGGCGTGCGCGGTGGGTAAGCGGTAGGTACGTCGAAGCCGGTACGCAGGCGTGGCACAGAACGCCGCGCCGGCAACAGTCCCGCCGCGAACGGTCCGAACCGGCAAGCCCGACCTGCCACCTGCAGCAGCCGCGCAGCGGCTGCGCCCTGCCACCTGCTGGCGCCGGACACGAACGTCCGCCGCGAACGAGAACGACAACCGCGAACGGAGATCATGCCGGAAATCAACTTCACCGACCGGGAGCTGGACGTCATGGCGGTGCTGTGGGAGAACGGCGGTGCGACGGTGGCGGAGGTGCGGAAGCGCCTGTCGGACGAGCTGGCGTACACGACGGTGCTGACGGTGCTGCGGACGCTGGAGGAGAAGGGGTACGTGTCGCACGAGCCGACGGAAGGACGTGCGTACCGGTACCGTCCACTGGTGGCGCGGAAAGCGGCGGGGGCCAGCGCGTTGAAGCGCGTGGTGGGCAAACTGTTCGCGGGCCGGCCGGAGCTGCTGCTGACGGAGCTGGTGTCGGATCGGGACCTGACGGAAGAGGACCTCGACCGGATGCGACGGCTGCTGGAAGAGCGGCTGGAGGAGGAGCGATGATCGTCTGGCTGCTGTACACGGTGGCGACGTCGGCGCTGGTGGTGGTGGCGGCGTTGGCGGCAGACGGAGCGTTGCGGCGGGCAGGGCGTGCTGCGCGCTGGGTCTGGCTGAGCGCGCTCCTGGTGGCGGTGGCGTTGCCGGTGCTTGCCTGGTTGGAGCCGGGCGCGGTGCCGGCGGTGGTGCCGGCGTTGCCGGCGAACGTGATCGCGCTGCCGGCCATCGGCGCGGACGTCGGGTCATCGGGCGGCTCGTTGGCCGTGGAGGTGGTGGCGGTGTGGTCGTGGGTGGCGATCTCGGCCGTGCTGCTGGTGTTGGCGTTCCTGTCGGCCGGGGCGTTGTGGCGTCGTCGTCGTCACTGGCGCCCCACGGAGGTGGACGGCGTCCCGGTGCTGGTGTCCGCGGATACGGGCCCGGCGGCCCTGGGCGTGGTGAAGAGCGCGGTCGTGGTGCCGGAGTGGGCGCTGGCGCTGGTGCAGCCACGCCGCCGCATGCTGGTGACGCACGAGCACGAGCATGTGCGAGCGAAGGACCCGGCGCTCCAACTGGCGGGGTTGCTGCTGGTGGTGGCGATGCCGTGGAACCCGGTGTTGTGGTGGCTGCTGGCGCGCCTGCGCCTGGCCATCGAGCTGGACTGTGATGCCCGTGTGCTGCGCCGGGAAACGGACGCGCACACGTACGGGACCCTTCTACTCGAAGTCGGACGTCGTCGCTCGGGGTTGCGGTACGCGGCCGTCGGAATGGCGGAGTCCCCTTCCATGCTGGAAAGGAGAATACGCATGATCGGACGACCCTTTGCCCGCAACCGCTGGGCGATCGCCGGCCTCGCCGTGACCGCCGGCGTCGCGCTGGCCCTGGCCTGCGAGGCGCCCACGCCCACGTCGGAGCGGCAGGTGATCAAGCCGAGCGATGGCAGCGCGGACAAGACGCTGACGGTGGCCCCGCTGATGAAGGTCGACGAGGACTGCTCGCCCGCCTATCTCCTGAACGGCAAGGCGGTCGACGACCAGGCCATCCGGTCCCTGACCCCCGACATGATCAGCAGAATCGAGGTGCTGAAGGGCGCACGGGCGATGGAGGATCCGGAAAGCCTGCATCTGGATGCCCATTGCGGCATCATCAAGATCTACACCAAGGACGGGGACACTGCCGAGGCAGTGCGCGAGCGCACGGCAACCGGGAATCCCAAGGCCCTGAAGGAATACCAGGTCCAGGAACAGCAGGCCGCCGGCAACCCGGTGTTCACGCCCTTCACGGACCGCCCGGTGCTTGCCAACAAGGAGGAGACGATGAAGGCCCTGGAGGCCTACTACCCGCCGCTGCTGCGGGACGCCGGCATCGGTGGCACGACAAAGGTATGGGTATACATCGACGGCACCGGCAACGTCGTGAAGACGCAGATCAACAAGGGCAGCGGCCACGAGGCACTGGACCAGGCAGCGCTGAGGGTGGCGGGTATGATGAAATTCACCCCCGCCCGGAACAAGGGCGAAAACGTGCCCGTCTGGGTCTCCATTCCCATCGTATTCAAGACGCAGTGAAGGGGTGGGAAGTGGCGGTCGAACTCGAACTTGAATTCGAATTCGAAAACCGGAGGCCGGGGCTCGTGATCCACACACGCCCGGCCTTCCCTCATCGGTCCACGCAATACAGGTACTCCTCGACCCGGTCTCCCGCGTAGCTCCGGTTCTCCCCGTCGGCGTCGCTGCGATAGCGCTTGTAGTCGCGCCGGTATCTGCGATACGTCGCGGCGCGCCCGTTCGCCTTGAGCACGCGCGCGATGCTCCCCTCCGGGATGATGCCCTCGCCGTTGTAGCTCATCACCAGGTGCTGCCAGCGGGCGGTAGCGACCAGCTCCTCGAACGCGTCCTCGCAGCGGCCGCGGCGCGACCAGTCGCTGCGGCGGTCGTCGTCGGGCATGAGCCCGGTCTTGCCGCGTAGCTGCACGCCGCCGTCGTACCAGCCGGTGGCAATGATCTCGGGCACGTGGTAGTAGCCCGGGTACTGGCGGGTGTTGTACGGTGGGTCGAGGTAGAGGAGGTCGAACGGCGCCTCGTCCCGGACGAGCTCGAGGGCGTCGCGTCGCTCGGCGCGGCAGCCGTTGCCGGGCACGATGCGGGGCGTGCGCAGCTTGAGGCGCCGGCGCGCGTTGGGCTGCCAGCTCTTCACGAAGGACGCGTACACGCCGGTGGTGTTGGCAACGCGGTCGGCGGCCTCGAGGAGCGCCGCGAGCAGCACGTGGAAGCCGTCGTCGTCGACGCGGCCGTCGCCACGCCAGTCCTCGAGCGTGTCCCGGATGGCGTCGATGCGCGCGGCGTTGGCAGGCGTGAAGTACATGCGGCCGAAGCGGCGGCCCACATCGCCGGCAGGGGAGAAGTGCCGGTGGATGAACCCCGGTCGCCGGGGCAGGGCGTTCAGGTACGCGACGACGCCGGCCGTGGTGGTGTCGTTCACCTCGTCGGTGATCCCGGCGTAGTCAGGCTCCCCGGTCACGGCTACGTAGGCCCGGCCGAATACGTAGCCGTACTCCATGACGTCCGCCGCGACGACACGGAAGCCGTGTTCCTTGAGCGCGCGCGCGACGCTTGCCGTGCCGGTGAACGGGTCGACGGCGCGGCCGTTGCGTATGCCACGCTCATCGAGAACGCTGAATATGAAATTCAGCAGCCGGGTCTTGTTGCCTATGTAGCGCACGCAAGCGAATATAGAGGCGTTCCAACGGACAGTCCATCAAGAAGTTCATGCTTGCCGCGACGTCGATGGCACTATTTCGGGTCACGATCCGCTACGGGGAGCCGCGCCAGCGCTACGAGGTGCTGGACATCGAGGCGGACGACATGACGGACGCCTTGAGGCGTCTGATCGCGTCCTATCCGGCGGACGCACAGACGACGAGCGACCTGGTGGAAGTCCGACGGCAGACGGTGCCGGAAGAGCGGGCATACACGCCCGGGTAACGAATGTCTGTGCGGGAGAACCTCTACGAGGGGATGATCATGGCCGGGCGGCCGCTGCTCCATCTGGCGGCGCCGTTCAATAGAAAGGTCCGGCGGGGGCTGCGCGGCCGACGGCTGGCGCTGCAGCGCCTGGCAGAGTGGTCGTTCCTGTCCCGGGACCGCGAGCGCCCGCTGGTCTGGTTCCACGCGCCGTCGGTAGGCGAAGGCTTGATGGCGCAAGCGATCATCGGCGCCTTACGGGAGCGCGAGCCGGGGGTCCAGGTGGCGTTCACCCACTTCTCGCCGTCGGCGGAGCGTCTGGCGGATCAGGTGGGTGCGGACGTGAGCGCGTACCTGCCGTGGGACCTGCGCTACGATGTGCGCCGCGCACTGGACTTCCTGCGGCCCGGCGCCATCGCGTTCGTGCGAACGGAAGTGTGGCCGGTCCTGACCCGTGAGGCGCGCCTGCGCAGGGTGCACATGGCGCTGGTCAACGCCGTGTTGCCGGAGGGCTCCAGCCGGCTCGCCGCGGGCGCGCGCATGATGCTGGAGCCGGTGTATCGGCGCCTGGAGGCGGTGGGCGCCGTGTCGGAGGATCACGCAGCGCGCTACACGCGCATGGGCGTGCCCGCCGGCCGGGTGCAGGTCACGGGAGACGCCCGCTTCGACCAGGTCTGGCAACGGGCGGTGTCGCTGGGCCTCAGGAGCTGGCGTGCGGAGATCGACGTGGACGGCCGTTCGTGGGAGATCGTGTCCGGGCGCCACAAGGAATGGGACGAAGGTGCGCAGACCCGGCGACCGCTGTTCCGGCTGCTCCACGACCCGGACACGACGACGCTGGTGGCGGGGTCCACCTGGCCGGGGGACGAGCGGGTGGTGGTGCCGGCGTTCGCGGCGGCGGAGCGTTCGCGTCGGATGCGGCTCATCATCGCGCCGCACGAGCCCTCCGAAGCGCACCTGTCGGCGCTGGAACGGCGCCTGGACCGGCACGGCGTGTCGCACGCACGGCTCGGGGTGCTGGAGGCGGCGGGCAGGAGCGTACCGGATGTCGTCGTGGTGGACCGCGTGGGCGTGCTGGCCGAGCTGTACGCCCTGGCCAGTGCGGCATACGTGGGCGGCGGGTTTCACGCGGCCGGGCTGCATTCGGTGGTAGAGCCCGCGGCGCTACGTATGCCCGTGCTGTTCGGGCCCGGCTATGGCAACGCCCGGGAAGCGGGCGATCTCCTGGAGGCGGGGGGCGCGGCGGTGGTGCAGACGCCCGCGGACATGAAGCAGTGGCTGGTCACCTTCCAGTCGGACCCGGAAACGCGCCGGCGCATGGGCGAGGCGGCCGAGGGCTATGTCCGCTCCCAGCTGGGTGCCGCCGAGCGCAACGCGCAGCTCATCCTCGACCTGCTGTCGTGACGCGCCCGAGGCACCGGGCCGTCCGTCCGGGGTAGGCATTTACGTGCTATCGACCGACGCCGTGTCGGGGCCCCCGATCCGCATGGCGGCTTCCGCCTTCGAAATGCTGGCGCGGCACGCCCGCGACGCGTTCCCTCGGGAATGCTGCGGCGCGTTGCTGGGCCCCGTGCCCGCGTGCGCCGACGAGCGACGCCGCGTCGACGTCGTGCTGCAGGCGGTCAACGAGGCGAATGACGCCGCGCGGTACGGATTAGGTGCCGAGGCGGTGCGTGCCCTGGACGCCGAGGCGCGAGCCCGCGGGCTGTGCGTCGTGGGCTACTACCACTCCCACCCGGACGGGCAGCCGCGGCCGTCCGTGCTGGACCGCGACCTGGCATGGCCGTGGCTCGTGTATGTCATCCAGCCGGTGGACGACGCCGGCGCGGCGGAGCCCGCGGCGTGGATGCTGGAGCAGGGGCGGCGCAACTTCGTGCGCTGTCCGCTGACGGTCGACGACCCGGAGGATTGAACGCGGATGGTCGAGGTCACCATCGACATCCCCATGGCGCTGCGCCAGCAGACGGCCGGCAGGGACGAGGTGCGGGTCCACGGCGAGACCGTGGTCGCGGCCCTGGAGGACCTGGCGGCACGTTTCCCCGGCGTGCGCCGGCACCTGTTCGACGAAGCGGGCCACGTGCGCCCGTTCGTGAACCTGTACGTCAACGAGAAGGACGTGCGGCGGCAGGCGGGCGGGCAGACCGGTGTGGCGGCCGGCGACCGCATCACCATCGTGCCCAGCATCGCGGGCGGCGCCGCGCAGCCGGAGCCGGCGGGGCCGGGCATGAGCCCCGAGGAGCTCCAGCGCTACGCGCGCCACATCGTGCTGCCGGACGTGGGTCTGGAGGGCCAGCGGCGTCTGAAGGCGGCGCGCGTGCTGGTGGTGGGCGCGGGCGGGCTGGGTTCCCCCGCGGCGCTGTACCTGGCGGCGGCGGGCGTGGGCACCCTCGGGCTGGTGGACTTCGACGACGTCGAGGCCAGCAACCTCCAGCGCCAGGTCCTGTACGGCGAATGGGACATCGGCCGCCCGAAGCTGGACGCCGCGGAGGAGCGGCTGCAGGCGGTGAACCCCCACGTCCGCGTGGAGAAGCACCCCGTCAAGCTGACCAGCGCGAACGCCCTGGAGATCCTGGGCCGGTACGACATCGTCGTGGACGGCAGCGACAACTTCCCGACACGCTACCTGGTGAACGACGCCTGCGTGCTGTTGGGCAAGCCGTGCGTCTACGGCTCCATCTACCGGTTCGAGGGCCAGGTCTCCGTGTTCGACGCCCGGAGCGGGCCCTGCTACCGCTGCCTTTTCCGGGAGCCGCCGCCGCCCGGGCTCGTGCCCAGCTGCGCCGAAGGCGGCGTGCTGGGCGTGCTGCCCGGCGTCATCGGGTCCTTGCAGGCCCTGGAGACCATCAAGCTGATCACCGGCGCCGGCCAGCCGCTGGTCGGGCGCCTGCTGCTGTTCGACGCCCTGAAGTTGCGCTGGCGCGAGCTGAACCTGCGTAGAAACCCTGAGTGCCCGGTGTGCGGCGACACGCCCACCATCACCGAGCTCATCGATTACGACGCATTCTGCGGCGTGGCAGGTGCCGCGCACGCGGACACACCCACCGCCGTGGAGCCCGTCGGCGGGGCGGAGGCCGCGGAAGAGATCACGCCTGCGGAGCTCATGCGTCGGCTGGACCGCGGCGATGACATCATGCTGCTGGACGTGCGCGAGCCGTTCGAATGGCTCATCGCCAACCTGGGCGACTATGGCGCCCGCATGATTCCCATGCACGAGATCCCGCGGCGCATCGACGAGCTGGACCCGTCTGCAGAGATCGTGGTGTACTGCCAGTCGGGGGTGCGCAGCGCGGACGTCCAGCGCTTCCTGCGAGGCGCCGGCTTCCAGCGCGTGCGGAACCTGAATGGCGGCATCCTTCGCTGGCAGCAGGACGTCGACCCGACGATCCGCCGCTACTGAGCCGCGCTGGCCGGCCCGTCTCCGGCAAAAGCCTTGCGACGAAGGCCCCTGTGTCTGCATGCTTCATGTTCGACCCTCCCCGGACGACGTGAGACTCAAGGAGTGACGTGTTGATGCGTGACAGTCACCGCCAAGAGCCCGCCGGGGAGGCGCGCGGGCGATCAGGAACCCGCGTTCTCGCCATCGGGGCGGTCCTCGGTGTGGTGTTCGCCGGCGGCATCGCCCTCGCCCGCTCGACATACCAGGACGCCCACCCGACGCTCGAACCGGTCGCCCACACCTTCGAGGAGCCGCCCGTCGCTCAACAGGTCGCGTCGCCGGCGCGCCGGTCGAGCGCCCCGGCGCAGCTCGCGCCGGACGCGTCCTGGCCATCCGGGGACGAATTCGCCGCGCCCGACGGTCATGACGCTCCGCATGGCCTGGCAGCGCAATTGTCCGAGCCCGCCGGCTGGCCGCAGCAGCCCGTCGGTTTGCCGCAGCAGCTTGCCGGCCCACCGCAGGAGCCTGCCGGCCCGCCGCAGCCCCTGGAGCCGTTCACCAGCTGGCCGGCCGCCGATGCGCCATTCCAGGTCGAGGACGCTCTGCCCGAATCGGAGCGTGTCCCCAAACCGAAGGCCGTCCGCGGCCTCTACCTCAACGCCTGGGCCGCCGGTTCCGGCCGCAAGGTCGCCGAGCTGCTCGCTCTCGCCGATACGACGGAGATCAACACCTTCGTCATCGACGTCAAGGACGCGACCGGCTACCTCAGCTACCGGTCGGCCATCCCGCTGGCCGAAGCACTCGGCTCCGACCGGGACGTACGCGTCCGCCACCCGCGCCGGCTCCTCGCGAAGCTGCGCAAGGCGGGCATCTACCCCATCGCGCGCATCGTCGTGTTCAAGGACCCCGTGCTGGCCGCTCGCCGGCCCGACCTGGCCATCGTGAAGAAGGATGGGGCCCTGTGGAAGGACCATCACGGGGAAATCTGGGTCGACGCGTACAACCGGGAGGTCTGGGACTACAATATCGCCGTCGCCCGCGAGGCCGTCGACCTGGGCTTCTCCGAGATCCAGTGGGACTATGTCCGCTTCCCGGACGTGCCTCGCTCCTACCAGCTGACGGCCGTCTACCCCGCACGCGCCGGGCGCGACCGCCAGCAGGCGATCCGCGAGTTCCTGCAGTACGCGCACGCTCGCCTGGACAGCCTGCACATCCCCATCACAGCCGACGTCTTCGGCATCACGATCGCATCCAAGACCGATGTCGGCATCGGGCAGCACTGGGAAGACATGAGCGATGTCGCCGACGTCCTGCTGCCCATGGTCTACCCGTCCCACTTCCCGCCGGGCTCCTACGGCCTCGCCGACCCGAACGCCGCGCCCTACAACATCGTGCACATGGCCATGGAGCAGGCCGTCGAACGGTCGGCCGACATTCCCGACGCCGCCGCCGTGCGACCGTGGCTCCAGGACTTCACACTGGGTCCCCCCGTCTACGACGCGCCGCAGGTGCGCGCGCAGATCCAGGCGGTCTACGATGCAGGCCTGACGGAGTGGATCCTGTGGAACCCGGGTAGCCGCTACTCGCCGGGCGCCCTGGTGGGCCGCACCGGCGTGCCGCCCTACTTCCCCGCCTGGATGCCCGCCCCGGACGTGAAGGTGCCCACGCCGCAGGTAAGACTGCAGGCGGGGGCGCGGGCGGGGGCGAAGCTCGAGGAGCCTCGGGGCAGTGGCGCGGCGGTGGCGCCGGCAGGGGGGCGGGCGCCGTCCGCCCCCCTCGGCCCCGCGGCTCCGGGCAACTCCACCGCTGTCACGCCCCCACCCCGCTGAAGGCGCCACGCCGTAGAAACGCTCGCCCCCGCCCCCGCCCTCGCCTGCGGTATCAGTCCAAGCCTACCAGTCGAACCAGCTTGAGGGCGTTGGTGGACGTGGCGATGCCGGGCCGGAGCTTGTAGTCGAAGCTCATGGCGGGCGATTCGGTCTTTTCGCCGACCGTTTCCTGGAAATACACGGCGTGGCGGGCGGAAAGAAGCGGCTCCGTGTCGGCGAGCTCCAGGTCGTGGGTGGAGATGGCGCCGATGGCGCCGACTTCCAGCAGATGTCCGACGACCCTGCGCACGGCCACCTGCCGCTCGGCGGAGTTGGTACCGTGCAGGATCTCGTCCAGCAGGTAGAGCAGGATGCACGTCCCCTGCTGGGCGCATTCGGTGGCCGCATCCACGATGGCCTTGAGGCGGCGGAGCTCTGCCATGAACAGGGAGACGCCCTGCTCGAGGGAGTCTTCCACACGCATGCTGGTACGCAGGTGCAGGGGCGGCATGCGCAGGGAGGTGGCGCACACGGGTCCGCCTGCCTGGGCCAGGACGACGTTCACGCCGATGGCGCGCAGCAGCGTCGTCTTTCCGGACATGTTGGAGCCGGTGACCATGAGGAACGACCCGGACGGGCCGACGCTGACGTCGTTGGCCACACGCACGTCGTCCGGCAGGAAGGGATGGGCCAGGTCGCGGGCGTCCAAGACCGGCCCGGCGTTTTCACTGCACGGCACGAGCTCCGGCATGCACCAGAGCGGCTCCTCGAAGGCCAGACCGGCGAGGGCGGCGAGGGCATCGACATCGGCGACGGCGGCCAGCCAGTCCCGGACCCGGCCGCCGGCCCTGGCCTTCCAGCGCTCCAGGGCACGCAGCACGTGGAAGTCCCAGAGCGTAAGCGCGTGGATGGGCAGCCAGAAGATGCCGCTGGCGCGCAACGCGGCCAGCTCGACAAGCGAGGCAAGGCGTTGCAGGCTGCGCGGCGCACTGTCACCGCCGGGTGCGAGGCAGGAGCGGATGTCAACCAGCCGCGGGGCCGAAAAGTCGGCCTGGCACAGGATGGCGAGCAGCTCCGCATAGCCGCGCAGTCGTCCTTCACCGAAGGAGGCGCGGTCGAACGCGTCGTGTACCGGCCGCCGGAAGGCCACCGTGAGGACGCCGCCCGCGAGCACCGGCAGGAGCCAGAAGTCGGCGTTCACCATGCCCTTCACCTGGAGTCCGATGAGCGCGACGGTGAGCAGCGGCAGGAGCCGGGCGGCCCACATCACCAGCGGCCGGGCGGCCAGCCAGCCGGGCGCCTCGGCCCAGGCGAGGAAGCGGTCCAGGTCGGTGGGCGACAGGTCGCCGGCGAGTCGTCCGGCCACCTCGAGCTGCTGCCGCAACTCGACCCGCGGCGTCAGCTCCCGGACGGCCTCCTGCCGGGCGCGGACTTCCGCGACGGACGCGGGCTCCAGCAGCCAGCCCGAGAGCCGCTCCCGGCCCGGCGCCGTGCCCGTGCTGAGCAGGCGCGCCAGGGACGCCCGACCGAACAGGTCCAGGTCGCGGGCGTAGGCGTGCTCCGGGGGAGACGCCGACTCGCCTTGCGGCAGCGCGTTCCAGTCCCGCCGGATGCGCGCCATGCCCTCCTCGTTGACGATGCGCAGCTCGTCGGCGCGCCGCCGCCGGTCGTCGGTGCGGGCGTGCAGCCCCACCAGCACGACGAAGGCGACGAAGGCGAGCACGGCGATGTACAGCGCTTCCGGCAGCGATGCCGGCGCACCCACCTGGGCCCACACGAGCGCGGCGATGCCGACGAGGAAGACCGCGAGCCGGGAGTTGGAGAGGCGGGCGGCGTGGCGGGCGTGCGCGTCGCGCTCTTCGATGAAGCGATCCCGGCGCTCGGCGTATACCGCACTGGGCGATGCTGTCGTCGTGGGCATGATCTCGCTGGCTCAACCGGCGGTGCCCGTGGGGGCGTTGCGGGCGAACTGGAGCTCGTAGAGCCGGGCGTACAGGCCGCCACGCGCCAGCAGCTCCCGGTGCGTGCCTTGTTCGCGCAGCTCCCCGTGGTGCAGCACGAGGATGCGGTCGGCGTTCTGCACCGTGGACAGCCGATGGGCAATGACCAGCGCCGTGCGGCCGTGCAGCAGGGTGTTCGCAGCCTGCTCGATCTGGGCCTCCAGCTGCGAGTCGACGGAGCTGGTAGCCTCGTCCAGGACCAGCACCAGCGGGTCGAACGCGAGCGCGCGGGCGAAGGCCAGCAGCTGCCGCTCGCCAACGGACAGGGACGCGCCGCGCTCGCCCACCGGCTCGGCATAGCCGTGGGACAGCCGCTCGATGTGCGACGCGGCCCCGATGCGCTCCGCCGCCGTGTGGATGCGGGCGTCGTCGATGTCGTCGTTGCCCAGGCGGATGTTGTACGCCACGTCCCGGCTGAACAGGAAGATGTCCTGGAGCACCAGGCCGATCTGCTCGCGCAACTCCGCGGTGTGCACACGGCTGATGGGTACGCCGTCGAACAGGATCTCGCCCCGCTGTGGCTCGTAGAACCGCATGAGCAGGTTGACCAGACTCGACTTGCCCGCGCCGGTGTGGCCCACGATAGCGATACGTTCGCCCGGCTGCGCCCGGAAGCTGATGTCGCGCAGCACCCAGTCGGGCTTGCCGTCGTCGTCCTGCTGGTACGCGAACCAGACGTCGCGGAACTCGATCTCGCCGCGCCCCGGCGTCGGCAGGGACAGCGGCGCTTCCGGCTCCCCTACCTCGATGGGCGAGTCCAGCAGCTTGAAGATCCGCTCGGAGGACGCCATGGCGCCCTGGAGCATGTTGTACTTCTCCGACAGGTCCTGGATGGGCCGGAAGAAGCGCCGGGAATACAGCAGGAACGCCGCCACGGTGCCGACGGTGATATCGTGGGCGAGCATGCGCAGCCCGCCGTAATAGAGGATCAGCGCCAGGGCCACGGCGGTGAGCAGCTCGATGAGGGGGAAGAAAAGGGCGTAGTACGTGATGGAGCGCAGGTGCGCGTCCAGGTAGTCCCGGTTGATGTCCCGGAAGCGCAGGCTGGTGGCTTCTTCCCGACCGAACAACTGCACCACGGCGACGCCCGTGAGCCGCTCCTGCATGAACGCGTTGATGCGCGCCAGCCGCACGCGGATGTCCCGGTAGGCATCGCGCACGAACGCCCGGAACATGAATGCGACCAGGGCGACGAACGGCATCACGGTGAACGCCGCCAGCGCCAGCTTCCAGTCCATGTACAGCATCACGCCCACGATGAACAGGAGCGTGAAGACGTCGCCGAACACCGTCACGATGCCCGAGCTGAACAGGTCGTTCAGCACCTCGACGTCGTTGGTGACACGAGTCATCAGGCGGCCGACGGGGTTGCGGTCGAAATAGTGCAGACTCTGGCGCTGCAGGTGGGCGAAGATCTCGCGGCGCAGGTCGAACATGATGCGCTGGCCCAGCCACGTCGTGAGGATGGTCTGCACGTATCCGAAGAGGAAGTCCAGGATGAGCGAGCCCAGGAAGGCGAGCGCCAGCAGGCCCAGCAGGCGCAGGTCCTTCTGCGGGATCGCCTGGTCCAGCACGATCTTCGTCAACCACGGCCCCACCAGCTCCAGCAGGGACACGACCAGCAGGACGGCGACGGCGAGGGCGACGCGCACCCGGTGCGGCCGCACGTACTCCAACAGGCGGCGCATCAACCGGGAGTCGTATGCCTTGCCGAGGGCTTCTTCCTCGGCCTGGTAGGCGCTCACCATCCGTTCACCATCCACTCACCTCCGACGGCGTCTGAGCACGCCGTCCAGGCTGAAATTGCCGCCGCCGCTGGCCAACAAGAACAGGTAAATCAACGCATACAGGATGGCCAGCTCGCCGCCGTTCATGATGGGGACGACACCGCGTCCCAGGTGCACCTGGAGATACGCCCAGATCATCTCGATGATCAACAGCGCCGCCACGGGCCGCGTCCCCAGGCCGAGCACGATGAGGAACCCGCCGAAGAACTCCAGCACGCCCGCGAAACCCAGCTGGGACATGTAGGCCGGCACCGCATCGCGACCGAACCAGCCGAACAGCTTCTGGGCGCCGTGCTGCATGAAGAGCAAGCCCGTGCCGATCCGCAGGATGTTGAGCGCCACCCGTTGAAAGGCCTTCATGTTTCCTCACGCTGCCAGCAGGTGTTCGGGGACAGCGAAACATCGCAGGCCGCAGGCCATGGCGCAACGTCGTGATTGACAGGATGTTAGCCGGCGGCGTATTCTTCGGCGCCTCCCCGCAGAAACGGGACGTTTCGATGCGCTCCATACTCGAATACCTGAAAGGGATCCAGGGCCGGGTCCTGATCGCTCTGATCCTGCTGGGCGTGGGCTCGCTGATCGTCTGGTGGTCCGGGATCGTGACGATCGGGAGCTTTGGCCGGGACGTGTCCACTCGCATTGATGTCTTGTACGAGAGCTCGTCCGTGGGCGGCCGGCTGGAGGGCACGGCGCTGGAGCAGCTTCTCGCCGGCGAGCATTACCTGGTCAGCGGCGACTCGGCGACCGCCCTGCGGTTCCACCAGCTGGGCATGGTGGTGCACGACCTGAGCGGCCAGCTGGCGGCAGAGCCCGACCTGACAACGGACGAGCAGATGTGGGTGGCGCGCATCGAAGACCTGCACTCACAGCTGGAAGTGGAGTACTCGCTGGCCCACGCCATGAGCGACCTGGGTGAGCCGTTCCAGGCGGTGGAACGTGTGCAGGCGGCGCAGCCCACGGTCCGGCAGCTCGTTTCCCTGGTCCGCTCGCTGGCGTCGGACGAAGCGGCCAAGGTATCGGCGGCCGGCGACGCCGTCCGGCACGAGACGGAACAGCGCCGACTCGCCATGCTGGCCATCCTGGTGCTCACCATGGGTGGCGGCGTTCTCCTGATCCTCCGGACGCTGCGCAGCCTGAACCGGCCGCTGCGGGTCATGGTGACGGCGGCGGAGCGGTTCGGCACAGGCGACCTGACGGTGACCATCCAGGATCGCATGCCGACCGAGCTGCGGCGCCTGGCGCTGGCATTCACGCGCATGGCGGAACGGCTGCGCACCGTCGTCAGCGAGACCATCTCCACGTCAGACCAGGTGGGTGCGTCGGCCTCCGACCTGTCCAGCGTGTCCCAGGAAGTGGCGGCCTCGAGCGGCGAGGTGTCCACCGCCATGGTGGAGATCACGACGGGTGCCGAGCACCAGGTGGAGGGCCTGCGCGCCATCGACGAGGCGCTGAACCGCGTGCGGGACAATGCCACCGAGGTGCGCGACGGTGCCGACCAGGTGGACCGGCTGGGCGGTCGGATCCACGAGCTGGCGCAGGGCAAGCAGGAGGACATTGGCCAGGCCCTCGAGCTGCTGCACGAAGTCAGGGGCGTGGTGGAGCAGACGGGCGGGCACGTGACGGAGCTGGAGAGCGGCTCCGAGCGCATCGCGAAGTTCGTGGAGACGATCCAGGGGATCGCGCGCCAGACGAACCTGCTGGCGCTGAACGCGGCCATCGAAGCGGCGCGCGCCGGCGAGCACGGCCGGGGCTTCGCCGTGGTGGCGGACGAAGTCCGCAAGCTGGCCGACGGCAGTGAACACGCCGCGGAAGAGGTGGCCGCCACGGTCCGGGAGATCCGCGACCAGATCCAGAGCGTCGTCCAGTCCATGGAAGCCGGATCCATCGCCGTCGGCGACGTGGAAGTCGTGTCCAGGGGCGCGGAATCGGCGTTCGAGGAAATCATCGCCGCCGTCGCCGTCGTCCGGGATGCGGCCGCGCGCGTCGCGAAGGTGGCAGAGTCCAACCTGTCGGTGGTGGCCGAAACGGAAGCCAACGTGCGCAACGTGAGCGAAACCGCCGAAGGGCATGCGGCGGGCGCCGAGCAGGTCAGCGCCGCGGCGGAGGAGCAGTCCGCCGCAACGGAGGAGATGAGCGCTGCCAGCGTCGAGCTCCTGCACGCCGCCGACCGCCTGAAGGAGCTGGTCTCCGGGTTCCGCGTCGAAGAAGAACCGGCGCCGGACGCGTCAGACTGACGCGCCCGTCAACGTCGCCCGCACGACGTCGGCCAGCGCCGCGTTCGTGGCGATGGCGTGCCCGCTCGTATGGCTGGGCGTTCCGGCCCAGTCCGTGAACACGCCGCTGGCTTCCTGCAGGATGCACCGGACCGGCGCCACGTCCCACACACGCACCAACGGGTCCACCATCGCCTCCGCCCGTCCCGTGGCCACCAGCGCATAGCCGTACGCGTCTCCCCAGGTGCGCGCCATGCCCCCCGCCGCACGCAACCGCTCCCAGCCCGCCACCCGCAGGGCCGCCGCGTCGGCTTCGGCGCCAGGCCCGCTCGGACTGTCCCCCGTGGTGAGCACCAGCGCCCGCTCCAGCCGGTCCACGTTCGACACCCGCGCCCGACGCCCGTTCCACCAGGCCCCCAACCCGTCCGCCGCCGCCACCGTCGCCCGCAACGCCGGGAAATGGAGCACCCCGATCACCGGCACGCCCTCCACCTCCAGCGCCAGCAGCACGCCGTAGAGCGGCACGCCGTGGATGAACGACTTCGTGCCGTCGATAGGGTCCACGATCCAGCGACGCCCACCCTCCGCGTCCCCCCCGAACTCCTCGCCCACCACCGCATCGTCCGGGAAACGGCTCTCGATGGCAGCTCGCACACGCCGCTCCGACTCCCGGTCCGCCACCGTCACCGGCGTGCCGTCCACCTTCCGCTCCACCGCCACCTCCGGACCGAAGTGCGAAAGCGTGCCGCGGCCGGCATGTTCCGCCACCCGCACCGCGAAATCCAGCAGGTCCCGGCGCTCATCCGTCGTCATGGTCGTTCTCCGTCGATCTGATGCCTGCCCGAAGATGCGTCCGACTGCGCCCTCCTACCAGAAAAAAGGTTGCTAACGGCAATTATTTGCGTTGTCGCACACGATCGGGTCATGAGAGCCGGAGCCTCAACATATTTGGCAGCAATGACTTGCAGATCCCGCGTCTAACGGTACGGGCGTTGCCATGCAGTGGTGGGGAAGGGTGTCCCGCAGACGCGTGAAGTTTCTGCATGATGAACAGGACAACGGCAGAATACCAGATCCAGTGGGCGCCAGTACCGGCCCGAGCGCTTGCCATCTCGGTGGCGGCGCTGGTCGTGCCGGTGGTGGCCGTGTACCTGCTGCCAACCACCAACAACGGCTCGTTGCTGGTCTGGCTGCTGGCGCTGGTGCCGGCCTTCCTGCTGGCGTACTACCGGGGCTGGCGTGGTGTGGCGGTGGCGATGGCGGCGGGCATGGCAGTGATCTCGGTAGGCCAGGCGTTGCTGGTCTACTTCCACCAGTCGGTAAACGACTGGGCGCTGGTTGCGTACCTGCTAACGGTGTTCATCGGCGTGGGCCTGGGCATCGGTTGGGTGTCGGAGTTGCTGCACCGGGAGCGTGCCAAGGCGGAATGGCTGGCGTATACCGACCCGCTGACGGGGCTGCCGAACCGCCGACAGGGATTGTTCTTCCTGGAGAAGCAGTTTGCGGCGGCCCGGCGCGGCCACCCGTTGTCGGTGGCGTACCTGGACCTGGACGATCTGAAGCATATCAACGACACGAGCGGGCACGGTGCGGGTGACCGGGCGTTGCGGGCACTGGGGGAGGCGCTGGCAGCGGAGACGCGTGAATCGGAGCTGTCGGCGCGTCTGTCCGGGGACGAGTTCCTGTGCATCCTCCAGACCGAGAGTCCGCGGGACGTTCACATCTTCCTGCAGCGCGTGCGGGAGCGCATCCTGGGGGCGGGCGAAGGCCGCCCGCTGACGTTCAGTGCGGGCATCTCCATGTACGGTCCGGGCGTGGCGACGGCCGGTCACCTGATGGAGCTGGCGGACCTGGCCATGTACGACGCAAAAGCGAGCGGCGGCGAGGTGGTGTCGGCACCACCATCCCGGCGCCATAAGCCATCCGCGTAACCGGCGCTGGCGCGACCTGGCGTTCATCTGGCCGGCCCACGTTTCCCTAACGTTCGACCAGCTCCTCGCCCAGGAACCGGGCAATCTCCCGCTCCACCCAGAACCGCGGCGCCCATGGCGGGCCGGCGACGAATCCTACGTGGCCGCCTCGACGTGTGAAGCAGGCCGTGATGGCGGGGTTGTCGCGCGCGGCCGCCTCCGGCAGCCGGTGCCGCTGGAACGGGTCGTCCCTTGATTGAAGGATGAGCGTGCGTGTCCGGATCTCCGGCAGGCGCGGACCGGAGCTGCAGCGCCGGTAGTAGTCCTGTGCGTCGGCGAAGCCCGACAGCGGCGCGGTGGCGGCGTCGTCGAACGCCCGCAGCGTCCGCGCGCGCAGTGCGGCGTCCACGTCGATGACGCCGTCCAGCTGCGTCGCCTTCTCACGGATCTTGCGCCGGAGCCCGCGCAGGAAGTACAGGGCGTAGATCCGCCCCATCAACCCGTGCTCGGTGGCCCGGGCACCCGCCGCCAGGTCGAACGGCACGGACACCGCCACCGCCGCCCGCAGCGGCGACGCCGGACCCTCCTCCGCAAGGAACTTCAGCAGCACGTTTCCGCCCAGCGAGTATCCGGCGGCGCCCAGCGGCCGGCCGGGCCAGCGCCGGCGCAGCGTCTCCAGGACGTGTCGCAGGTCGCCCGTTTCGCCCGAGTGGTAGAAGCGCAGCGCACGGTTGGGCTCTCCGCTGCAGCCGCGGAAGTTGAGGCCCACCGCTTCCATGCCGTGCTGCTGGAGCGATCGGTACGTCAGCAGCATGTAGCGGCGCCGCGCCGACCCTTCCAGCCCGTGAAGCACGACGACCAGCGGCCGGTCGACGTTGCGTTCGGCGTCCGCGGTGAAGTCCAGATCCAGGAAGTCACCATCGGGTGTGTTGATACGCTCGCGCCGCAGGCGCACGCCCACCCGCGGGCGCAACAGCTTGCCGGCCACCGTCTGCGCGTGCGCCGGGCGCAGCCACCATGCCGCCCGGAACGGCGCGGACGCCGTGCCGCGTGCCCGCGTGGGTGAAGAGTCGTTCGTGTTCGTGTCGCGGTTGAGGTTCATCCTCGGCACCCCCCGTTCCCCTGCGGCCACCGATCCGGCGCGGCCTGTCCGGATCGCCGTCGTCGTTCGTCGTCCGCAAGGTATGCGCCCGCCGCTGGTTCGGCCGCCGCATGGCGTCCGGCCCACGCCCCGCCTTACAATCCCTGCGCAACCGCCGCGCCCCGTCCCGGGTAGACGATGACGCGCGCGGCCGGGCCGGCGTGCCCCGAACCGGGTGAGCGCGACGAACCGGGACGGGCGACGAACCCGGAACCGGAACGAAGACGACCCCGAACACGAAGACGAAGACGAAGACGATCACGCAGTGAAGGACCGCATCCTCATCCGCAACGCGCGGCAGCACAACCTCAAGGGCGTCGACCTGGACCTCCCACGCCGGGCCCTCGTGGTGGTGACGGGCCCCAGCGGGTCCGGGAAGTCGTCGCTGGCGTTCGACACCATCTACGCCGAAGGCCAGCGCCGCTACGTGGAGTCGCTGTCGACCTACGCCAAGCAGTTCCTGGAGCGGATGGAGAAGCCGGCCGTCGATTTCATCGACGGCATCAGCCCGGCCGTAGCCATCGAGCAGAAGAACCCCACCAAGACCAGCCGGTCCACGGTGGGCACCGCCACCGAGGTCCATGACTACCTGCGCCTGTTGTGGGCCCGCGCCGGACGCACTCACTGCCCCGAATGCGGCCGCCACGTGCTGCCCGACACCGTGCAGTCCGCCACCGACGCCGTGCTCGCCCTGCCCGACGGCACGCGCTTCATGGTCACGTTCCCCATGCCGCTGAGCGCCCGCGCCAAGCACGCCACTGTCGTGGAGAACCTGCGCGCGCTGGGCTTCGTGCGCGTGCTCGTGGACGGCGAGACGCTGGACCTGGATCGCCCCGACGCCGACGATGCCGACACGCTGGGCCACGACCTGGCCGCCGCGCCCGAGCTGCTCGTGGTGGTCGACCGCCTCGTCGTCCGCCCCGACATCGGCGACAGATTGGCGGACTCCATTGCCACGGCCTTTGCCGAGGGGGAAGGCGAGGCCGCGGTGGTTTTCGATCGACGATCGACGATCGTCGATCAAATGCGGTTCACGGAACGCTTCCGCTGCCCCGACCATCCGGGGGTCCAGTTCGCCGACCCCACGCCGCGGCTGTTCTCGTTCAACAACCCCTACGGCTCGTGCCCGGAGTGCACGGGCTTCGGCGCCGTGCTGGAGTACGACGAGTCGCTGATCGTGCCCAACCGCGACCGCTCGCTGAGCGACGGCGCCGTGGACCCCTGGCAAATGCCGCGCTACAAACGCTACCGGCAGCGGCTGTTGGAGTTTGCCCGGGATGCCGGCGTGTCCACGAGCGATGCGTGGAAGGACCTGCCGGAAGCCTTCCGCAAGGCCGTGCTGCGCGGCTCCCGCGGCAGAGGCGACTTGCCGCGGTTCCAGGGCGTGCTGCCGTTCCTGCGCTCCCGGGAGAAGAAGCGCTACAAGCAGTACATCCGCGTGTTCCTGCGCCGCTACCAGTTGGCGAAGACGTGCCCGTCGTGCGGTGGCGCCCGCCTCCGGCCCCAGGCGCTGCAGGTCCACGTCGCCGGCGAGCATATCGGCCAGATCACCGCCCGCACCATCACCGACGCACGGACCTGGGTGACCCGCATCAGCGATGACGGTGATGGCGCCGCGCTGTCCGTGCAGGAGCGGGACATCGCCGCGCCCATCCTGCGCGAGCTGGCGGCGCGGCTCGAGTTCCTGGACGACGTCGGCCTGGGCTACCTCACCCTCGACCGCCTGACCCGCTCCCTGTCCGGCGGCGAGGCGCAGCGCATATCGCTGGCCAACTCCCTGGGCTCCAACCTCGTCGACACGCTCTACGTCCTGGACGAGCCCACCATCGGCCTGCATCCCCGGGACAACGACCGGCTCATCGGTCTGCTCAAGCGCCTGCGTAGCGCCGGCAACTCGGTGCTGGTGGTGGAACACGATTCCGCCGTGATTTCCGCGGCGGACCACGACGTGGAGCTTGGACCCGCCAGCGGCGAGAAGGGTGGCAGCGTCGTCTTCCAGGGCACCTGCGACGAGCTGCGCCGCGCCGACACCGCCACGGGGCATTATGTGGGCGGCGACGACGGCGGCCCACCCCGCTCCCGGCGCCGGCCCGTCGACCGCGCACGCCTGCGCATCGAGGGCGCTCGCCTCCATAACCTGAACGGCATTGACGTGTCCGTCCCGCTGCATACGCTGACCGTGGTCACCGGCGTCAGCGGCAGCGGCAAGAGCACTCTCGTGCACGATGTCCTCTACCGTGCTCTGGAGCGCGAGCTGTCGGGCGAGACGAGTGCGAAGCAGTATCTGGGCGAAGCGGTGGGGGCCGTGGAGAGGTTGGAAGGCGTCGGTCACCTGGACGCAGTGGCGCTGGTGGACCAGTCGCCCATCGGGCGTACGCCGCGCTCCAACCCGGTGACGTACATCAAGGCGTTCCACTTCATCCGCGACCTGTTCGCCCGGCAGCCGCTGGCCAGGGAGCGCGGCTACAAGCCGGGCCATTTCTCGTTCAACGTGAAGGGCGGGCGTTGCGAGCACTGCAAGGGCGACGGCATGGTGCAGGTGGAGATGGTGTTCATGGCGGACGTTTACGTGCCGTGCGACGTTTGCGGCGGCGCGCGCTACAGGAAGGAAGTCCTGGACGTCCGCTACAAGGGCAGGAACATTCGGGATGTGCTGGACATGACGGTGGACGAGGCGATCAAGTTCTTCATCCGTGAGGACCGGCTGGGGCAGACGCTGTGGCACCTGCAGCAGGTGGGGCTGGGGTACCTGCGGCTGGGCCAGGCGGCGCCGACGTTGTCGGGCGGCGAGGCGCAGCGGTTGAAGATCGCCCGCGAGCTGGCGGGCGCGGGCCGCAGGAAGGGTCGCCGGCTCTACATCCTGGACGAGCCCACGACAGGCCTGTCGGGCCCGGAGGTGCGCAAGCTGTTGGAGGTGCTGCAGAAGCTCGTGGACGCGGGCCACACGGTGCTCGTCATCGAGCACAACCTGGAGCTGATCCGCGCGGCCGACTGGATCATCGACCTGGGCCCGGAGGCGGGGCCGGGGGGTGGGGAGGTGGTGGGGGCCGGAAGGCCGGCGGACATCGCGGCGCTGGAAGGGAGCTGGACGGGGGAGTGGCTGCGGCGGGTGGTGGGGACGTAGGGCGCGCGGAAGGGCACACGGACGGTGCGCAAGGGACGTGGAAGAGGCACGCGGACCGGCACGCGGACCCGGCACGCGGACCGGCACGCGGACGGTGCACCAGTCGCCAGTTCTTGCCCATCCTGCTATCCTGGTGGCCGGCTGCGGAGCGCAATTGCGCCCCGCTGTGCGGCCATTTTCTGGGCACGTGCTTG
>JARRJS010000040.1:0-23559 GCA_037388885.1 Gemmatimonadota bacterium
TGGCGTACAAGCCGGTATCGCGCGGCGTGGAGCCGGTGGTCCTGCGGCAGGTGAAGGCGGTGCCGCCGGCGGCGGGGTCTCGTCGCCGTCGGCCGCGCTACGAGCCCACGGGCAAGCTGGACACGGTGAACCTGCCCGTCATGGACCGGTTCGCGGCGTCGGCCACCGAGAAGCTGCCGGGCGGCTACTTCCTGCCGTCAGCAGAGGGCGGCATCGTGAAGCTGCTGCGGCTGCACGGGATCCAGGTGCGGCGCACCCTGTCGGAATGGAAGGGCACCGCCCAGGTCTTCCGCATCGACAGCCTGAGCTGGCAATCCAACGAGTTCCAGGGCCACCACCTGTTGGGCGTCGCCGGACAGTACGAAGACGACGACGTTACCCTGCCCGCCGGCTCCTACTACGTGAGCACGGCTCAGCCGCTGGGCCGCCTGGTCTTCCAACTGCTGGAGCCGGACGGCTACGGGCTGGCGCGCTGGAACTTCTTCGACCGGCGCCTGGGCTCCGAGGAAGGCGCGCTCGCCGGCCTGGTCTACGGCTCCAGCCCCCGGCGCACGTTCCCGCTCTGGCGCGTCGACCGCGACCCGGACGTGGCGATGCGGCGGGTGCGCTGAACGTTTAGGGCCGGCCCCGCCTACCCGCCGGCGGCCGCGCTCCGTCGCGGCTTCGGCGGGCTCGGGTGCTGCACGGGGCCGGGTTGGAAGTTGGGCGGGCGTGGGGCGAGGGTGCGGATGCCGGCGCGGAAGCGCAGCACGATGGGCCGCATTGCGGTGTCGTATGCCAGGTTGTGCAGCTCGGCCGGGTCCTGCCGCACGTCGTACAGCTCCTCACTGCCGTCCCCGTTCACGATGTAGTGGTAGGTCGAGTCCATCAGCGAGTACATGGCCGGGCCCCAGCTGATGGGGAACCACGCGTTGTTGTCCGAGCCGCGGTCCACGTTGGTGAACGCGGTGTCGGGTGCCTGGTCGGGGATGGCGCCGGTCAGGTGCAGGGGCTTCGGCGACGACTGCGTGTCGCCCGTCCCTTCTGCCGCGTCTTCGCCGACCGTGGGCGCATCGGACGCACCCGTGTCCGCCGCCAGCCGATTGGCGGCCAGGGCCGCTGCCGAGTCCACCTTTCCGGCCCAGAACCGGGCGAGGGAGCGGCCGCCGATGTTGTTGGCGGCGGGGTTCACACCCACCATGTCCAGGATGGTCGCGCCGACGTTGCGGAGGCTGACGACCCGGTCCACGTGACCCTCCACGAGGTCCGAGCGCGGGTCGTGGATGACCAGCGGCACGTGCAGGACGACGCGGTACAGGCTGTTGTTGTGGTCGAACAGGTCGTGCTCGCCCAGCTGCTCACCGTGGTCGCTGGTGAGGATGACGATGGTGTTGTTCAGCACGCCGCGCCGGTCCAGCTCGCGGAGGATGCGGCCGACGACCCGGTCGATGTGCTGGATGCCCGCCGCATAGCCCGAAGCGTGGGCGGCGCGCTCCGCATGGTTCATCAGCCACGGGTCGTGGCGCAGGGCGCCGGCGCCGGTGAGCAGGCCGACGAAGTGGTCGTAGTCGTTCCAGTGGCTGCCCCTGGGCATGGCCTCGCGCACGGAGTCCGGCGGGAAGTACGGCTCGTGGGCGTCGAAGAAGTTGAGGAACGCGAAAAACGGGTGGCCTTTCTGCTTCCCTTCCCAGCGCAGGAACTCGCCTGCCACATCGTCGGCGGTCTTCGTGTTCAGCACGCGCTGGTAGCCGATCCAGCGGCGTAGCCGTGTGCTCCCGGCCAGGTGTCGGCCGATGGAGCAGCTCAGGATCGTCTGGCCCAGGTTGACGGGATAGTCGTCGTAGTGCAGGAACCCGCGAGCCAGGCCGGTGCCGTGGGAGGTGAAGACGAGGTTGCCGACGAACCCGCCTGTCAGGTACCCGGCACGTGACAGCACGTCGGCCACCGTGGGGTAGCGGTCATCGAGCCCGCGCGACCATTCGGCGCCCAGATGGTTCTGCCCCCAGAGCCGCACCGGCCACTGGCCCGTGAACATGCTGGCGTGGGACGGCAGCGTCCACGGCGCGGGCGCAATCGCCCGTGTGAACACCATGGACTGCGCCGCCAGGCTGTCCATGACCGGCGTCTTCACGATGGGCCAGTCGCCGGCATGGCCGAAGTTGTTCACGAAGCTCAGGCTGGCGCCCCGCACGGTGTCCATGATGAGCAGCAGCACGTTCGGCGAGCCGGCCGGCGCCTGCGGCAGCCAGGCCAGCCAGGTATTCGTCCATTTCCGCTGCTGCCATTCCGTGCGCGCCGTGGAGCCGAGCACGAAAAGCAGGCCTACCAGGGCGACGGCCGGCGTCCACAGCCGGTGACGGACGGGGCGACGGGCCATGCGCGCCGCCTGCAGGCCGATGCCGATGGCCAGGACCAGCACGGCCAGCGGGTAGATGCGCTCGATCACCAACCCAAGCGCCAGCGCCGTCATGCCGAGGAACACCCCGACGACGGTGCCGCGCCGGCGCAGCCGCGGCCAGAAGCGGCCGGCCACCAGCAGGATCAACGCGACGACGCCGAAGAACAGCACGTCCGCCAGCGGCGTCATCCACACGTTTTGGGTGCTCACCCGCACGAGCACATCGGCAGACGGCGCCAGGTACACGGGGATCTGCTCGATGATGCCCGCCCACACCGCACACGCGAAGGCGAACAGCAGGGTCCGGCCGACGGACAGCGTGGCCGGGCCGGACATCGCCTCCGAACTGGCCGCGGCGGTCCCGGCGCCGTCCGCCCCTTGCTGCTGCGCGCCGTTCGCGCCGCCCCCGGTACGGTCGCGTCCGGAACCGCGTCCGAAGCGCCCCCCACCCTTCCGGCCGCGTTTGTGCGCGCCCGGGGACTCGTCGCCGGAGCTCCGCCGAATGGAATGCGGCCCGGGCTTGCGGCCGGAGCCCTTCTTCCCGCGACTCATGCGATGTACCCCAACCCCTTGAGCCGCTCCCGCACCAGGTCGTCGCCCGCGGCGGGCGGCGGCACGTCGTCCGCGGCTGCATCCGCCGTGTGCGCGGCGCCGGGCACCAGCGATGTGCCCTGCATACCGGCAGGCACGTCGTAGCCGGCGTGCTCCAGCAGCGTGGGCGCAACGTCCAGGAGCTTGACATTCTGCAGCTCGCCCAGCGCCGGGATGCCCGGCCCCGCCAGCACGAAGCCGCCATGCTGCGCGTGGTTACAGTCGTCCGGACCCGTGTCGTTCTCCTGCACGTGCAGCCGGCCGTAGCCCACACCGCCGATGGCCCGCCACGCCAGGTCGCCGAAGTGCACGAGTAGATCCGGCGCGATGCGCTCGACGCTCGCGTAGATCTCCTGGGGCTTGAACACGCGCGTGCCCAGCGGCTTGCCCTCTTCGTCCGTCGTTGCCTCCAGCCGCGCCGCCAGCTCGTCGCGCACGGATTCGTAGTCCTCCGGCGCGATGGCGCCCTCCGGTTCCCGGCCCTTCACGTTCAGGAACACACGGGCATAGTAGCCGCCACTGCTCCACGCGCGCGTGCGCGACCAGTCGATGCTCAGCTCGTCGAACGGCGTCACCTGCGTCGGCTGGCTGCGGAGCACCAGGTCGCCCTGCTGCACCAGCCACTCGTTCACGCAGAAACCGCCGTCCAGCGGCCGCGCGCCGTGGTCCGACACGACCAGCACCAGCGTGTCGGCGTCCAGCAGCTCCAGCACGGTGCCGATCTCGTGGTCCAGCAGCTTGTAGTAGTCCCGGATGACGTTCTTGTACGGGCTCGACGGGTCGTGCTGCACGTGCCGCGGGTCGTGGTGCTTCCAGAACCCGTGGTGCATGCGGTCCAGGCCGATCTCCACGAAATGCAAGTAGTCCCAGTCCTCTTCCACCAGGAAATGGCGCACCACCTCGAAGTGTTTCCGCGTCATGTCCAGGATGTCCCGGTACAGCCGGTCCTTGTCGTTGGTGCGGAAGCCCTTCACGTCCACCGGGTAATCGCCCACCCACGACCGGATGCGGTCCGCCGCCGATACCGGGTGCGTGTACGTGTCGGTGCTCGGGTCCGGTGTGAGGAAGCAGCCGACGCAGACGCCGTTGATGCGCCGCGGCGGGTAGGACGGCGGCACGCCGATGGTCACCGACCGGCCGCCCTGCATGGCCACCTGGTCCCACATGGTCACCGCCCGGAACCAGCGGGAGTCCGCCGTCTGCATGCGGTCGTAGGAGTGGTCCACGCGGTTGCGGAAGCCGTACACGCCCAGCGAGCCCGGGTCCCGGCTGGTGGACATGCTCATCCACGCCGGTACGGTGATGGGCGGCACTACGCTCTCCAGCCGGCCATACAGGCCGGCCTCCATCAGACGACGGGTGTTCGGCAGGTCCTCGCCCAGCAACAGCTCCGGCGCGGCACAGTCCAGTCCTATGATCAGGATCCTCATGGGATCAGCGATTCTCCTTCCATGCTCTCGCCGCCCGGCGCGCCGAGGGCGCGCAGGATGGTGGGGGCGAGATCGATGATGCGCGGGGCGGTCGATGCGATGGGCCGGTTCATGAACAGCACACCCGGCACGGCGCCGGGCTCCACGACGTGGTCGCCCGACCAGCGCTCCGTGTTGTCCTCCACCAGCTCCGCCGGCACGGCGCCGATGGCCGACGACGAAGACACCCGGTACGGTGGCGCGCACCCCACGACGATGTCCGGGGCGCGATCCGTGTGCTCGCCCGAGTACACGCTGCTCCTCGTATAGACCCGGCGCACAACGACGGCTCCATCGGCCGGGTCCTGCAAGCCGGTCAGGCGCCGCACGATTTCGTCCTTTTCCGCTCCAAGCTCCGCCGGGTTCACGATGCCCTGCGCTTCGCGGCCCCGGAGGTTCAGGTAGATGCCCGCCATGCCCAGGCCGTACGCCCGCGTCCGGCTCCAGTCCACGTGCCGGAACAGGTCGCCCGCCGCTTCGCCCGGCTCGACGCCGTCCTTCAACGCCAGGTAGCCGTTGCGGTACAACCACGTGTTCAGATTGAACGCGCGCCGGAAATTCGTGAACCCGTGATCGCTGGCCACCATGACGAGCGTGTCGTCATCCGCGTACTCCAGCGCTTCCCCCACGATGGCGTCGCACGCCCGATAGTGGTCTTCGATCACGTGGGTAAAGTCGTCCGACGGCGGCTCACCGCCGTGCGCCGGATGCGTCGGGTCGCGGTAGCGCCAGAACATGTGCTGGATGCGGTCCGACGTGTCGAACAGCACGTAGAACAGGCCCTGGTCCAGGCGCTCGAGCTCGTAGTGCATCATGGCGCGCCGCTCTTCCAGCACGTCCTCGCACTGACGCAGGAACGCGTCCTCGGAGATGCGCCCGTTGTTCAGCGCGGTGTGCTCCTCCGCCATGCCCAGCGTGTGGTACGGGCCCAGGAACCGCTCCAACTCGGACGCGTAGTCCCACGGGTGGCTGATGGGGAAGACAGGCGAGTCGGGATCGAAATGGATGGGCGAGGCGTGAAGCCGGAGGGGCGCGGCGCTCACCAGATGGAACCGTACGAGGCCGCGCACGCTCTGCAGCATGCCCATGCGGAATCGGACCGGCAGCCACGTTGACCACTCGCCTTCCGCGAGCCGGACCGGGGCCGCCCCGTCGTTCGTGATCACGACCTGCCGGGCCGCCGCATCCACCGCCAACCGCAGGTCCAGCTCCGCGTCGCCGTTGGGACCGTGGGGACCGCGAAGCGGCAACACCGCCCGACCACCGCCGTCGAGTGCCAGTTCGACGACATGCTCCGCGTCCCCGTTCGCCGCCACGGGCTCGTCCACGTAGTAGCTCGGGGACCCGAATCCGCCCCGGACGTCCGGCACGCCCACGCCCGCCAGCATGCGGCCGCGGGGCGAGCCCGGCGGGTACGTGCACGGGTGCCGCAGCACCGCACTGGGCACGTCCGCCTCCGTCAGCCAGGACCACACCGGCTTCCCGCCCCGCAGATTTACTGCACGCGGCGGCAGGAAGCGGCTCTTCTGTTCGTACCGGTAAAGGCCGATCTCCGGCAGGTAGGTCGCGGGATCACGATGCAGGAAGTCGAAGATGCCGTGCGCGCCGGGATTCGCGCCCACCGCGAAGCTGGACCACGCCACCGGCGTCTGCGGCGGCAGCGTCGTCGCCAGACGCGCGTAGCCGCCCGACCGACGAAGCCGACTCAGGTTCGGCAGCTCGCCGGCCTCGAGCATCCCTTCGGCAATGGACGGATCCAGTCCGTCCAGGCCGATCACGACCACCTTCCGCAACTGCATCTACCCGTGGTGACGGTTCAGGCAGGTACGACGACCGGAATCCGGCGGCCTACGCCGCGCCTTTCCCGTGGTGTGACACATGGTGGCGGTGGTGCGGCGCGGCGTGATCGTGTGATACCGGATGGAAGATCCGGCGAACGCCACCCACCAACCGACGCCAGAAGGCCAGCAGTACACCCGCGACGGCGGCGATCGCCGACGCCAGCGGCATGTATGTTTCCGGCCCGAAATAAAGCATGGCCGTTCCTTTCTGAAACGAGGCACTGCCTGGAACCAGGGCAATGCCGATGTGGCAACGCGCATGTAGCGAGCCGCCGTTCCCGGGCGGCTACAACAGATGGACGCCTCGGCGATACAAAACGTTGGTTCCCGGAAAAATTTGTTTTTGACCCAAGGGTATGTTAACACGGCCGGCGTCGAGCGGGCAGCCCCCCGGTACCCGACTCCGGTCGTGGATCGCGCCTTGCCAAGGCCGGCGAGGCCGGCCAGGGTCGGTCCCGCGGCCGTCGGCCGCCCGCCGTCGGCCGTGCTGCTTGCTCCGCCGGGCGCGGCGGCACAAATTCCCGACCTCCCGGTATTCAACACGGGACGATCCAGACCAATGGGAGCAGGTCATGCATCCGGCGTTGCGCAATCTGAAAGTGGAGAAACAGCCCTCCGAGCTGAAGTTCGGGGGCCGTGTGCTGTTCCTCGTGGATGACGCGGAGTTGATCCGGCGTCAGCTCGCGGGCGAGGACCTGGAGCTGACGGACGAGCTGCGGGCCAAGCTGCGGGACCAGATTTCCACGGACGAGATCACGCCGGCCTACATCTGCTACTACTTCGACGAGACGCTGGGCGAGTTCCCGTACCTGGGCCTGCGTGCCGGCGGCGAGGCGCCCATGGAGCGTGGCAGTGTGAAGAAGGGCGGCTTCGTGTGCTCGGTGGCGGGCAAGCGTCGGGGCAAAGGCAGCAGCCGGGAGCAGTCGCCTTACGCGGAGATGATGGCGGGTATCCGGGTCGTGCTCGCGGAGAACATCGAGCGGATCTACAACGAGAACTGCCAGAACCTGGGCATCCTGACATCGACGGACTTCTCGCTGATCGAGCGGATCCGGAGCGGCGAAGCGATTCCGCTGAGCGAGTTCACGGCGGGTGTGGACCCCATCACGAAGGAGATCATCGAGTACGGGGGATTGTTCGAGTACAATGTCGCGCGGCTACAGGGGATTGCGCCGGTCCCGCCGGTACCTTCGGCCGGGGCGTCTGTGCCCGGCAAGGTGAGTGGGGGACCCCAACCCGACCCCGCCGCCCCCCCTGGGAGACGGGGAGACGGGGAGACCGGCGATGCTTCGAGGCGGCCGATGACCATCGCGGAGAAGATCTTCGCGCGGCACTGGGTGGTGGACGCGGGCGCGGGGGAGATCGGCGTGCCGTCCGTGGCTCCGGGCGATTCCGGCTTCTTCGCTACGGATTACCGGTTCTCGCACGAGTACGTGACGCCGATGGCGGCGATTTTCTTCGAGCAGAAGCTGGGGCCGGACGCGAAGGTGACGGACCCGGACTCGGTGATCATGTTCCGGGACCACCTGACGTACCTGCACCAGGTGATGCCGCAGGAGCGGGTGCAGCTGGGGCTGCTGGACGTGGCGCGTCAGCTGAAGGACAAGCAGGAGACGTTCGCGAAGAAGCAGGGCGTGCAGTACTACGGTGAGCGGCTGGGCGTGCGGCTGGGCTCGGAGGCCATTTGCCACTCGAAGATGCTGGAGACGTACGCGGAACCGGGCATGCTCATCGTGGGCACGGACTCCCACACGCCGCATTCCGGGGCCATGGGCTGCATCGCGTTCGGCGTGGGCACGACGGCCATCTTCAACTCGTGGATCACGAAAGATGTGCGGGTGAGCGTGCCACCGTCGTTCAAGGTGGTGGTCCGCGGGCAGAAGCCGGAGAACGTGACGGCGAAGGACTTCATGCTGGAGATCCTGCGCCATCCCTACATCCGTGACGGCCAGGCCATCGGCCAGATCATCGAGTACGGGGGCGAGGCGGTGGAGGCGCTGTCGGTGGACGAGCGGGCCACCATGACGAACATGGCGGCGGAGGTGGGCGCGTTCACGGGCATCGTGCCGCCGGACGGCAAGTGCGTGGACTACCTGGTGGCGGAGCGTGGCATGGACCGGGCCCGGGCCGAGTCGCTGCTGGAGGGGCTCACGTCGGACCCCGACGCGGAGTACGTGAAGGTGATCGAGATCGACGCCTCCGCGATCCGGCCCATGGTGGCGCTGCCGGGCGATCCGGGGAACGGCCTGCGCATGACGGAGCTGGCGGATGATCCGGTGAAGATCGACGTGGCGTACGCGGGGTCGTGCACGGCGGGGAAGAAGGAGGACATGGACATGTACGCGCGCGTCCTGAAGGAGGCGCGCGACCAGGGCCTGAAGGTGCACCCGGACGTGCGCATGTACATCCAGTGCGGCTCGCAGGAGGTCAAGCAGTACTGTGACGAGCAGGGCTACCTGCAGCTGTTCGACGACATCGGCGCCGAGTTCATCGAGCCGGGCTGCGGCGCGTGCATCGCCGCGGGCCCCGGCACCAGCGCCGGACCGGACGAGGTCACCATCTCGTCCCAGAACCGCAATTTCCCCGGCCGCTCGGGACCTGGCCGGCTGTACCTCGCCTCTCCGTTCGCCGTGGCCGCCAGCGCCATCGCCGGCCACGTGACCGCGTGGGAGCCGGGCAAGCCGTTGCGGACTCCGGAGCCCGCGGGCGCGGGCGCATGAACGGCCCGGCCCCGGCCGGGTCTGGTCGAGTGGCCGGGCTTCAGCCGGGCCGGGCCTCAGCCAGGCGGCCACGGAGACGCGCTGCCGGGCCGGCCTGGCTCTCGGCCGTTCCACGCGTAGATTGACACCATGCGCCGCCACTGCGCTCCCGGCCCGCTCGTCCTGTCCCTCGCCCTCGGCGCGCTACTTTTCTTCGCCGCGGGCCCCGGACCGGCCCGCGCCCAGGTCGTCTGGACCACCCTCGTCGCCCGGGACGACGGCCAGCCCGTGCGGCACGCGCGTGTGTACCTGGTGCGCGAGGACGGCGTGACAGTGGACTCCGCGCTGTCCGACGCCAACGGTCGCGTCCGGCTCGCCGCCGATTCCGCCGGCAGGTTCGTCCTTTACGCCCACCTGCAGGGGTACGCTGCGTTCGCCTCGGCGCCGTTCCGACTCCGCACGCACGAGATGGTCCAACAGCAGTTCAAGCTGCCGATCATCCCCATGAGCACATTCGAGCGCATCGGCGCCATGGTGCGCGACGACCCCATGCTCCAGCACAGACTGTCGACGATCTGCGGAGGGCAGCCCCGGTCCGGCACCGGCATCGTGGTGGGCGTCGTGCGTGCACGCGTCGGCCAGACGCCCGTGCCTGACGCCCTCGTCGCCCTGGCCGCGCCCGCCCCGGACACCACGGCGGGCGCCCGGGAGAAGTCCCACCGCCAGCCCATCAACGGCGTATCCAATGCGCACGGCACCTACGTGCTGTGCAACGCCCCGGCCGGCGATGGCACACTCACCGCACACGCCGACGGCTGGCAACCCGCCACCATGCCATTCCGCGTGCAGGCGGGTGTCGTCCTGTGGCAGGACCTGATCCTGGACCCGGCGCCCGAACCGCGCGACCACCCACCCGATTCCCGTCGCGACGAACGCTGATCTGCGGAGCGGGCCGGCCCGTCTCGTCCGGACCGGGCGCCGCCAGCAGGGGTATTGGCATCGCATGAGGTCCCACATGCGCTGCTCGATCCAATACGTCCCACCCCGCCCACGATCCGTTGCCCGCACCGCGTTCGCGACAGTCGCGGGCCTGCTCGCCATCCTGGCCCTGTGCTCCGCCACTCTGCCCTCGCCCCTCGCCGCCCAGGCCGTGACGGGCAAGGTGGTGACGGAGGACGGCGGCGTGCCGGTGCCCGGCGCGCGGATCTGGCTGATGACGGAGAACGACGTGGAAGTGGATTCGTCGCGCACGGACGGCGCCGGCCGGTACCGCCTGCGGGCGAAGACGCCGGGCACGTACCGGCTGTACGTCGCGCTGGAAGGCTACGCGAGCCAGGGCACGACCCCGTTCAAGCTGGCGGCCGGTCAGACCCTCGAGCGGGACGTGCAGTACAACCTGGTGTCGATCCAGGCGATGCACATCATGGGCGATGCCATAGCGAACGACTCCATGCTGCAGGAGGATCTACCGAAGATCTGCGGCGAGGCGTTGCGCCCGTGGGAATCGGGAATACTGGTCGGCGTCGTGCGGGACCGTAGTACGTCCCAACCCATCCCCGGCGCGGTGGTCACGGTGCAGCCCCCGGCGACGCCTGACTCCACGCCGGCGCCCCGCTCGACAGTGTCGAACAAGCACGGCACGTACATCTTCTGCAACGTCCCCGAGGGCGACGACATCACGCTCCGGGTGCGCGCGCCCGGGCGTCCCGTCCAGGAAGAGAACGTGCGGGTTCGCAAGGGCATGATAGGCTGGTACGACGTGTACGTGAGGAAGCCGTGAACCATCCCCCCATCCCCCAGTCCCCCCGTCTCCCCATCAGTCTCCAGGCCCGGAACCGCGGCGCACCCCGCGCACCAGGCCAAGCAGACGAACCGTGCTGATACGCTTCGGCCCGCTGGTTCCCGCTCGGTTCGTGGAGCGGCCGAACCGGTTCCTGCTGCGCTGCGTGCTGGAAAGGGGCGGCGCCGCCGGTGAGTCGGGTTCGCCCGGGACGGCGGGAACCTCCACGAGCTCCACCCCGGCGAACGGCGACGCGCCGGTCGAGGTGCACCTGGCGGACCCGGGCCGGTTGAAGGAGCTGCTGGTGCCCGGTCGTCGTGTGTGGATCCGGTCCGCGGCCAGCCCGACGCGGCGTACGGCGTGGAGCGCGGTGCTGGTGGAGGCGCCGGGCGGCCAGCTGATCTCCGTGGACACGACGAAGCCGAACAAGCTCATCGGCGCGGCGCTGGAGGCCGGGGCTCTCGAGGATTTCGACGGTTGGGCGCTGGAGCGGCGCGAGGCTCCGCTGGGCCGCTCCCGCATCGACTTCCTGCTGTCGCGCCCCGACGGCCGGCGGCTGGCGCTGGAGGTGAAGAGCGTGACGCTGGTCGTGGACGGCGTGGCGCTCTTCCCCGACGCGGTGACGGCGCGCGGCACGCGCCATGTGCGGGAGCTGACGGAGCTGGCGGGGCGCGATGGGTGGGAGTCGGCCATCCTTTTCGTGCTCCAGCGCGACGACGCCCGCCGCGTGCTCGAGGCTGCGTCCTTCGCCCCCGCGTTCGCCGAGGCACTCGCGGAGGCCTCGGCCGCCGGTGTCCGGGTGCTGGGGCGCCGCTGCCGGGTCGGGCTGGATCGGATCGAGCTCGGGGAGACCGTGCCGGTGGCCACTGAAGGTGTGGTCTGAGGCAAGTGTGCCATGCGCACGATGTGTCGGTCAGCGGACGCCGCAGCGTAGTCGCCTCGTATCCGTAGCCGTGCGCGTCGTGTTCGCCCGATAGATTCTTACGGCCCCGCGTCGGAACGCCACGGGCAACAGGCGCAGGGCGGCGCTGTCTCCTGCGGCAGGGAACGCGCTCCGTTCTACCGCGCCGACGTAGACGTACCGGGCGTGGTACCGGGTCAGGAGTGTTCGCAGCTGCGCGGTATCTGGTGTCGTGTAGATCGCGTGGACATCCTGTTGACGCTGCCGGATGAGGTCGTCGGCCATGGGTCCGCGCACCGTGTGTTCGTGGCCCGGCCAACCCAGCACCGTCGGCAGCCCCGTGGAGGCCGAGATGCGAGCCGCATCCGTGTAATCCTGGCCGACGGCCTCGACGACGACGTCACCCGGAGACCCGTGGGCGCAAAGCCAATCCATGCCGGGCACGTCATCCGCGTAACGCGCGCGGCGCGGCGCGGCGCCGTCCAGGCTCCAGCCGGTGCCGGCCCGCAGGTACGACCAGGTGCCGGCGATGGGGTAGGCGGCGCCAAGGCCGAGCGCCACGACCGTCAACATGGAGAGAACGACCATGGTTCGGGAAGCGGTCGCGCGCCGCCGCACGTGCAGCTCCTCGGGCAGGGCCACCGCGACCGACACCGCCAGCAACGTCCAGGCGGCGAAATGGAACTTGAGGACCGTGTTGAAGCGGAAGCCCTCGAAGTCCGCCAGCCAGATGACTTCCGGCACCAACAGGAAGAAGGCGGCCACGGCGACCAGCAGCACGGCGAAGGTCGTGCCCGCGCGGTCCCGGCTTTGCGCGTGCGCCACGCCGAGCGCCGCGGCCCATGCCACGCCGCCGGTGATGAGCAGGTAAGCGCCGCCGGCCTCGAGTCGCCGTCCGAACAGCACGCGCAGGTTCAGGCCCCAGAGCGTTGTGAGCGACATGTGCTGTTGCGCCGCGACCCCGTGCAGGACCGGCAGCAGGCCCATGCAGAGCGCGGCCAGCGGCAGCGCGACCGCCAGGCCGGCGGCAAGCGTCAGCCAACGGCGCGAAGGGCGCGGGCCGCGCCGGTGCACGCCAGCCAGCAGGAGCGCGGTGCCGGGGAGGAACACCCCCAGCTCCATCAGCAGTCCCCGCAAGCTGGTCGGGTTGAAGAAATTCCACTTGACGCCGCTGAGAGGCACGTGGAACGCCTGGTGGAACGGCAGGAACGACAGGTAGGCCGCAGCCACCAGTCCTGCGCCCGGAACGGCCAGCCCGAGGGCCACGGCGCGCCACGACCACCCGTGCCGCTGCAGCGCACGTCCGAAGTATGCCGCAGCCGCGAGCATGCCGAACGGTGGCAGGGCCCAGGCGTTGCCGGTCCAGAGCGCGCCCAGCGCGACCGCCAGAAGCGCGAACTGCAACGCGCCGACCCGTGACAGTCCACCGACCCACGACAGTCCGCCGGCCCACGACAGTCCGCCGGCCCACGACAGTCCGCCGACCCGCGACGTCCGCTCCCGTCGCGATGCGCCGCCTGCCAGCACGGCCAGGGCAAGCCCCATCACCAGTGCGGTCATCCACAGGGTCAGCAGAGGCGGGTGCACGTCGCCCTGAAGCAGGTCGTACATGGGGAACTCGGTCACCAGAGACCGGGGATCACCCTTCAACCCCACGTCCTTCAGCACCATCGACGCGAACAGCCACCACCGGCCGGCAGACGGGTACCAGAACTCCTTCTGGAAAGCGGGTGTGAACGCGGTCAGGCCCAGCCACCGGCCCACCGCTGCGCCTGCGCCAGGTTTGACGGCGTGAATTGCGTGGATCCACGCTTCGAAATTGCCCGCCAGCATGAGCAGCGCCGAGGTGGCGATTCCACCCAGCAACGCGCGCCGGCCTCGGGCCGGCTCGCCGGCGTGTCGTTCTGCTCCGGCCCGTTCCCGCAGCCGCAGCGCCACGATGTCGTAACCCACGCCGAACGCCGTGACGGCGGCGAGTGCCAGGACCAATCCGCCGCCCAGATTGAACGTGACGCCCGCGGCCGTGCCCGCGAGCTGGGCGAACACCGCCACGAACACGTAGCCGAAATAGTAGTAGTTCAGCGTGAACCCGGAGAGCCACAGGTCGGGCGGCGGGAACCGTGTCGCGTTGAGCGTGGCAATCAACACTTTCAGCTCGTAGGGCTTTTCGGAGCCCAGGATGCCCGGGTCGCGTGCCCGGATGGCCAGCGCGAACAGGAAAACCAGCAATCCGACGAGCTCCACCGCAATCACCACCCTGCGATCCGGCAGCAGACCCCCGGCAGCAGGCCAGTGCCGGGCCGGGCCACCGGAGGGACGCCCCCGTCGCATGGCGACCACGACGATGGGTGCCCACCCCGCCAATGCCAGCACGACGAACGCCGCCACGACGCCGCCGCGGCTGTTGGGCAAGCCACCCGTGGACACACCCAGCCAGAACAGGTACGAGACCACCAGCACGCCGATGGGCTTGGCGTAGGCATACGCCCGACCCGGCAGGGAACCCGCCGCTGCCACGGCCAACGGCAACGCCGCCACACCGACTGCTTCCACCAACAGCCACCAGGCCGCCACGTCGGGAAGGTGACTCACGGATTCAGAGCCATCGGGGAGCGCACAGTGAAGGAACCACGCGCGGGCCGGAGCGACACGACTGCGGTCCGGAACACTACGCCTGGCCCCGGGGTTGCAGAGAGGTTCCCCATAATCAAGATCCGGTCAACTCAATCGGTAACCCGAACAAGGTAAAGCACCTTGCGCGCTCCTGCCGCTCTTCTAGCTTTCCGGCCCATGCTGGCTCGATGCCTTCGCACGGTCGTCGTCCCCATCGTCCTCGCGACCACCGCGACGACCACCGCTGCACAGACCCGGACCGAGTACCAGGGCGCGACGGCGCTCGGGCTCGCCCTGCGCCCGCTGGGCAACACGGTGCGTGTGCTGCACATCGGCGCACACCCGGACGACGAGAACACGGCGCTGCTGGCCACGCTCGCGCTGGGCCGCGGCGTCGATGTCGCGTACATGTCCCTTTCCCGGGGCGAGGGGGGCCAGAACGGCATCGGACCGGAGCTGGGTGAGGGGCTGGGCCTGATCCGCACGGAGGAACTGCTCGCCGCCCGACGCCTGGATGGCGCCAGCCAGTTCTTTTCCCGTGCCTATGACTTCGGCTACTCCAAGACGGCGGCCGAGACCTTCCAGCACTGGCCGCGCGACTCGCTGCTGGCCGACGTCGTCGCCGTGATCCGCAAGTACCGGCCGGACATCGTCATTGCCGTGTTCACCGGCACGCCGCGCGACGGCCACGGCCAGCACCAGGCGTCGGGCATCGTGGCGCGCGAGGCCATGGCGGCCGCCGGCGACCCGAACCGGTTCCCCGAGCAGATCGCCGCCGGGCTGCGGCCGTTCACGCCGGCCAAGTTCTACCAGTCGCCGTACGGCTGGCGCGGGCGCGTCGACGCCACGCTGGACGCCGGCAAGCTGGACCCGCTGCTGGGCCGGTCGTACCAGCAGATCGCCATGGCGGCGCGCAGCCGCCACAAGTCGCAGGACATGGGCGTGCGCCAGGCGCCGGGCCCGCGCCCCGTCCACCTGGTGCAGATCGATCCGCGCACCAACCAGCCCGTGGCGCACCCGTCGGACTCGCTGTTCGCCGGCGTGCCCGTCAGCCTGGCGGCGCGGGCCACTGCCCTGGCGGAAAAGGCGGGACCCGACGCGCGCGCCGTCCTGCAGCGTGCCGTGCCCGTGCTCGCCGATTACGACAGCGGCGTCGCCCAGGTGCGTCGCGACATGCCGCTCATGGACCCTGCCGACCAGGTCCGGGCCCTCGCCCGCCTGCGCAACAGCCTGGCCGATGTGCGCAGGTCCGTCGCCGCGCTGAGCGACCCGGCCGCCGTCGAGATGCGCTTCCACCTGGACGACGAGCTGCGCCAGATGGACCGGGCGCTCATGGACGCGGCCAACGTGAAAGTGGACATCACGGCGAACGGTGATGAGGTCGTGCCGGGTCAGTCGTTCGACGTGAGCGCCATCGTGTGGAACGGCGGCGAAGCGCCGGTCACGGTGCACGACTTCGCGCCCTCGCTGCCCCTGGGCTGGTCGGTGCAGCCGAAGGAGGCCGTGGCCCAGGACGACGGCGGCTTCCGCAGGCGCAGCGCCATCATGGCCACCGACACGGCCACACCGCCTACCGTCGTGAAGCCCGGCGGACTGTGGCGCCGCACGTTCACCGTGACGGTGGCGAAAGACGCGCCGCCCACCCGTGCGTACTTCCTGCTCAAGCCGCGCAAAGGCGACCTGTACCAGTGGCCCAACGACCCGGCGCTCTGGGGCCTGCCGTTCCAGCCGCAGCGCGTGCGCGCGGCCGGTGACCTGGAGATCGACGCCGCCAGCGTGCCCGTGGACCGGCCGGCGTCGTACATCGACGTGGACCCGCACCGCGGCGAGGTGCATGTGCCCGTCGCCGTCGTGCCCGACGTCACCGTGAAGTTGTCACCCGACCTGGCCATCCTGCCGCTGAACCAGGCCGGCCGCCGCACCATGGAGCTGAATGCGCAGGTCACCGCGCACGCGCCCGGTGGCACCAGCGGCACGCTGCGCCTGGTCGCGCCCGACGGCTGGTCCGTCGAGCCGGCGTCGGCGCCCATTCACCTGGCGAAGCAGGGCCAGGAGAGCACCGTGCGTTTCAGTGTGCGCCCGCCCTCGGGGATCGAGGCCCGCTCCCACCACGTGCGCGCCGTATTCCGCGACGAAGCCGGTCATAGCTACGACGTCGGCTTCCAGCGCATCGACTACCCGCACATCCGACCGCACCGGCTCTACTCCAACGCGACGGCGACCGTGCGCGCCTTCGACGTGCGCGTCGCGCAGGGGCTCAAGGTCGGCTACATCGCCGGCGCCGGCGACGACGTCCCCGACGCCCTGGCCCAGCTCGGCATCCAGGTCCACAGCCTAGACTCCGACGCCCTCGCCACCGGCGACCTGAGCCAGTACGACGTCATCGTCACCGGCATCCGCGCCTACGAGGTGCGACCCGACCTGGACGCACACAACCAGCGCCTGCTCGACTACGTGCGGGACGGCGGCACGCTCATCGTGCAGTACAACAAGTACCCGTTCGCCAACGGCAACTACGCACCCTACCCCGTGACCATGGCACACCCGCACGACCGGGTGACCGACGAGACGGCGGCGGTGAAGATCCTGAAGCCGGACAATCCCATCTTCAACGTGCCCAACAAGATCGGGCCGGACGACTGGAAGGGGTGGGTGCAGGAGCGCGGCCTGTACTTCCTGCACACCTGGGACAGCCACTACACGCCACTGCTGGAGATGCACGACCCCGGCGAAGCGCCGCTCGACGGCTGCACGCTGGAGACCAAGCTGGGCAAGGGCACGTACGTCTATACAGGTTTGTCGCTGTTCCGGCAGCTCCCGGTGGGGGTGCCGGGGGCGTATCGTCTGCTGGCCAATCTCGTGTCACTCGGGGCGCATGGTGCCAGGCGTTAGCCGGGTTCGCGGCGGGCGCCCGATCGACGATCGACGATCGGCGCCGTTCGGGGGTCACGCATGATTCCGCACCTGCGATGTGCGTTCTGGCGGAAGCAGGGTTCGGAGCGCGCGCGGCGCGCGGCGCGTAAGCGCCGGAATGCGAGCGCGGCCGTGCCGCGGACCGGCGGGTCGCCGGCGAGCGTGCTGGACGCCGGCTCTCCCAGTCTCCCCGTCGCCCCGCCTCCCCGTCAGGGTAGGCCCACCTGCACACGTCACAGCGGCTGGGCATGGCGCCTGGCCAGGGGGTGGCGTGGTCGATCGGCGGCCTCGAAGGCGTTCGCCACCCTCGCGCTCGCGGCGTTCGCAACGGCCGGCTGCAGCGGGGGGAACGGGCGCCAGGTCCTCACGATCTACTCTCCTCATGGACGCGATTTGCTGTCGGCCTTCGAATCGCGCTACGAAGCTTCGCACCCCGACGTCGACGTGCAGTGGATCGACATGGGGTCGCAGGAGGTGCTGGACCGGCTGCGCTCCGAGAAGGCCAACCCGCAGGCGGACGTGTGGTGGGGCGGGCCGTCCCAGATGTTCGAGACGGCGGCGCAGGACGACCTGCTGGCACCGTACCGGCCGACGTGGGCCGACAAGGTGGGCGATGCACACGGGCAGCGCGGCGACTGGTGGGCGGTGTACCTGACACCCATGGTCATCGCCTACAACAGCGAGGCGGTACCGGCCGACTCCGCGCCGAAGGACTGGGCCGACGTGCTGGACCCGAAGTGGAAGGGCCAGGTGCTCATCCGCGACCCGTTGGCCAGCGGCACCATGCGCACCATCTTCGGCATGATCGTCGAACGGTCGCTGCGCCAGACGGGGGACACGGCGCAGGCGTTCCAGTGGCTGCGTCGTCTGGATGCCCAGACCAAGGAGTACGTGCTCAACCCCACGCTGCTCTACCAGAAGATGGCACGGCAGGAGGGCCTCATCACCCTCTGGGACCTGCCGGACATCGAGACGCTCCAGTCCACGACCAAGCTGCCCATCGCTTACACGCTGCCCACCAGCGGCACGCCCGTCGTCATGGACGCCATCGCCTTGGTCGCCGGCGCGAAACACCCGGACCTGGCGAAGGCGTTCATCGACTGGGTCGGCCAGCTCGACCAGGTGGAGCTCGCCGCCCGCCAGTTCCACCGCCTGCCCGCCCGCACCGACGTCCCCGACTCCGCCCTCGGCCCGTCCCTGCGCGAAGCGCAGAAGAAGATCGTCCCGGAAAAGATGGACTGGGCGATGTTGCAGCAACGCGGCAGCGACTGGATGCGCTACTGGGACGAACACGTGCGCAGTGCGCGCTGATTGTCGGACGTACGTGCGGTGACCCGGCGCTGAAGAAATGACGGGGAGAGGGGGCGATGGGAGACGGGGAGCGTCGGCGTCGGGGAAGCGCTCGCCGCAATGCGGCCCGTGCGCGATGGCGAAAGCGCGGGATGAACAGCAAGGGGGCCAATGCGTCTTCGGCGGAAGGTGGTTCTGATCACCGGAGCGGCGTCCGGCATCGGCGAGGCGACCGCGGCGGCTTGCGTGGCGGAAGGGGCGCGGGTGGCGGTGACGGACCGGGATGGCGAGGGAGCGGAGCGGGTCGCGGACCGCCTTCAGCAGCAGGGGGGAGAGGCCATTTCGCTAACCCTGGACGTGCGTCTCGAAGCGGATTGGGAGGCAGCCGTCGGGGTGGTGATGAACCGGTGGGGCAGCCTCGACGTGCTGGTGGCGAATGCGGGCATCTCGCACGCAAAGCCGGTCTGGTCGATGTCGCTCGAGGAGTGGCGGCATGTGCACTCCGTCAACCTGGACGGGGCCTTTCTGGGGATCAAGCATGCCGTTCTCGCCATGAAGCAGGGTGGTCGCGGCGGCAGCATCGTGCTCGTCTCCTCCGGGTCGGGGCTCAAAGCGAGCGCCGGAGCCAGCGCGTACTGCTCCAGCAAGGCCGGCCTGCGGCTTCTTGCCAGGACAGCGGCCCTGGAGTGCGCTGCGGATGGGATCAGGGTGAACACCGTGGTCCCGGGTGCGGTGGCGACGCCCATGTGGAAGACCATGCCGTTCTTCGAAGACCTGGAGCGGGAGCATGGAGAGGCGGGCGCGTGGCGAGCCATCGCTGCGGGCACCCCGCTCGGACGCGTGGCCGAGCCCGCCGAGATCGCCGCCGGCATCGTGTTCCTCAGCTCCGACGAAGCCTCCTACGTGACCGGAACCGATCTGGTCATCGACGGCGGATACACCACGTGATCCCGACAGCCACACGATGACCGCTGACGACAACGCGAAGAACGCAGCGGACCCCGGCGACAACGTCGATCGTCGATCGTCGATCGTCGATCGCGAAGCGGCGCGAAGCGCCGCGGAGCCCGAGCCCTTCCTGCTCGTCCTGGAGTCCCTCACCAAGCGCTGGCCGGCGCGGTCCCGCGCCGAGACGCCCACCACGGCCGTGGACGACCTGACGCTGAACGTGCGCCGCGGCGAGCTGCTCACGCTGCTGGGGCCCAGTGGCTGCGGCAAGACGACGACGCTGCGGCTGATCGCCGGGTTCGAGACGCCCACGTCGGGGCGCATCCTGCTGGAGCATCGCGACATCACGCGGCTGTCCCCCCAGCGGCGCAACATGGGCATGGTGTTCCAGAACTACGCCCTGTTCCCGCATCTGGATGTGACGGAGAACGTGGCGTTCGGCCTCAAGTCGCGCGGCGCGCCGGCGGACGAAGTGACCCAGCGCGTGGAGCGGGCGCTGGCGCTGGTGGACCTGCCGGGCTACGGCTCGCGCCCGGTGCAGGCCCTGTCGGGCGGGCAGCAGCAGCGGGTCGCGCTGGCCCGCGCCCTGGCGCCCGAGCCGCCGGTGCTGCTGCTGGACGAGCCGCTCTCCAACCTAGACGCGGCGCTCAGGGAACGGACGCGCGGCGAGCTGCGCGCGCTCATCAAGCGCCTGGGCATCACCGCCGTGTTCGTCACCCACGACCAGGACGAGGCGTTCGCCCTGGCCGACCGCGTCGCCGTGCTCAGCCACGGCCGGCTCCAGCAGCTGGGCATGCCGCCCGAGCTCTATCGCAGGCCCGCCAACCGCTTCGTAGCGTCGTTCCTCGGCCGCGCCAACTTCCTGCCGGCCACCGTGCGCGGCCTGGATGACGACGAGCTCATCTGCGAGCTGGCCGACGGCGTCCGCTGGCGCGCTCGCCCCAGCACCGCATTGGCGCCGGCGACACTCGGTAGTCGCGTCCACCTCATGGTCCGACCTGAAGCCCTCGAGCTCCTCGGCCCCAACCAGGAGGGCGGCGACCAGGCCCTGCGCGTCCGGCTCATCGAACGACGCTTCGCCGGCGCCACCACCCACTACACCTTCCACGCCGGTGACCACCAGCTGTTCGTCACCGGCGAGGACCTGGCCTACGAACGCTTTCGCGTCCGACCCCGAAGCAGCACCACGATCCTCGCCTTCCCGCCCGGGCAGGAGGGTGAGGGCGCAAGCGGTCCGCAGGGCGGAGGGCCGGAGGACCGCGATGCGTAGCCCGGGCCGCTTTGAATTCGAGTTCGAGTTCGAGTTCGAATTCGAGACGGGCGCGGCCCCGCTTCACGTTTCACGCTCCACGCTTCACGTTCGTGCGGGCGCCGCAAACCCGCAGGCCACCGGGCACACGCGCCCCCCGCGAACCGACCCGGCACGATGAAGCGCGCCCTCATCGTCGTCGTCCTGGGGCTCCTGCTCTGGCTGGTGCTGTACCCCAACCTGTTCGTGGTGCGCGACAGCCTGCGGGCGGCGAACGGCGGCTGGACGCTGGCGCACTACATCCGCTTCCTCACCACCAGCGCCCAGCTGCGGGCGCTGTGGAACAGCCTGTGGATCTCGGCGCTGAGCGTCGTGTTCTCGGCGCTCATCGGCATCCCGCTGGCGTTCCTGTTCAGCCGCTACGACTTCCCGGGCCGACGCGTGCTGGGCGCGCTGGTGGCGCTGCCTGTGCTGCTGCCGCCGCTGGTGGGCGTGGTCGCGTTCCTGTTCCTGTACGGCGAAACCGGCTTCTTCACGCGCGGGCTGCAGCTGTTGCTGGGGCTGAAGAATCCGCCGTGGGACCTCCAGGGCGCGTGGGCCATCCTGCTGGTCCACGCGTACACGATGTACGTGTATTTCTACCTCTTCGTGTCGGCCGGGCTGGCGCGCCTGGACGATGCGTACCGCGAGGCCGCCGCTTCGCTGGGCGCGTCCCGCTGGACGACGCTGCGCCGGGTCACCTTGCCCATGCTCGGCCCCGCCATCGGCGGCGCTGCGCTGCTGGTCTTCATGACCGCCATGGGCTCGTTCAGTGCGCCGTACGTGTTCGGCGGCGGCTTCCGCGTGCTCACCACGCAGATCTTCGCCAGCAAGCTCAACGGCGAGCTGGCCATGACCGCCGTCGAGTCCGTGTTCCTGGCGTTCGGCTCCCTCATATTCCTGGCGCTGCTCCAGCGATACGAGGCCGATCGGGTATACACCGGCGCCGGCAAGGGCACGCCGAGGCCGCCGATGAAACTCGCCCGCGCCGGCTGGCGCGGACGCCTCAAGGCCTGGGGCATCACCGCCTTCGCCGCACTCGTCGTGCTGTTCCTGCTGCTGCCGCACCTCACCGTGTTCCTGGTCTCGCTGGTGCCCGCCGGCACCTGGACCACCCAGCTGTTGCCGCCGACGTACTCCTTCGGCAACTACGCCAAGCTCATCGCGCGGCCCGAGCTGCTCGCGCCGGTGCTCAACTCGCTCAGGATGGCCACCGTCGCCACCATCGCCAACGTGCTCCTCGCCCTGGCCGCCGCATGGCTGCTCGTGCGACGCCGGTTCCACGGACGCGGACTCATGGGCGCACTCGTCGCCCTGCCCTGGGCCCTGCCCGGCACCGTGCTGGCCATCGCCCTGGCCACCACGTTCAGCGCCGACCAGCCCTGGGCCGGCCGGTTCGTGCTGGTGGGCACGTTCGCCATCCTGCCGCTGGCCTATTTTATCCGGAACATTCCCCTGGTGACCCGCGCCGCGCTGGCCAGCTTCCGGCAGCTCGACCCGGCGTGGTGCTGCCGGGCGTCGCGGCCGGCGCGCTGCTGGCGTTCGTCACGGCGCTGGGTGAGTTCGTGACGTCGATCCTGCTGTACACGCACCGCACGCGGCCGATCTCCATGGAGATCCTGTCGCAGCTGCGTGCGTTCGACTTCGGTGCGGCGGCGGCGTACGGCGTCATCCTCATCGTGCTCATGACCATCGTCTTCCTGATCGGCTTCCGGCGGGTCGGCGGGGAGGGGCTGGCGGGGTAGGAACTGCGACCGATGACCGTCGACCGTCGACCGTCGTTCGTTCGCGGCGGACGCCGGTGACCGGCGGCGGGGTATCATCGTCGAGGATGGCGGGGCCCACGACGGGCTTGCCTCGCGCGATGCCGGTCCCACATTGTGATCGCGCAGGGCACACCCTGAACAACTCCAGGTATCGAACGCAAGACCGCGGGTGTTCGCAATTCAGGTTTGCGCCACACGGCGAACCTGCGGACGGAGTGTATCATATGCCGGTTGACGACGCCGGACACATGGAGGAGCGGCGCGAGGCGCTGCTCCGGGTGTTGGCCTACGCGGCCGAGCAGTTCCTGCGCAGCAGCGACTGGCGGACGGGCATCGACGACGTGCTCGCGCGTCTCGGCGCTGCCGCGGACGTCAGCCGTGTGCACGTATTCGAGAACCGGCCGGGGGACGAGGAGCTGTACGCGGTTCATCGGCACGAATGGCTGGCGCAGGGTGTGGCGTCGGATGCGGGCCGGTTCGAAGTCGGGGGCAGGCCGTACGGGGCCCGCGGGCTGAACCGCTGGCGGGATGCGCTGTCGCGCGGCGAGCTGATCGGCGGCCCGGTCGGCCGCCTGCCCGGCCCCGAGCGGGAGCTGCTCGAGGAGCACGGCATCCGCTCGGTGCTCGTCGTCCCCATCTTCGCCGGCGACGACTGGTGGGGCACGTTCGGCTTCGACGACATCCGTCATGACCGCGAGTGGGACGCCAACGAGCATGAGCTGCTGCGCGCGGCCGCCGGCATCCTGGGCGCGGCGATCCAGCGGAGTCGCGCCACGGAGCTCGCCCGCCTGAACCAGGAGCGCCTGTCCCTTGCCATGGACGGCACCGACCAGGGCCTCTGGGACTGGGACATCCCCGCGGATACGATCTTCTTCGACGAGCGCTGGACCAGCATCCTGGGCTATCACCGGGGCGAGGTAATGCCCTCGTTCGATGGCTGGGAGGCGCTGGTTCACCCCGAGGACCTGGAACAGGTCGCCACCGCGCTGGGCAGCAATCTCTCCGGCGTGACGACTGTGTACTCGGCAGAGTAGCGGCTTCGTGCCCGCAACGGAACGTGGCGCTGTGTCGAGGACCGGGGCC
>JARRJS010000041.1:0-21572 GCA_037388885.1 Gemmatimonadota bacterium
GTGAACCAGGAGTCCATCCAGGTGGTGCGCGAGATCAAGAAGGGACCCGGCGCGCCGCCCGACTGACGGGCCGCCGCCCGCCGGCGTCCCAGCGCGGTACGCTCTGTGCGCGCGTCTTCCGGCGAAGGCGCGCGCACTTTCTCATGCCTGGCGTGCAGACTATCTTGGCCCCGGCCATGAGCATGCGGGACACCTACACCATCGACATCGGCGGAATCGGCGCAGGCGGCGCGGGGGTGGGCCGGCTGCCGGACGGGCGGGTGACGTTCGTGCAGCGGACGGCGCCGGGCGAGCGCGTGGAGGTACGGCTGACGGACGTTCGACGCAGGTGGACGCGCAGCGAGCTGGTGCGTGTGCTGCGCACCTCGCCGGTCCGGCGGCCGGCGCCGTGTCCCCACTACGAGCGGTGCGGAGGCTGCACGCTGGAGCACGTGACATACGCGGCGCAGCTCGATGCGAAGCGGCAGATCGTGGTGGAGGCGCTGCGGCGCATCGGCGGTGTCGACGTGGACGTGCCGCCCGTGATGCCGTCGCCTCGCGAGTTCCGGTACCGGAACCGGGTTTCTTTCAGTTTGCTGCGGCTGAACGACCGTGTCGTGGCAGGTTTCCACGAGCTGGACCGGCCGGATCGCATCGTGGATGTGGGTGCGTCCTGCCTGCTGCCTGAGGAAAACGTGGCCGTCGCGTGGGGCGAGATCCGGCGGCACTGGGGCAGAAACGCGGCGCGCTTGCCGGCGGGCCGGCGGCTGCGGTTGACGGTGCGCGGCACGGCGGGTGGAGCGGCCACGCTGCTAGTGGAGGGCGGGCGCGGGCCCGGCGAGCCGGAGGCGCTGCTGGAGCGCGTCCCGTCCCTGGTGGGCATCTGGCACCGTCGCCGGCCCGGCGATGAGCCGACGCTGTTGGCCGGTCGCGCGTCCGTCATGGAACGCTGGCAGGAGGAAGACGTCGCGCTGAGCGGCGCAGCGTTCCTCCAGGTGAACCGAAGCGCGGCGACGCTGCTGGAAGACCACGTGGCGGCAGCGGCGCAAGCCGTGGACGGCGCAAGCCTCGTGGACGCGTACTGCGGCGTGGGGCTGCACGCCCGCCGGCTGGCCCGGGCCGGTTGGCGGGTGATGGGCATCGACACGGACCACGAGGCGGTGGCGGAGGCGCGTCGGGCGTGTCCCGATGGCACGTTCCTGGCCGGTCGTGTGGAGGACCGTCTGAAGGAGACACTGCCGGTGGACCTGGTTATCTTGAACCCTCCGCGGACAGGCCTGGACCGGGCGGTGCCGGATGTGCTGCTGGCCGAGCGGCCGGCACGGCTCGTGTACGTGAGCTGTGATCCCGCGACGCTGGCGCGGGACCTGGCGCGACTGTCGCCCGGTTACCGTGTGCTCGGATTACACTGCTTCGACCTGTTCCCACAGACGTCGCACGTCGAAACGGTGGTGGAGCTGGAATGCGCTATTACGTGACGATCGGAGACCGGACCTACGAGGTCGACCTGTCGGACGCACCCCGCATCGACGGCGGGCCCGTGGAGGCGGAGCTGGTGACCGTGCCCGGCACGCCGGTACGACACCTGCTGGCGGATGGCCGGTCGATGACCGTCGTCGCGCGACGCGGTGAGCGGGGCGGTTGGGAGCTGTACCTGGCGGGTGAGCGCTTCGACGCGGATGTGGTGGACGAACGCACACGCGCCATCCGGGCCATGACGGGCAGGGGTGCTGCGGCCGGGGGCCCGCGGCCGGTGCGGGCGCCCATGCCGGGCCTGGTGGTGAAGCTGCTGGTGGAGGAGGGGCAGGCCGTGGAAGCGGGCGATGGTGTGGCGATCGTGGAAGCCATGAAGATGGAGAACGAGCTCAAGGCCGAGGCGCCCGGCGTCGTCTCGAAGATCCCGGTAGAGACGGGGCAGGCGGTGGACAAGGGCACGGTGCTGGTGGAATTCCAGGCGAAGGCCGATGGCGCGCTCGAAGGCTGATCCGGCCGCGTCGGCGCAGTCCGTGGCACAAACGGGCGGCGTGCCGGTGGCGGAGTTGTACACAGGCGAAGACCTGGGCCGGGACGGACGCGATCCGGGGCAGCCCGGCGCCTTCCCGTTCACCCGGGGCGTCTACCCCACGATGTACCGCGGCCGCCTGTGGACCATGCGCCAGTACGCCGGGTTCGGCACGGCGGAGGAGACGAACCGGCGCTATCGCTACCTGCTGGACGCCGGCCAGACGGGCCTGTCGGTGGCATTCGACCTGCCCACGCAGATGGGCTACGACTCGGACCACGCCATGGCGCGGGGCGAGGTTGGGCGGGTGGGCGTGGCCATCGACACGCTGGACGACATGCGCACGCTGTTCGACGGCATCCCCCTGGACCGCGTGTCGACGTCCATGACCATCAACGCCACCGCCGCCATCCTGCTGGCCCTTTATGTGGCTCTGGGCGATGAGCGGGGCATTCCCCGCGACGCGCTGGCCGGCACCATCCAGAACGACATCCTGAAGGAGTACATCGCCCGGGGCACGTACATCTACCCGGTGGAGCCCAGCCTGCGGCTCATCACGGACACGTTCGATTTCTGCGCCCGGGAGGTGCCGCGCTGGAACACCATCTCCATCAGCGGCTACCACATCCGGGAAGCCGGCTCTACGGCGGCCCAGGAGATCGCCTTCACCTTCGCCAATGCGCTGGAGTACGTGGAGCGCGCCGTGGCCGCCGGCCTGGCGGTGGACAACTTCGCGCCGCGCCTGTCCTTCTTCTTCGCCGCCCACAACGACCTGTTCGAGGAAGTGGCCAAGTTCCGGGCGGCGCGGCGCCTGTGGGCGCGGCTCATGCGTGAGCGCTACGCCGCGTCCGACGCCGCCTGCCGTCTGCGCTTCCACACCCAGACCGGCGGGGTGACGCTGACGGCCCAGCAGCCGCTGAACAACGTGGTGCGCGTCACGGTGCAGGCGTTGGCCGCCACGTTGGGCGGCACGCAGTCGCTGCACACCAACGCCTACGACGAGGCGCTGGCGTTGCCCACGGAGGCCTCGGCCAAGCTGGCGCTGCGCACGCAGCAGATCCTGGCCCACGAGTCGGGCGTGCCGGCCACCGTCGACCCGCTGGGCGGCAGCTACTACGTCGAGGCGCTCACGGAGGCGCTGGAGGCGAAAGCCCGGGAATACCTGGTCCGTGTCGAAGAGTTGGGCGGTGCGGCGAAGGCGATCGACTACTTCAAGGAAGAGATTCACCAGGCGTCCTACGCGTACCAGCTGGCCGTGGAAGCGGGCGAGCGGGTCATTGTGGGCGTGAACGAGTTCCGGGAAGACGAGGGCCCGCTGCGCATCGAGCAGCCGGACTACCGTGCGCTGGAGGAGGTGCAGAAGCAGCGGCTGGCGGACGTGCGGGACCGGCGCGCCGCAGGACGGGTAGACCAGGCGTTGGCCGCAGTGCGGCACGCCGCGGTCGGCACATCGAACCTGCTGCCGCCCATGATCGAGGCCGTGAAGGCCGAGGCCACGCTGGGCGAGATCAGCGACGTCCTGCGGGAAGCGTGGGGCGAATGGAAGGGTGGTGCGGGGTCGTGACACGCGGCCCGCGCCTTCACGAGAGGTAGAGGCAGTCGAACAGTCATGCCAACGTACGAGTACCGGTGCCCGAAGGGGCACGAGTTTGAACTGTTCCAGCGGATGAGCGATCCGCCGGAAGTGGAGTGTCCGGAATGCGGCGAGATGGCGGAGCGGCTGCTGTCGCCCGGCGCAGGCCTGCTCTTCAAGGGGTCCGGCTTCTACATCACCGACTACCGCAGCGAAAGCTACAAGAAAGCGGCGGAGAAGGAGAGGCACGCGGGCGAGAGCAAGGGCGAGAGCAAGGCCAAGGGGAAGAAAGAGTCGGGGAGCTCGGGTTCGTCCGGCGGGAACGGGACGGGTTCCTGAATGGCGGAGGAACAGCTGCAGGCACAGCTCGAGCGTGCCGCCGCGGAGCTGGGTGCGGCCGAGGTGCGCGTCGAGCTCATGCGTCCGCGCAATCCCGAGCACGGCGACATCGCCACGAACCTGGCCATGCTGCTGGCACGCCCGTTGGGCCAGGCGCCGCGAGCCATTGCGGCGCGCATCCTCGAGCTGCTGGATCTGCCAGCGGCCGGCGTCGCATCGGCAGACGTGGCGGGCCCGGGGTTCATCAACTTCCGATTCCGCGAGCAGCTGTTTCGGGACCGTCTGGCGGAGATCGTGGCGGCGAACGACGCCTACGGGGCGAGCGACCAGGCGCCGGACGACGGCCGCATCATGGTGGAGTGGGTCTCCGCCAACCCGACGGGCCCACTGCACCTCGGCCACGGCCGGCAGGCCGCCCTGGGCGACGCCATCTCCCGGCTACTGGCGTGCACAGGCTGGACCGTGCACCGGGAGTTCTACTACAACGATTCCGGCAAGCAGATGGCGCTGCTGGCGCGGAGCGTGTGGGCGCGCTACCAGCAAGCCCTCGGCCGGCGCGCCGAGGTGCCGGAGGGCGGCTACCACGGCGAGTACGTGCAGGACATCGCGCAGCAGTTCCGGGCCGAGGAGGGTGAGCGGTTCGCCGGCGATGACTCCCAAAAGGCGCTGGACGCCATGCGCCGATTCGCCGTGCGCGTGCTGAGGGCGGAGCAGGACCGGGATCTGGCCGAGTTCCGCGTGCGCTTCGACGAGTACTACCTGGAATCGTCGCTGTACGAGGGGGGGCGTGTGGATGCCACCATCGGGGCGCTGCGCGACACGGGGCTGGTGTACGAGCGGGACGGCGCGCTCTGGCTCGAGACCAGCCGGTTCGGCGATCAGAAGGACCGGGTGATGGTGCGGCGCAACGGCATGCCCACGTACTTCCTGCCGGACGTGGCGTACCACATGACCAAGTGGGAGCGCGGCTTTCATCACGCCATCAACGTCCAGGGCTCCGACCACCACGGCACGGTGCCGCGTGTGCATGCAGGCCTGCAGGCACTCGGCCTGCCGGAAGGCTACCCGGAGTACGTGCTGCACCAGATGGTGCGCCTGGAGCGCGGCGGCCAGGAGGTGAAGTTCTCCAAGCGGGCGGGCGCCTACACCACCCTGCGGGAGCTGTTCAAGATGGTGGGCGTGGACGTGGCGCGCTACTTCTTCCTGATGCGGCGGGCCGACGCCCAGATGGTCTTCGACCTGGATCTGGCCCTGGACCGCTCCGAGAAGAACCCGGTTTACAAGGTGCAGTACGCCCATGCGCGCATGTGCAGCATCTTCCGCAAGGCGGGCCTGGCGCCCGCGGGCGTGCCGGGCGCCGAGCTGGACGCCATCGCCCGCGGCGCGGACCTGGACCGGTTGACGGAAGACGCGGAGCAGGAGCTGATCAAGCAGTTGTCCATCTTCCCCGAAACGGTGCAGCGAGCGGCAGATGCACGTGCGCCGCACATGCTGTGTGAGTACCTGGAAACCACGGCGGGCCATGTCAACTCCTGGTACCATGCGGGTAACCCCAGCCGGAACCCGGAGCTGGCGGTGCTGGTGGAGGACGAGGAGCTGCGAAAAGCGCGCCTCGCGCTTGCGCGCGGCGTACAGATCGTGTTGCGAAACGGACTGGAGCTGCTGGGGCTGAGCGCGCCCGAGCGCATGCAACGTGAGGAGGAGACGGAATGAGCTTGCTCGTCGTCGGCAGCGTCGCTCTCGACAGCATCGAAACGCCGTTCGGCAGGGCCGACGACACCATCGGTGGGTCCGCAACGTTCTTCAGCGCCGCAGCATCGCTCTTCCATCCCGTGCAGCTGGTGGGCGTCGTGGGGTCCGATTATCCCACGGACCGGCTGGCGTTCCTGGCGGACCGCGGGGTGGACCTGAGCGGCCTGGACCAGGAGGAGGGGGAAAGCTTTCACTGGTCCGGCGTGTACAGCTACGACCTGAACAGCCGCGAGACGCTGGAGACGCGCCTGGGCGTGTTCGCGGATTTCCGGCCGCGCATCCCGGACCAGTTCCGCGACGCCCAGTGGGTGTTCCTGGGCAACATCGACCCGGAGCTGCAGCTGGACGTTTTGCGTCAGATCCACACGCCTGGCCTCGTGGCGTGCGACACCATGAACTACTGGATCGAAGGGAAGCCGGAAGCGCTACTGGAGCTGCTGAACCGCGTGAACCTGCTGCTGGTCAACGACAGCGAGGCGCGCGAGCTCAGCGGGGAGCACAACCTGCTGCACGCGGCCCGCTGGATCCAGGCACGTGGCCCGCGCTTCGTCGTCGTGAAGAAGGGCGAGCACGGCGCCATCCTGTTCACGCCCGAGACCATCTTCTTTGCGCCCGGCTTCCCGCTGGAAGAGGTGTTCGATCCCACGGGCGCCGGTGATGCTTTCGCCGGCGGGCTCATGGGCTGGCTGGCCCGCGCGGACTCCACTGCAGATGACGAGCTGCGTCGCGGCATGATCTACGGCTCCGCGCTGGGCTCGTTCGCGGTGGAGCGCTTCGGCGTGGACCGGCTGCGGGACCTGGAGCTGAACGAGATCCACGATCGCGTGCGGGAGTTCCGGGCCATGACCTTCTTCGAGGAGACGCTGTCCAGCCATGCCTGAGCGTTTGAGCTACCGGGACGCGGGCGTCGACCGGGACGCGGCGGACCGGGCGAAACAGCGCATTTCGGCGCTGGTGGACTCCACCGCCTCCGACGCCGTCCTGTCCCGCGTGGGTTCGTTCGGCGGGCTGTTCCGTGCGCCCGCCGGCATGCGGGACGGCGTGCTGGTGGCCAGCGCGGATGGCGTCGGCACCAAGCTCAAGGTGGCCATGCTCGCGGGCCGCCACGACACGGTGGGCGAGGATTTGGTGAACCACTGCGTGGACGACATCCTGGTGGAAGGCGCCCGGCCGCTCTTCTTCCTGGACTACCTGGGCATGGGTCACCTGGAAGAGGGCACCGTGGAAGCCGTGGTAGCCGGCGTGGCCCGAGGCTGCCAGGCCAACGGCTGCTCTCTGCTGGGCGGCGAGACGGCCGAGATGCCGGACTTCTACGCGCCGGGCGAGTACGATCTGGCCGGCTTCATCGTCGGCGTGGTGGAGAACGACGACCGGCCCGGCAGGCACCGGGTGCGCGCCGGCGACGCGCTCGTCGGCGTGGCGTCCGGCGGTTTCCACACCAACGGCTACACGCTGCTGCGGCGGCTGCTGTTCGACCGGCTGGGGCTGGGTCCTGACGACCCGTTCCCCGACCTGGAAGTTTCGGTGGTCGACGTGCTGCTCCGGGTCCACCGGAGCTACCTGGGCAGCGTGGGTCCGCGCATCGCCGACGGCCGCGTGCAGGCGCTGGCGCACATCACCGGCGGCGGCATCCCGGGCAATCTCGCGCGCGTGCTGCCGGACGGTGTGGAGGCGCGGGTCCGGCGCGGCAGCTGGCAGGTGCCTCCCGAGTTCCGGGTCGTCATGGAGCAGGGTGTTGACGAGCAGGAGATGGTGCGCACGTTCAACATGGGTGTGGGCATGGTGTTGATCACCCGCCCGGAGGACGCGGACGCGGTGGTGGCGGAGCTCGAAGCCGACGGGGAGACGGCGTGGTTGCTGGGTTCGGTGGAGAACGGCGACGGCGGAGTCGTGCTGGTCTGAAGACGATCGTCGATCGACGATCGACGATCGACGGGCGTTGCCGGCGGCGATGGTCCGCCGGGTCAACGCCAGCCAGAGCGGCGATGCAGACCCGGGTTCCGGCGGTGCCGGTTCCCGGCGCGGTGCTGCTTCCGGCCGCCGCACTGCTGGCTTCCATCGCGGTGCTGCTGACCCCGGTGGCGGCACGGGCGCAGGTGACGGCGCTGACGCGGCAGTGTGCGGCCGTCCCCACGGTCGAGGGCCGGGGCTACTGCGATCGCGTGGCTCTGGCCCTGGTCGCGATCCAGCCGCGGTTGGGCATGGCGGCCGCGGGCGGCAATCCGGTGGCGGGCACGGCCAGCACCGTGGGCATGCGCATGGGCTCCTCGCCCCGGATCAGCGTCGTCGCCAGTATCGTCGGCGTGTTCGTGGTTGCGCCGCGTTTCCTGGACCAGACAGCGACCGGCACGAAACCGTTCTTCCTGCCCGGTCTGGGCATCGATGCCTCCATGGGGCTCCTGGAAGGCCTCACCCTGGCGCCCACCGTCGGCGGCGTGCTGTCCCTCGACGCCCTGGCTGGCGCCACGCTCGTGCCTCTGCCGCTGGATTTCCGGGAACGGGCGAACGTGTCCTGGGCCGTGGGGGCGCGGCTGGGCCTGCTGCGGGAGTCGTTCACCCTGCCAGGCGTGTCGCTGTCCCTCATGTACCGACACCTGGGGCGCGTGACCTACGGCGACCCGGCCCTGGTGGCCAGCGACGGCTTCTTCCAGGGCAGGTTGTCCATGCTCAGCCTGCGTGGCGCCGCCAGCAAGCGCATCTACCTCTTCGACGTGACGGTGGGCCTGGGGCTGGACCGCGTGTACGGCGATACCCGGTTCGGCAGCGCCATCTCGTCGGTTCCGTACACGTACTCGGTGAACGGCCTGAAAACGGAACGGCGCTGTGGGTTCATTGATGTGGGCTGGACGTCCCTGGTATGGCAGATGGTCGCGGAGTTCGGCTGGCAGACGGGCCCCGGTGCGTTCCCGGCGGTGTTGCCGGTGGGGACGGGCAGCATCGGCGCCGCCCCGTTCGCCGGCCTGGCCCTGCGCCTGACGATCTGATCATGGCGGCCGACGACGACCGGCGCTTCATGCGTCGGGCGCTGGAGCTGGCGGTGGCAGGCTGGGGCCGGGTGCACCCGAACCCGCTGGTGGGAGCAGTAGTGGTGCGGGATGGTGAGGTGGTGGGGGAGGGGTACCATACGGCGTTCGGTGCGCCGCACGCCGAGGTGGAGGCGCTGCGCGCGGCCGGTGAACGGGCGCGGGGGGCCACAGTGTACGTCACGCTGGAGCCGTGCGACCACCACGGCAAGACGCCGCCGTGCACGGAAGCGCTCCTGGCGGCCGGTGTGGCCCGTGTGGTCTTCGCGGCGGAGGACCCGGGGGCGGCGGGTGGAGGTGGGGAGCGGCTCCGAGCCGCAGGCGTCGACGTGACGGCGGGCGTGGAGCGGGCGGCGGCGCGACGGCAGAACGCCGCGTTTTTCCATGCCCTGGAACGCCCCGGCTGCTACCTGGCGCTCAAGTACGGCATGTCCCTGGATGGGCGCCTGGCCCCGCGGGTGGGCGAACGTGCGACCGTCACCGGCCCTGAGTCGCATGCACAGGTCCATCGTCTGCGCGCCGGGTTCGATGCCATCATGGTGGGCGGCGAGACGGCCCGGATCGACGACCCGCTGCTGACGGTGCGGGGGGACATAACGCCCATCCGGCCACCCATGCGCGTGGTACTGGACCCGGATGGTGAGCTGGACCCGGATTCCCGGCTCGTGCGCACGGCCGGCGACGCGCCCGTCGTCGTGGTAACGGCCGAAGGCGCCGCGCGGGCCGATATCGGGAAGCGTCGCCGCCTGGAAGATGCCGGCGTGCGGCTCTTCGAAGTGCGCCGCGGCGGCGACGGGCTGGACCTGGCGGCGGCCATGGCGCGCCTGCGGGCGGAAGGCGTCCGCTCGGTGCTGTGCGAGGGTGGCGGCCGCCTGGGCGCTGCGCTGCTGGCCGCCGGGCTGGTCCGGCGCCTGTACCTGTTCGTGGCGCCGGTGCTGTACGGTGGGGGCGTGCCCGCGTTCCCGTCCGTGGGCCGGCACATCGCGGGCGTGACGGTGGACGTGAAACGCCACGGCGACGACGTGTTGGTCGTCGTGGACCTGGACGAACCGGAACCAGACGGCGGCGCCGAACGCCGGGAGGCGACCGTCGGGATCGGATAGAGCCCATGTTCAGTGGAATCATCGAAGAGGCGGGCACGATCGTGAACGCGGAGCCGCTGGAGAACGGCCGGCGCGTGTGGATCGAAGCGCCGGGCGTGTCCGACGGCCTGGCCGACGGCGACTCGGTGGCCGTGGACGGCACCTGCCTGACGGTGGTGGCGCGCGAGGCCGGGCGCTTCGCGGTGGAATGCATCGGCACGACGCTGTCCAGGACCACGCTGGGCACCTACCAGGTGGGGCACCGGGTCAACCTGGAGCGCGCCCTGGCCCTGGGGGAGCGACTGGGCGGGCACCTCGTGCAGGGACACGTGGACGGGGTGGGGCAGGTCACGGCCATCCGCCGGGACGGGGACCATGTGCTGCTGGACGTGAGCCTGCCCGACGTCGTGAAGCAGGTGACCGTGCTTCACGGCTCCATCGCCATCCAGGGCATCAGCCTGACCGTCAATGCCATGCCGGAGCCCGGTGTGGCGCAGGTGGCACTGATTCCCTATACCTGGGAGGTGACGAATCTGCGGGACCTTAAGGTGGGCGACGGAGTAAATGTCGAGGGCGACATGATCGGGAAATTCGTCGTCCACTACATGGAGCAGCGTGGCGCCGGGGCCGGTGAGAGGCCCGGAGGTTGATATGCCGTTCGACAGCGTGGAAACCGCCATCCGCCACATCCGGGATGGCAAGCTGGTGATCGTGGCCGACGATGAGGATCGCGAGAACGAAGGCGACCTCACCGGCGCGGCGGAGAAGATCACCCCCGAGCTCATCAATTTCATGGCCCGCTACGGCCGAGGCCTGATCTGTGTGGCGTTGACGCCGGACCGGCTGGTTGCGCTCGACATCCCGCTCATGCTGGAGCGGAACGAGGAATCCCAGCGCACCGCGTTCACCGTGTCGGTGGACGGGCATCCGCGTTTCGGGGTCACGACGGGCATCAGCGCCCACGACCGGGCGAAGACCGTGCAACTGCTGGTGGATGACGACGCAGGGCCCAACGACCTGCGTCGGCCGGGCCACGTCTTCCCGCTGCGCGCCACCCCGGGCGGCGTGCTACGCCGCGTCGGCCAGACGGAGGCCTCCGTCGATCTCGCACGCCTCGCCGGCCTCAAGCCCGCCGGCGTGATCTGCGAGATCATGAACGAGGATGGCACCATGGCGCGCCGCCCGCAGCTGGAGGCGTTCGCCAAGGAGCACGGCATCCCGTTCATCACCGTGGCCCAGATCGTGGCGTACCGGCTGCGGCACGAGCGCCTGGTGCGTCGCATCTCGGAGGCGACGCTGCCGACGCGGTACGGCGACTTCCAGGTGATCGCCTTCCAGAGCCTGGTGGACCGGCAGGAGCACGTGGCGCTGGTGAAGGGTGAAGTGGCCGGCAGGAAGGACGTGCTGGTGCGCATGCACTCCCAGTGCCTGACGGGCGATGTCTTCCATTCGCTGCGTTGCGACTGCGGCGACCAGTTGCATGCGGCGATGCGCCAGATCGACGAGGAAGGCCAGGGCGTGGTGGTCTACCTGAGGCAGGAAGGGCGTGGCATCGGCCTGACCAACAAGATCCGCGCGTACGCCCTTCAGGACGAAGGGCAGGACACCGTCGAGGCCAACGAGTCGCTGGGCTTCAAGGCGGACCTGCGGGACTACGGCATCGGCGCCCAGATCCTGCTGGACCTGGGCCTGAGCTCCCTGCGACTGCTCACCAACAACCCGAAGAAGATCGTGGGGCTGGAGGGCTACGGCCTGCGCGTCACGGACCGGGTTCCGATCCGCACCAAGCCGACCAGCTACAACCGGGCCTACCTGGCCACCAAGCGCACCAAGCTTGGACACCTGCTGGATGGCCTGGAAGGCGTCGACGATCCGGCGGAGCCCGCGGAAGCGGCGCCGGCCGTAGAACCGGATGTCGGGCTGGCGAGCCGTGCGGATCCGGCCGCCGAGGGCAGCGTGCCGCTGGCGGACCCGGACGATGCCGCAGACGCGACCGGCCGTGACCGGTCCGCTGACGTGAGGCCGGGGTGACGGACTTCCAGGGCGCCCTCGACGGCGACGGGAAGCGCTTCGCCATCGTGGCGAGCCGGTACCACGAGGTGGTGACGGAACGGTTGGTGGACGGGGCACGCTCGTGCCTGGTGCAGCACGGCGCGGCAGAGGATGCCGTGGACGTCGTGTGGGTGCCGGGTGCGTGGGAGCTGCCCGGTGCCGCCCGGCGCGTGGCGGGCACCGGCCGCTACGATGCGATTGTCGCCGTGGGGTGCGTGATCCGGGGGGAGACGCCCCACTTCGAATACGTCGCGGGGCACGCGGCGCGCGGCCTCGGCCGGCTGGCGCTGGAGTCGGACGCGCCCCTGACTTTCGGCGTGCTGACGACGGACACGCCGGAGCAGGCCATGGAGCGGGCCGGTGGCAAGGTGGGCAACAAGGGCTGGGAAGCGGCGCTGGCCGCGCTCGAGCTGGTGGGCCTCTTCCGGGCACTGGAGCGCGATTGAGGGCGCGCAGTCGGGCACGCGGCTGGACACTCCAGGTCCTGTACGCGTGGGAGATGCGTGGCGCGTCGGAGCCCCTGGATGCGTTCGCCGGGGACATGCTGGCAGGACGTCGCGTCGCCGCGGACAGCCGGCCTTACATCGACCGCCTGGTGCGGGTCGTCGGCGCGAACCGCGCCGAAATCGATCGGCGCGTGCAGGGCGCCCTGACGAACTGGCGGCTGAACCGCCTGTCCGCCATCGATCGGGCCATCCTGCGGCTCGCCGCCGCGGAACTGCTGTACGTCGACGACGTGCCCCCCGTCGTGTCCATTCAGGAGGGGGTCAAGCTGGCCGAAAAATACGGGACCGCGGAGAGCCCCCGGTTCGTGAACGGGGTGCTGGATGCCCTCATGCGTGCCATCGAGGGCGAAGATACGGGAGGCGCTGCCTGAAGATCCTCGTCGTCAACTGGCAGGACCGGCTGAACCCGCAGGCGGGCGGTGCGGAGAAGCACCTGCACGAGATCTTCGGCCGCATCGCCGGGGCCGGCCACGAGGTGACGCTGCTGGTCTCCGGCTGGCCGGGTGCGGAGCGCCGTATCCGACTCGAGGGAATGGACGTGCATCGGACCGGCGGACGCTATACATTCAGTATAGCGGCGCTCCGGTATTACCGGCGAAAGCTGCGGCAGAAGAGGTTCGATGTGATGGTGGAGGACCTCAACAAGATCCCCCTGTTCGCCCCGTTCTGGGCGGAGCAACCGCTCGCCCTGATCGTCCATCACCTGTTTGGCCGCACCGCGTTCCAGGAAGCGAGCCTTCCGGTGGCTGCGGGCTGCGTGCTGGCGGAGCTGCCTTTGGGCAGCGTGTACCGCGGCACGCCCACCATGGCCGTCTCGGAAAGCACGGCGGAGGATCTCGCCGGGCGCGGGCTGCGCCGCCAGGACATCGCCGTCATCCCCAATGGCGTCGATCTCGACTACTACCAGGCGGATGCCACGGTGCCGCGCTTCGAGACGCCCACCCTGCTGTACCTGGGCCGACTGAAGCGCTACAAGCGCGTGGACCTGGTGCTACAGGCCGTGGCACGGCTGCGGCAGCGGGGCCGGGACGTGCGGCTGCTGATCGGGGGCACGGGGGATCACGCCCCGCGGCTGGAAGCGCTGCGTCGCCGGCTCGGCCTGGAAGATGCGGTCCAATTATTGGGGTTCGTTCCCACGGATGAGAAGCGGCGGCTGTTCCGCCGCGCGTGGGTGCACGTGCTCACTTCACCCAAGGAGGGCTGGGGCATCACGAACCTGGAAGCGGCGGCGTGCTGCACGCCCACGGTGGCGAGCGACGCGCCCGGCCTGCGCGATTCGGTGGTCGACGGTAAGACGGGTCTGTTGGTCCCGCACGGCGACGTGGATGCGCTGGCGGACGCGCTCGATCGGTTGCTGGGCGATGACGATCTGCGAGAACGCATGGGCCGCGAGGCCCGGCGCTTCGCCGAACGATTCACCTGGGACCGCTCGGCCGAGAAGACGCTCGCGTTCCTGGATCGAGTGGCCGCCGCCGCCGGACAACCCGTGTAGGAGTTTAGCTTTTCACGTCACGCGGGAGGTGGTAGCATGAACGTCACGGTCACGGCCAGACACTGCAGAATCCATGACTCAGATCGTGAACGCGCGTTGAGCCGGGTGGGCCGGTTGAGTCGATACGAGCCGCGAATGGCGGAAGGTGACGTGATCTTCGAGGAGGAAGGCGCCGTCCGGTGTGCGGAAGTGCGTGTGCGCGTCGACGGCGGTTCGATTCGGGTCGCTCGGGCCGAAAGTGATACGTTCCGGGCGGCGTTGGACCTGGCGGTGCAGAAGATAACACGCCAACTGAAACGGAAGCGGGAGAGGCGGGTGGACCATCAGGCGCCGACGGAGAAGTCGGCAGAACCGGTACGGCGGATGACGGCCGGGTGACGAAACTCACACTCGAGGAGTTTTTCAACAACAAGCGGGATGTTCTGGCGCTGGAGGTGCTGACCGAGGATGTGGGCCTGGACCGCGAGATCCAGGGCCCGAGCATCTCCAGCCCGGGACTGATCCTGGCGGGTCATACGCAACGGGCGCTGGCGGGACGGCTGCAGATCCTCGGCGAGACGGAGTTGGTTTACCTCCATTCTCTGTCCGCCGAGGAGTTGCGTCGTGTGCTGCAGAATTTTTTCACGCTGGACATGCCGGCCGTCGTGGTGACGAAGGCCCAGGACGTGCCGCCGCTGATGGTCGAGCTGGCGCGAGCCGCGCATGTGCCCGTGCTGCGCACCGAGTTGAAGACGGGCGAGTTCTACCGCCGGCTGCAGCCGTACCTGGAGGAGGAGTTTGCGCCGCGCACCACGATGCACGGCTCCCTGGCCGATGTGTACGGGGTCGGCCTGCTGTTCGTGGGTCGGAGCGGGATCGGCAAGAGCGAGTGCGTGCTGGACCTGGTGGAGCGGGGACACCGGCTCGTGGCGGACGACCTGGTGTATATCACCCGGCGGGGCAACGATGTGCTCATCGGCCGGGGCCACGAGCTGCAGCGGCATCACATGGAGATCCGCGGCATCGGCATCATCGACATCTCCGCGCTTTTCGGGATCCGGGCGATCCGGTTGCAGAAGCGCATCGAGGTGGTCGTGCAGCTGGTGGACTGGAACGAACAGACGTCGTACGACAGGACGGGGTTGGAAGCGGAAGAGACGGAGATTCTCGGCGTGCGGGTGCCGAAGCTGACCATTCCGCTGAATCCGGGCAAGAACATCACGGTGATCTCGGAGGTGATCGCCATGGATCACCTGCTGAAATACTCCGGAGTCAACGCTGCGCAACGCTTCAGCGAGCGGTTGCGCGCGGCGATGCGCCCGACCCGGGAATACCTCGAGGAAGACTATGAGTGAACAGACGCTGGTCCGGGGCGTGGTGGTGGCGCACGCGGGGCTGGCGGAAGCGCTGGTGGATGCCGTGCGCCGCATCGCCGATCCGGACGAGGACGCGCTGCAGGCGGTGAGCAACGAAGGGTTGGGCCCGGACGCCATCGGCCAGGCGATCGTAGAGCGAGCGGGGGACGGACCCGTGATCGTCTTCACCGATCTGCCGACGGGCAGCTGCGGCTACGCGGCGCGCAAGCTGTGCGGCGAGCAGGCCGCCTATGCGATGATCTGCGGCGTGAATCTGCCGGTGCTGCTGGATTTCGTGACGCACCGCAACATGCCGTTGCGGGACCTGGTGGCGCGGCTCATCGAGCGTGCGCATCGGGGCATTTCCTGCCTTCCCATGACCTCCCAACACCATGCCGGTCGTCCTGTATCGCGTGGATGAGCGCTTGATCCACGGCCAGGTCGTCGTGGCGTGGGGCGCCCGGCTGCATCCCGACCGCATCGTCGTGGTGAACCGGGACCTGGCCAATTCGGACTGGGAGCAGGAGCTGTACAGCATGGGCGTGCCGCCGGAGGTGACGACGGAGTTCGTGGAGGTGGACGAAGCGCGGCGGCACCTGCCCGCGTGGCGTAACGCGTCGGAGCGTGTCATCATCCTGACACGGGATGTGGCCACCATGATCAATCTGGCGCAGGACGGCCTGTTGGAAGGCGAAGAGATCAACCTGGGCGGGATCCACCACGCGGCGGGCCGGCGCGCCGTGCTGCCGTACGTGTTCCTGAGCGAGCAGGAAGAACGGGAGCTGCACGACCTGGCGGAGGCGGGCGCGCACATCACGGCCCGCGACCTGCCTTCGTCGCGGCGCGTGGAGCTGGCCGAACTGCTTCGCAAACGATGATGGACGTCGCTTGACCTGGGTCGCGATCATCCTGCTCGGGGGCATCGTCGCCCTGGACGCCACATCGTTCCCGCAGGTGATGGTGTCGCGTCCGCTGGTGGCGGGTACGCTCACCGGCCTGATCATCGGGTACCCCGTGCAGGGCTTCGTCATCGGCGCCGCGCTGGAGGCCTTCGGCCTGAGTGTGCTGCCGTTCGGCGCCGCGCGCTACCCGGAGGCCGGTACGGCGGTGGTGGCAGCGACGATGGCGTGGCACGCCGCGGAAGGGAGCGGCGTGCCGGGCGGCCCCGGCATCCTGTTGTTGGCGCTGCTCTTCGCCCTGGGTTGGGAACGGCTGGGTGGCTGGACCATCACGGCCATGCGCCGCTGGAACGAGCACCTGGTGGCGACGACCCTGCCGCTCGGCGTCGGTGCCCTGGAGCGGCGTCATCTGCTGGCGCTGACCCTGGACTACCTGCGGGGAGCGGTGCTGACCGGCGCAGGCGCCCTGATCGGCTGGCCGATTCTGACGCTGGCCGGCTCGCACTGGGGTTTGGCCAACGGGACGACGGCCGGCGCGCTCCGCGCCGTGGTGGCGCTCATGCTGGGCGCGGCGCTCACGGTGTTCGGCGGCTGGACGGAGCGGCGGCTGCCGTTCGTCGTCGGAATCGCGGTGGGCGCCGCGGTGGTGCTGCTGACATGATCGGCTTCCGGACGCGGTGGGCGGCGTTCCTGCGGGCGTTCAGCATCCAGGGTTCGTTCAACTATCGTACGCTGATCGGTGCGGGCTTCGCCTTTGCGCTCGTACCGGTCCTGCGGCGGCTGTACAAGGATAACGCGCGTCTGGACGCCGCGGTGGCGCGGCATAGCGAGCTGTTCAACAGCCACCCGTACCTGGCGCCGGTGGCGCTGGGCGCCGTGCTGCGGATGGAAGAGGCGGGAGAGCCGGCGTCGGTCGTAGAGCGGTTCAAGATGGCGGTGCGCGGCTCGCTGGGCACCCTGGGCGACCGGATCATCTGGGCAGGCTGGCGACCCGTCTGCCTGCTGGCCGCGCTGACCCTGGCGCTGTTGGGAGCGGCGTGGTGGGTGGTCGTGGGCGGTTTTCTACTGGTGTACAATGCCGGCCACCTGGCGGTGCGGGCGGCGGGGTTCCGGATGGGAACGCGTTGGGGGCGCGACGTGGGGGAGCGTCTACGGCGACTGCCGCTGGGCGGCGTGCAGCGGGCAATGGCGTCGGCGGGCGGGTTCCTGACGGGAGTCGTGCTGGTGCTGGTGGTGGCCTGGGGTCCGGTGCCGCCCGTGGGGCGCGGAGAGTGGATGGAAGGGCCCGGGTGGATCCTGGTCGCGGCGGCTGCCGCCGCGCTGGGCATCCGGTTCAAATCGGCGTTGCGGGGCCCGGTGGTGCTCGTGCTGCTGGGGTTCGCCGCACTCGGGATCGCACTGGGGATCTGACGAGGCATGGGACGGGAAGACGGCAGGACCGTGGAAGAGACGGTGGTAATTCAGAATCGGTACGGGCTGCATGCGCGTCCCGCGGCGGAGTTCGTGAAGCTGGCGGGCACCTTCGACTGCGACGTGTGGGTGCGGCGCGATGATACGGAAGTGAACGGCAAGAGCATCATGGGCGTGATGATGCTGGCGGCGGAGCCGGGTTCGGAGCTGACCATCCGGGCGGAAGGCGTGGACGCAGAACAGGCGCTGCAGCAGCTGGTGGCGCTGGTACGCAACGGGTTCGGAGAGGAATGAGGGCGATGTCCCTGATCTGGGACGGGATCCCGGCATCGCCGGGCATCTCCATCGGCCGGGCGCTGGTAATGCACGTGGATCGACCACGCGTGCCGCACGAGACGGTGTCGACCGATCGCGTGGAGGGGGAGGTGACGCGCTTCCACGAAGCGCGCGAATGGACGCGCAACCGCGTCCAGGAGATACGGGACGAAACGGCCGAGCGGCTCGGGCCGGTGGAGGCACAGATCTTCGAAGCCCAGATGGTCATGCTGGACGACGTCGATCTGATCCGGGGCACCGAGTCCTACATCCGGGACAATCACCTGTCGGCCGCCCGTGCGCTGGAGCTGCAGATGCTGGAGTTCCAATCGCAATGGCGGGAGACCGAGCAGCCCATGGTGATGGACCGGCTGAACGATCTCGTGGACGTGGAGACGCGCCTGGTGCGCCACCTGATGGGCCACGACGACCCGGACCGGGCGCTGGACGGCATCGAAGAGCCGGTGATCGTGGTGGCGCGCGAGTTGACGCCGAGCATGACCGTGCAGCTGGACCGGACGGCGGTGCGGGGCCTGGCCACCGACCTGGGCACACGCACCTCGCATTCCGCCATCCTGGCCCGCGCCCTCCAGATCCCGGCAGTGGTGGGGCTGGCAGACCTCTCGCGGCGCGTGGAGAGCGGACAGGAGATCATCCTGGACGGCCGGGTGGGCCGCGTGGTGGTGGATCCGGAGGCGGCGGAGCGGGAGCGCTACGAAGAGCGGGACATGCAGGTGCGGGAGTGGGAGAAGGAGCTGGGGCAGCTGGCGCACCTGGAGTCGGAGACACCGGACCGGGAGGTGGTGCAGCTGCGCGCGAACATCGACTTCCCGAACGAAGCGGAAGCGGTGCGGGACCACGGCGCGCAGGGCGTGGGCCTGCTGCGCACGGAGTTCCTGGTGGTGGGCCGGGCGACGATGCCGGGGGAGGAGGAGCAGTACCAGTCGTACAAGCACGTGGCGGAGACGTTCGCCCACGAGGCGGTGTTCATCCGTACCTTCGACCTGGGTGGCGACAAGTTCCCGGTCTTCCTGCACATGCCCGTGGAAGAGAACCCGTTCCTGGGCTGGCGCGCGGTGCGGGTCTGCCTGGACACGCCGGACCTGTTCCGCACGCAACTGCGCGCCCTGCTGCGGGCGACGGCGCACGGGGACGTGCGCATCATGCTGCCGCTGGTGACCACGGTGGACGAGATCCGCGACACGCGGCGCATGCTGGAAGAGGAGGAGGCCGGCCTGCATGCCGCGTCCGTCCCGTTCAACCCGGGCTACAAGCTGGGCGTCATGATCGAGACGCCGGCGGCCGTGCTCATCGCCGAGGAGCTGGGCCGCCACGCGGACTTCTTCTCCATCGGCACCAACGACCTGACGCAGTACACGCTGGCCGTGGACCGCGGCAATGCGCGGCTGGCACCGCGCTACACGCCGTTCCACCCCTCGGTGCTGGAGCTGATCCAGCAGACGCTGCATGCCGGCCGGGCGGCGGGCATCGAAGTGAGCGTGTGCGGCGAGATGGCGGCGCACCCGCTGGGCGCCGTGATGCTGCTGGGCCTGGGCATCACGGCCTTGAGCGTGGCGCCGGCATCGTTGTCGGAGGTGAAGAAGGTGATCCGCAGCGTGCCGGCCGGCGTGGCGCGGGAAGCGGCCGCGGAAGCGCTGGAGGCGGCCACCTCGGACGAAGTCGTGGAGATCCTGACGCGCTATGCCGCCGAATGGCTGGACCTGTCGGTCTTCTCGGGCCGCTGGAGCCTGTCGGATCCCGGCTGAGCCGGGCGGGCCGCAGCAACGGAGACGCGATGCAGCTGTTCACATCGGAATCGGTCACGGAAGGCCACCCGGACAAGCTCGCGGACCAGGTGAGCGACGCCGTGCTGGACGCGGTACTGGCCGACGACCCGGATGGCCGGGTCGCGTGTGAGGTCCTGTTGACCACGGGCCTGGTGGTCGTGGCGGGGGAGATCACCACGACGGCGGCTCCCGCCATCCAGGACATCGTACGGGGCACGCTGTCCGGCGTGGGCTACACCGACGCCAGCTACGGCATCGACGGCGCCACCTGCGGCGTCATGGTGGCGCTGGACCGGCAGTCTCCCGACATTGCCCAGGGCGTCGATCCCGGCGGTGCGGGCGACCAGGGCATGATGTTCGGGTTCGCCGTGGATGAGACCTCCGAGCTCATGCCGGCGCCCATCATCCTGTCGCATCGCCTGACCCGGCGGCTCGCCGAGCTGCGTCGCTCCGGCCGGCTGCCCTGGCTGCGGCCCGACGGCAAGGCGCAGGTCACGGTGGAGTACGACGGCGGCCGGCCGGTTCGCGTGCACACCGTCGTCCTGAGCACCCAGCATGCGCCGGACGTGGAGCAGGACGATCTTCGCAGGGCCGCCATCGACGCCGTGATCACGCCGGTGCTGGAGGAGGAGATCGCTCGTTCGCAGGAATCGGACGTGGGCGGGCGGCTGCCCGAGGACTTCTTCCAGCCGGACCGCTGCACGTTCCACATCAATCCCACCGGGCGCTTCGTGGTGGGTGGCCCCCACGGTGACGCCGGGTTGACGGGCCGGAAGATCATGGTGGACACGTACGGCGGCGCCGGCCGCCACGGCGGTGGCGCGTTCAGCGGGAAGGACCCCACGAAGGTCGACCGCTCCGGGGCCTACGCCGCGCGCTGGGCCGCCAAGAACGTGGTGGCCGCCGGCCTGGCCCGCCGGTGCGAGATCCAGCTGGCGTACGCCATCGGCGTCGCCGAGCCCGTGTCGGTGCTCGTGGACACCTTCGGCACCGCACGCAACGGGCTCACCGACGAGCGGCTCGCGGAAGCCGTGCGCAGCGTCTTCGATTTCCGGCCGCGCGCCGTGATCGAAGCGCTCCAGCTGCGCGCGCCCATCTTCCAGGCCACGGCGGCCTACGGCCACTTCGGGCGTACGCCGGAGGTGCGGACGGTGAACGGGCGCACGCTGGCGTTCTTCCCCTGGGAGCGTACGGACCGGGTGGGAGAGCTGACGGAGAAAGCAGGGCACTGAGGGGTAACCAGAGCGGTTCGGCCTCGGTTCCATAACCAAGAGGATACCAACAAGAGGGGTTTCTGGATGGCAACGAATGCGGCGATATCCTACGATGTGAAAGACCTGGAGCTGGCCGATCGCGGCCGCCTGCGCACCGAGTGGGCGGAACGGCAGATGCCGGTGCTGCGCCAGATCCGTGAGCGGTTCAACGAAGAGAAGCCACTGGCCGGGCGACGCATCTCGGCGTGCCTGCATGTGACGACCGAAACGGCGAACCTGGCGGTCACGCTCAAGGCCGGCGGCGCCGACGTCGTGCTGTGTGCGTCCAACCCGCTGTCCACGCAGGACGACGTGGCGGCGCACCTGGTCCGGGACCACGGCATCGCGGTCCACGCCATCAAGGGCGAGGACAACGACACGTATTACGAGCACATCCGCGCCTGCCTGGCGCACCGGCCGGAGATCACCATGGACGATGGGGCGGACCTGGTCGGCTCGCTGCACATGCTGGCGCTGGACCGGCTGGACGACCTGGCGCCGCCGGTACGCACCTGGGCCGCAATGCTTTCGGCCGAGGAGCGCAAGGCCGTGGTGGAGGGCGTGAAGGGCTCCACGGAAGAGACCACCACGGGCGTGATCCGCCTCAAGGCCATGGCGAAGGAAGGGGTGCTGCAGTTCCCGGTCATCGCCGTGAACGACTCCTACACCAAGCACCTGTTCGACAACCGCTACGGCACGGGCCAGAGCACCCTCGACGGCATCTTGCGGGCGACCAACGTGCTCCTCGCCGGATCCGTGGTGGTGGATGCAGGG
>JARRJS010000042.1:0-29307 GCA_037388885.1 Gemmatimonadota bacterium
GAAGGGAAGGGGCGTTGTATTACCTGAACGTGACGATCCACGTTCTTGCCGCTCTGTTGTGGCTCGGCGGCATGTTCTTCTTAGCCGTCGTGGGTGCGCCCGTGCTCCGGAAAGTGGATCCGCCGGAGCTGCGGGCGCGCCTCTTCAACCAGCTGGGGCTGGCCTCCCGGAATGTCGGTTGGGCGGCCATCGGCGTGCTGATCCTGACGGGTGTCGCCAACCTGCACTTCCGTGGGCTGCTGCGCTGGGCCGTGCTCGGGAACGCGTCGTTCTGGAGCACTCGCTACGGGACGACGCTCGCCTTCAAGCTGTCCGCCGTCCTCATCATGATCGTGGTCAGCGCCGTACACGACTTCATCCTGGGCCCTCGCGCGTACTCCGCCGCGGGCACGCCGGCCGCCGGCCGCTGGCGCCGGTGGTCGTCGTGGCTGGCCCGGGTCAACGCTGTCGTGGGGGTGTTGCTGGTCTACTTCGCCGTTCGCCTGGCGCGCGGCGGCTGAAGGGTGCGCCCACTTGCGAGGGGGGGCCTTCGCGCGTAACTATCGCGTTCTCGACATCCACGGACCCGATCCGGATCACGCCATGACCCGCACGCCGACGCCTTTCTGCGGCGCGATCATCCTGTTGCTCGCGGCCGCGCCTGCGCTGCGCGCGCAGACGTTCGATCCACAGACCATTCCCGCGACGTACCGGCAGGTCGCCAACCGCTTGATCGACGCGGCCACTGCCGACCAACACGCGTACGACCGGCTCGCCGAGCTGGTGGACCGGTTCGGCCCGCGCCTGAGTGGCAGCCAGAGCCTCGAGCGCGCAATGGACTGGGCGCGCGCGCAGATGGAGCAGGACGGCCTGGAGAACGTGCAGTCCGAGCCCGTCATGGTGCCGCACTGGGTGCGCGGGGAGGAGTCGGCCGCGCTGGTGGAGCCGTGGCACAAGGACCTGGCCATGCTGGGCCTCGGCGGCAGCATCGGCACGCCGCCCGGCGGCATCATGGCGCCCGTGTTGGTGGTGAGCAGCTTCGATGACCTGAAAGCGCACGCGGCCGATGCAAAGGGCAGGATCGTCCTGTTCGACGCGCCGTTCGTCAGTTATGGCCAGACCGTTCGCTATCGGACCAACGGCGCCATCGAGGCGGCACGCGTCGGTGCCGTGGCCAGCCTGATCCGTTCCGTGGCGTCGTACTCTGTATACACGCCGCACACCGGCGTCATGCGTTACGACTCCGCCGTCCCGAAGATCCCCCATGCGGCCATCACGGTGGAAGACGCCGAGATGCTGCACCGCATGCAGGACCGCGGACAGCATGTCGTCGTGAACCTGAAGATGAGTGCCAAGACGCTGCCAGACGCGCGGTCGCAGAACGTCATGGCCGAAGTCAGCGGGCGGGAGGAGCCCGACGAGGTGGTGGTCATCAGCGGCCACATGGACTCCTGGGACGTGGGTCAAGGAGCCATGGACGACGGAGGCGGTGCGGCGGTGGCCTGGGAGGCTGTGCGCCTGATGCATGAGCTGGGGCTCAGGCCGCGGCGGACCGTGCGCGTCGTACTCTGGACCAACGAGGAAAACGGCACGCGCGGGGGCTGGACCTACGCCCGGGACCACCAAGCGCAACTGGACAAGCACGTCCTGGCCATCGAGTCCGACGGCGGCGTCTTCCGACCCCTCGGCTTCGGCTTCAGCGGCACACCCGGCGCCTCACAGATCGTCTCGCAGGTGGGCAGGCTGCTGGACCGCATCGGCGCCGGCCAGGTGACGCGCGGCGGCGGTGGCGAGGACATCAGCCCCATGATGCGCCAGGGCGTGCCCGGCATGGGCCTGCGGGTGGACGGCGAGCGCTACTTCTGGTTCCACCACAGCAACGCCGACACGCTGGACAAGCTGGACCCCGGCGAGGTGGCGCAGTGCGTGGCCGCGCTGGCCGTCATGGCCTACGTGGTGGCGGACCTGCCGGAAGCGCTGCCGCACGGGACGGCCGGGGGCAGGTAGCAGCTCAATGTTGCCGGTCTGTGCCGAGTTCCGGTTGAAGACCCGGCTTTTCGGGGCGGAGCATCGCCGAAAACTGGCGGTACCCGGACGCTACGCGGCGGGCTCCAGATCGACAATGACGCGGCCGGCGTCGTCGTAGCGCACGCGCACGGTCCACGGCCGGCAGCAGACAGGGCAATCCTCTACGTACTCCTGGCGGCCGCCGCCACCCGGGTCTACGGCGATCTCGGTTGACTCGCCGCAGTACGGACACACCACCGTCGTGGCCGTCTCAGCTGTCCCGTCTCCTTTCGGGAAAGCCTCCTCCAGCCAGTGGTCCGGGTCCGATTCGCGCGGCATGAACATGAGTCATCCGTGGGTCGCGGTGCATCCTTCCGTGTGCGCGGCATCGGTGATACCCCGAGCCCCTTCGATGCTTCCGTGACAAGCGCGGCGTATTTGTACATCTTGGAATGTATCACCCGCACATCCGAAAACGCAGGATCCTGGTATGAAGTCAAGGGACAGGCGCCGACCGCCCACGGCACTCGGCAAGGCGGACTCGTTCGTCACGGGTCTCCGTGCGGTACTCGTCGCCCTGCTGGTGATCGCGGTCCTGTTCGCCGGTTACGACGTGGTCGAGCAGTTGTGGCTGGGCAACCTGACCATGGAGCAGATCCACGATCTGCATCAGGTCCGTGGTCTGGTCGGGGCATTGATCGCCGCCACGGTTGCCAGCTGGTTGATCCTGCGTGCGCCACCCCTCTTCCTCGACGTCGAGGGTCGGCCGCGGGATCGGTCGCCGGCGGCACCCGCATCGGCCCGCGAGCGCGAGCTGCGGTTTGCGGAATGGTTCATCCAGATGCGGTGGATCGCGGTGGTGGTCGCCGTGGTGCTGGTGCTGATGGCCATTCCGGTGCTGGGCTATCTGCGCACCGGATTGTTGGGACCGCTGATGGCGTTGGTCGTCGTGCTTGCGCTGATGAACCTGGGCTACGGCCTTGCACTCCGTTCGCGGATCTCCACGCGCACGCTGCTCATGGCCCAGGCATACGGAGATCTGCTGGTGTTGACGGCCCTGCTGCAATTCTCCGGCGGCATCGAGAACCCCCTGGGGATCCTGATGCTCTTTCATGTGCTGATCGCGGGCATCGTGCTGTCGCGCCGGCAGTGCTATCTGGTGGCGGGGGGCGCCAGCATTCTGTTTGCGGCCATGGCGTGGGGCCAGCTGTTCGGCGTTTTGCCTCATTACACGTTGACCATCTTCCCGCACACCCTCGAAAGTGGCGGACATCTACACGCCGCGCTGGACGCACAGTATGTGAACAGCCGCGTCGCGTTGCAGACCGTCGTGCTTTTTCTCACCGGCTACTTCACGAGCACGGTGACGGCGCAGCTGCAGCGGCGGGAGCGGCAGCTGGAAGACCTGGCCGACGAGGCACTGGCGCAGAGCCAGCTGCTCGAGCGCTCGCTGGACAGCACGGGCACAGCACTGTGTGTGTGCAACGCCAACCTCCAACCGACCTGGCTGAATCCCCGCTGGGCGGAGTTCTTCGGCGCAGACAGTGGCGGTGACCCGGGTGCGGCTACCGATCTCCGTGCACGGGCGACGCTGAAGGACGGTAGCGTGCAGGTCGGCGAGGTGACGCTGCCGGCGGTGCCCGCGGCCGCTGATCCCACGCCCGGAGCCGCTGCCGACGGGCGCGCTATCCTGCTGACGACCGCTCCGCTCCTGGACAAGCAGGGCCAGGTCACGCACGTGGTGAAACTCGCTCGGGACGTGACGGAGCTCCGCCGCATTCAGCGCCGCGTCGGTCGTGCCGAGCAGCTGGCCGCGGTGGGCGAGCTGGCGGGCAAGGTGGCGCACGAGGTCAACAACCCCATCGCCGTCATCAGCGCCAAGGCGCGGCTGTTGCTTTCCAGGAATCGCGACGAGCTGTCGCAGCACACGGCCGCCGAATTGGCCAAGGTGACCGACCTCGCGGACAAGGTGGCGCACATCGCCCGCGGATTGCTCTCTTATGCCCGACCCAGCACCGGCGCTGCGGCACCCACGGACATCCGCCTGCCCATCGGCCGGGCCCTTTCCATGATCGAGGCGGCGGCTGAAACGGCCGGCGTCGAGGTGGTCGAGCACCTGCCCCCCGCACTGCCCGCGGTGCACGTCAACGCGGTCGAGATGGAGCAGGTGTTTGTCAATCTCTTCATGAACGCGCTGGATGCCATGCCCGACGGTGGCCGCCTATCGGTTCGTGCCGTGGTCGAAACGGGCGGTCAGATGACGGTCGTCGTCGAGGACACCGGCGTGGGCATCCCGCACGAGCTGCAATCGCAGGTCTTCGAGCCGTTCCTGACCACCAAGCCCGAAGGGAAGGGCACCGGACTGGGACTGGCCGTTTGCCTGGGCCTCGTGCGCAGCGCCGGCGGTGTCCTGGACCTCGACAGCGAGCCGGGACGCGGGACCCGCGTGTTCGTGCGGTTGCCCGTGTACGATAGCACGGTGGAGGAATCGGCCCATGCGTAAGACGCGCGTCTTGGTGGTGGACGACGAACCGGGGATGCTCGAAGTATGCCGGGACACGCTGAGCGACCTCGACGCCATCACGGTCGTCACGGAACGCGATAGCCGCCGCGCCGCGGCGATGCTGAAGGACGAAGCCTGGGACCTGCTGATCACCGACATCCGGATGAACGGCTTCTCGGGCGTCGAGCTGTTGGCCGAAGCACGCCAAAACGACCCCGAGCTCGCCGTGCTCATGCTCACGGCATACCCCACCGTGGAAACCGCCGTTGAGAGCATGAAGCTGGGTGCCGCGGACTACATCACCAAGCCGTTCCTCCCGGATGATCTCCTGGCCACTGTGCGCCGCCTCCTCGAAGACCGTCGCCTCAATGAGGAGAACAGACTGCTCCGGCGACACTTCGAACGAAATTACGCGTTCGGTGAAATGGTCGGCCGCAGCGCGCCGATGACCGCCGTCTTCCAAGCCGTGCAACGCGTGGCGGAAACCGACGTCGACGTGCTGGTCCTCGGCGAGACCGGCACCGGCAAGGAACTGGTCGCCCGCACCGTACACCAGCGTAGCGGGCGTAACAAGGCCCATTTCGTCCCCGTCGACTGCGGTGCCATCCCCGAGGACCTGCTCGAAAGTGAGTTCTTCGGCCACGAGCGCGGCGCCTTCACCGGCGCGGCCGGACGCAGATTGGGACTCCTCGAGTTCGCCTCCCGCGGAACGCTCTTCCTCGACGAGGTGGACCACCTGCCGTTAAAGCTCCAGGCCAAGCTCCTGCGTGCACTCCAGGAACGGCGCATCCGCCGCGTCGGAGGCTCCGAAGAGTTCGATGTGGACGTGCGCGTCGCCGCCGCCAGCTCCGCCGACCTCGAAGCGCTTGTGCGCGACGAACGCTTCCGGCCCGACCTGTACTACCGGATCAATGTCGCGCGCATCGAGCTGCCCCCGTTGCGACACCACCCCGACGATATCCCGCTCCTCGCCGAGCACTTCATCCGCCGCTACGCCTCCGAGATGGGTCGCGACCCCGTCGCCGTCGATGACGATGCCATGGAAGTCTTCATGGCCTATCCCTGGCCCGGAAACGTCCGCGAGCTGCAGAACGTCTTCAAGCGCATCCTGGCGATGGTGCGCCCGGATATCATCCGCGTCGAAGACCTGCCCGATGAGCTGATCGCGGCCGCAGGCGACCTGCCCGAGCATGACCGCAAAGGCTACTTCGCCCTGCGTGACCAGTACATCAATGCCTTCGAGCGCGACTATCTCGAACGGGAATTGCGCGCCCACAATGGTGATGTCACTGCTGCCGCGGCCACGGCGCGCCTCCCGCGCGGGACGCTCTACCGCCTGCTCAAGAAGCAAGGTCTCAACCCCGCCGATTACCGCGATTGAGCCGACCTCCCGATCTGTGACCCGCGTGTGAATTCGGGCCCTCGCGTGTCACATCTTCGTGACGCGCCGATGGCACGTCTCTGCGTAAGCCGCACAATTCCAATGCGTTCCGGGCTGCCTCGCCACGGCGCCATCGTTGCGTGAGTCGCCCGCAGGGGCCCTCACCCCTCCCATCACCTGTCTCGCGAGCGTGAATTCCCGGTCCATCCCACCAGGGCCCACCGCGGGCCGCATGTGGGATCTAAGCCATTATTCCGCAATGCGTTACCGTGAAACAGCGGGACCACGCCCGCGTGGGTCGCAGGCTGGCACCGTTGATGCCTTGCACAAGGCCGGATTTGGCGTGGATGGCCCCTGTGAACCAAACAGGTAATGCCAATCCTGCGACTCTTCATGGAGAAACGACGATGCTTCGCTTGTTGAACCGCTCGATTGTGCTCATCGCTGTCTGTCTTGGGCTGATGACCGCGGCGCCCCTGGCCGCTACGACACCCGTCACCATGCGGGACGGAACACCGCTCCGCGAGGGTGCCAAGGTCGATCTTGCCGACCTGAACATGCCCATACCGAGCTTCGCCCGGCAGACGAACCTGCCCTGCAACGTCTGCCACACATCGTTCCCGCAGCTGACTGCGTTCGGCCGAGCCTTCAAGCTGAACGGATACACGATGGTCGGCATGCAGCAGGTGAAAACGCAGGAGCAGGGGGCGGGCTCCCTGGCCCTGGACGTGATCCCGCCGGTGTCCGTGATGGCCCAGGCGACGATGACCCGCGTGGCGAAAACCATACCGGGCACCCAGAACAGCACGGCGGCGTTCCCGCAGGAGTTCAGCCTGTTCGTGGGCGAGGCCATCACGCCGCACGTCGGCACGTTCATCCAGTTCACGTACGGGGGCGCCGACGGCTCGTTCGGCTTCGACAACGCGGAGATCCGTTACGCGAACCACACGCAGCTGGCGTCGAAGCAACTCACGTACGGCGTGACGCTGAACAACAACCCCACCGTGCAGGACGTGTGGAACAGCACGCCGGCGTGGGGCTACCCCTTCGCCGGCTCGGAAGCCGCGCCGGGCCCGAACGCGGCCCCGCTCATTTCGGATGCCCTGGCGCAGGAAGTGTTGGGGCTGGGCGCCTATGCGTACTGGGACAACACGGTGTACCTGGAGCTCACGGGGTACCGCTCTGCCCCGCAGGGCGCGCCGAGTCCGGCGGACGCCACGTCGGAAGGTACGATCAAGGGCCTGACCCCGTACTGGCGTCTTGCGGTCACCCACGCCGTGGGTCCGCAGTCGATCGAAGTAGGCACCTTCGGACTGTCCAGTCGCCTGTACCCATCCGGCATCGCCGGGCCCACGGACCGGTACACCGACGTGGGGTTGGACGCCCAGTATCAGCGCCCGGTCGGCGCGGCGGTCCTGACGGCGCGTGCGTCCTGGATCCACGAAAAGCAGACGCTGGACGCGAGCTATCTCGCGGGCGACGCCGCCAACCCGACGAACACGCTGAACACATACAACGCCAACGCGACCCTGCTGTTCAACCGGACCATCGGCCTCACGGGCGCACTGTTCGCCACCTCCGGCACCGCGGACACGGGGCTCTACCCGGCCGATCCCGTGGAAGGCAGCATATCCGGCAGCCCGGACAGCAACGGATTCATGGCGCAGTTCGACTACAACCCGTGGCAGAACATGCGCCTGGCCCTCCAGTACGTGCTCTATGGGAAGTTCAACGGCGCCAGTTCCAACTACGACGGCACCGGCCGTAACGCGGCCAACAACGACGCACTGTTCCTGATGGCATGGCTGGCGTTCTGAACGAAGGGGCCGGGCCGCGAATGCGGCCCGGCCGCTCGTCGATCGTCAATCACTGGAACCGAGAGGGAGTGACGTGGCAACGAGCATTCTGGTGGTCAGCCCGTCCGAGTCATTGGGCGACTCGCTCGCGAGCGAGCTGCCGCGGGATCGGTTCGAAGTGTGGTTTTCCCGTCCGGGTGCCTCGGTGCTGGGCGCGGTGGTCGGCAGCCGGCCCCAGATCGCGATCGTGGACGCCATCGATGCCCGCCCGGAGGCGGCGCAACTGGAGATCGCGCTGGTGAAGTCTTTCTGTCCAGAGGCGCGGGTGATCGTCGTGAGCGGATGCTCGTCGGGCGTGGACGCCTCGGTGGTCGAGCAGGGCGTCTTTTACTACATGGCCGCGCCGTCGGACGGAGAGCTGGTGCGCGCTGTGGAGTCGGCCACGGCGGCCGGCCATACAGAAGCATGCAAGCCGTGAGGAAGCTCATGAGAACGGTGATGATGGTTACGGTCGCACTGGCGACCATGGGTGCGGGCCGGGGCAGCCGGGCAACAGTCCCGGTGGGTCCGGACCACTCGTGGACACAATCCGGGGGCGATACGGTCGTGGTGAAGATGGTGGACAAGAGTCCCTCATCGTTCGCCTTCGAACCGGCGCATGTGACGGTGCACTCGGGTGACGTCCTGGAGTTCGTGCAGACGGCCACCACGCCGCACGACGTGGTGTTCACCAAGGTCCCGTCCGGCGTAGATCTCGGATCCAGGAAGGTCGGTCCGTTCCTGACCCAGCCGGGCCAGACGTACGACCTGACGATCAACGATGCCTTCAAGCCCGGCCACTACGACTTCGTCTGTCTGCCGCATCAGGCCCTCGGGATGAAGGGCGCGCTGGACGTGGAGGCGACCGGGCCGCGGCGGTGAGCGCGGGGTCGGTGGCTCGAGATTCTTCGAGGGGGCTGTAAGGTGCATCCGCGCGATCGGTTTTGGCGTATCGTGGTGCCGTTGGGCGTGGTCCTGGTGTTCATGACCATGCTGGGGGTGGGCTGGGCGACGGAGCCTGCGCGCTACACGCTGGGCTATGCGCCGAAGCAGCCCATCCCGTTTTCGCACCGGATCCACGCGGGTTTGAACCGTATTCCCTGCCAGTACTGTCACACGAACGCGGATCGCAGCCGCGACGCGACCGTGCCGGCGTTCCAGACGTGCATGAACTGTCATCAATACATCGTGATGGCGGACAGCAGCTACATCGACAGGGCGGTCGTGCCGCGCTTGACGTCTGACCAGCCCATGATGTGGAAGCGGGTTTATCACCTTCCCGACTACGTGTTCTTCGACCATCGGTCGCACGTGAACGTCGGCCTTCAATGCCAGACGTGTCATGGACGCGTGCAGACCATGGATGTCGTGCGTCGGGTGATGAACATGCGCATGGGGCAATGCCTGGAATGCCATCGCGAACCGGGGCGGTACCTGCCGCCGGACTCTCCCATCCAGAAGGGACCGACGGATTGCACCGCATGTCACAGATAGACGCAGATCAGAGGAGAGCCGAGATGAAGGTGACTCGTCGTCAGAGTCTTGTCACGGTCGCCACCATGGTGGGCGGGGTCGTGTTGCAGACACGTGTCCTCGGACGGTTTCGGTTGCTGCCGAGACTCCTGTCCAAGCGGCACAGCCCGTCGGGCGGTGGCACGTCCGGCGTTGCGCACAGCGGTCCATCGCGCAACGTGCAGCCCGCCCTGTATTCGGTGAAGCGTCATGGCTAGCCGGCAAGAGGATCAGCCTCGGGCCGCTGAACCGACGTCCGAGCGGGAGCGTATCTCGAGGCGACGCTTTATCAGCTTGATGGCCGCGTCGACGGCGTTGGCCGCGACGACGGCGTGCGAGAAACCGCCCGGGGACACGATCGTCCCGTATACGAAGAAGCCGAAGGACGTCATTCCTGGCGTCGCGAATTACTACGCTAGCACCTACCAGGAAGGACTCGTCCCGTACGGCGTGCTCGTGAAGACGCGCGAGGGACGGCCCATCCACATCGATGGCAACGACGAGCACCCGCTCTTCGCGGGCAAGACGTCGTTGCGGGTACAAGCGGACATCCTCGGACTGTACGACCCGCAACGGCTGCGCGCGCCGCGGCTCGCCGACAAGCCCACCAACTGGGCGCGCGCCCAGGCTCAGATCGTCGCCGTCCTCCAGGCGGCAAGGACGGCCGGACAGGCCGTTCTGCTGCTCACCCCGGCTGTGATCTCGCCTACGCGCAGGGCGGTGATCGCAGACTTGGAGGAGGCGCTGCCGGAGCTGAAGCACGTGGCGTGGGAGCCGTCGCTCGGGCTCTCGGACCGCGCGGCCACCGCAGCGCTGTACGGCGAGGTGCGCACGCCCCGCCTTCGCGTCGAGCGGGCACGGGTCATCGCGGCCTTCGATGCGGATCTGTTGGGCAGCATGGACACTGCGGTTCCGGCCATTGCCGGGTTCACCCGCAACCGCAAGCTGGCGAAGCCCGGCGATCCGATGAATCGGTTGTACGCCCTCGAGAGCCACATGAGCATCACGGGCAGCAAGGCGGACGTGCGAATTCCCGTGAGGCCGTCCGGTGCCGCTCAGCTCGCTTTTGCCGTGGCGCGGGCGCTACACGTCCACCGCGGCCTGCCCTATCCCGCGGGCCTCGCAGCCGATGTGCTGGTGCCGTTCGATCTCGCCGGCGTCGCTCGACGATACGGCGTTGAACGCGGGCTCCTCTCGACACTGGTGGACGATCTGGCCGGCGCCGGCAAGCGTAGCCTCGTGGTCGCCGGACCGTCCTTGCCGCCGGAGGCTCATGCCGCGGTCGCCTTGATCAATACCATGCTCGGCGCTGAGGGCTACACCGTGGACACGGCCTTTTCCACGGATGCGCCGCCCCTGGCCACGCCAGCCGAGATGGCCGAGCTCACGCGCCAGCTCGGTTCGGGGACCTATGCCGCCGCCATCTTCTGGGGAACGAACCCGTCATACGCCATTCCGGACGCGGACGGCTTCAACCGGGCGCTGGCCGACGTTCCCCTGAAGGTGCACCTCGGGCTGGAGAACGACGAGACGGCCCGCCGTTGTGATGCGGTCCTTCCGGTCAACCACTGGCTCGAGAGTTGGAACGACTACGAGCCGTCCACGGATCTGCTCAGCGTGCAGCAGCCCTTGATCCGGCCGCTCTACGACACGCGACAGGGCGAGGCGATCCTGCTTGAATGGGTGAAGCGCCTGACGGGCTCGGAACAGGTCGAAACCGACTACCGCACCTACCTGATGGCGCGCTGGCACAAGGAGGTCTACCCGAAGGGGACGTTGGCGAGCTTTGAGCAGTACTGGGTCGCAGCCGTCCACGACGGGGTCGTGCGCCGGCGAGCCGCAGCGCGGCCGGCGCGCAGAATCAGGGTGAAGCCCATCGTCGAGGCGGCCCGGACGGCCGCCACATCGCGAGCGGCGAAGGGCATGGACCTGCTCATCGAGCCAGACCTCAAGCTCTGGAACGGGCGCTACGCAAACATCGGCTGGCTACAGGAACTGCCCGATCCAATCACGAAAGTCTGCTGGGGCAACCACCTGTCCGTATCGGCCGCTGATGCGCCCAGGTTCGGCGTCGCCGATGGAGACATGGTCTCCGTCGAGATCGGCGCCCGCAGAGTCACACTGCCCGTGTTGGTGCAGCCGGGCCAGGCGGAAGGTGCCGCGTTTGCCGTGCTCGGCTACGGCCGTGAGGGCGACGTCGCCGCCGGCCGTGGCGCGAACGTGTTCCCGCTCGTCGCCGACGACGGCTCGGCGCCTCTATGCCGTTCCGGCGTCAGCGTCTTCCGCTCGAGCGGCCACCAGCCGCTGGTCCGCTCGCAGGAGCAGTTCAGCGCGCAGGGGCGGAACGTCTTCCGACTCTGGTCGCTCGACGAGTACGCGAAGAACGCGGGCCCGCCCGAGGACGAGAACGAGTTGGCGACGCTCAACAGGAACGAGAAGTGGCCCGAGCACAAGTGGGGCATGGCCATCGACCTGTCCGCGTGCATCGGTTGCGCCGCCTGCCAGATCGCCTGCCAGTCCGAGAACAACATCCCGGTCGTCGGGCCCGAGCAGGTGGCCCACGGCAGAACCATGCACTGGATCCGCAGCGATGTCTACTACGTCGGACCTGCCGAGAACCCGCAGATCGCCCACCTGCCGATGCTGTGCCAGCAGTGCGACGACGCGCCGTGCGAGCCCGTTTGCCCCGTCGCCGCCACCGTCCACAGCGACGATGGCCTGAACGAGCAGATCTACAACCGTTGCATCGGTGTGAGGTATTGCGCGGCCAACTGCCCCTACATGTGCCGGCGCTTCAACTTCTTCGACTACACCAGCGCCATTGGCGATCCCCTCGACCTCGCCTTCAATCCCGAGGTCACGGTGCGGCCGCGTGGCGTGATGGAGAAGTGCACCTTCTGCGTCCAGCGCATCCGCAATGGCGTGCAGATCGCCAAGGACGAGGGTCGCCCCGTCCGCGACGGCGATATCCAGCCTGCGTGCGCGGCGGCCTGCCCCGCCGACGCGATCGTGTTCGGCGACTTGAAGGATCCCAGCAGCCGCGTGGCGAAGCTGGCCCACAGCAATCGCGGCTTCACGATCCTCGAAGAGCTCGGAACCCGACCCGCGGTCACCTACCTGGCGGAACTGAAGAACCCTGCAGCGCCGAGGACGAAAGCCGATGCATGAGGCCATGAAGAGCTCCGCCTCGCCCGCCATTGAAACCGAACGGCGGCGCGCGGGAGGATGGACCGAGTCCGGGTCCGCGCTCCCGCCGGCTCTGCGCACCGAGCCGTTGGTCCAGGGCGATGTCTCCCTGGCCGGCCTCGACGACCACGTCCGGAACCTGAGCGAGAGCAAACCGCCCAGGGCCTGGTACGTCGCGATCACAGTCTCGATCCTGCTCGCGCTCATCGGCGTCGCCGCCATCGGCTACATGGTGTCCACCGGCATCGGCACCATGGGGAACGACATCCCGGTGGTGTGGGGATTCCTGATCATCAACTTCGTGTTCTGGGTCGGCATCGGGCACGCCGGCACGCTGATCTCCGTCATCCTCTACCTGTTCCGCCAACGCTGGCGCAACGCCATCGCGCGAACCGCTGAGGCCGTGACCGTCTTCGCGTTCGTGTGCGCAATGCTGTTCCCCGCCATCCACATCGGCCGGCCATGGCTGCCCCACTGGCTGTTCCCCTACCCGAACGAGCGGGACATGTGGATCAACTTCCGGTCACCCTTGATCTGGGATGTGTGCGCCGTCGTCACCTACTTCAGCGTGTCCGTGCTCTTCTGGTACCTCGGGCTGATCCCCGACTTCGCCTCACTGCGGTCGAGGGTGCACAGCCGGGTGAAACGCGCCGTGTTCGGCTTCCTCAGCCTCGGCTGGGTCGGCAACGCACGACACTGGCTCCAGTACGAGAAGGCCTACCTCATCCTTGCCGGGCTCACCACGACGCTTGCGCTCAGCGTTCACAGCATCGTGTCCATGGACTTCGCCTCCTCCATGGTGCCCGGCTGGCACATGACCATCTTCCCGCCCTACTTCGTGGTCGGCGCCGCGTTCTCCGGGTTCGCAGGTGTGGTCCTCGTCTTCGCGTTCGTCCGCAAGATCATGAACCTGGAGAACGTCATCACGTTGCGGCACATGGACCTGCTCAACCGGATGGTCCTCTTCCTCTCCTGCGCCATGGGATACGCCTATCTCATGGAAGGCTTCACGGCGTGGTACAGCTCGAACGGCGTAATCCGCTACATCTTCGCCAACTACGTCTTCGGCGACCAATGGTGGGCCGGTTCGCTGACCATCTTCTTCAACGTCTTGCTGCCGCAGTTGCTGTGGGTCCGGAAATTCCGCCGGTCCATGCCCGTCATGGTGCTCGTCTCTGCGGGCGTCACGCTCGGGATGTGGCTCGAGCGCTACACCATCATCATCCTGTCGCTGCACCGTGACTATGTGCCTTCGACATGGGGCAATTATCTGCCCACGCCGATCGATTTCGCCATCCTCCTCGGGTCGGTCGGCATATTCATGACGTTGCTTCTGCTGTTCCTGAAGAAGATGCCCATCATAGCGGCCTGGGAAGTCAAGCCGGATATCGTCCATTACCGGTCGAAGCCGCGGGAGGTCGAGCATGTCTGAGTCCGTGTTCGGCGTCCTCGCGCTGTTCCCAAGCGCCGACGCGTTGCTCGAAGCGATCCCGAAGCTCAAGAAAGAGGGCTTCGCCAGGCTGGAGGCGTTCACCCCCTACCCGGTGCACGGTCTCGACGAGGCGCTCGAGCTGCCGAAGTCCAGGCTGGGCGTGCTCGTTTTCATCATAGGCGCCATCGGCGCCGCCGCCGCCTTCGTCTTCGAGTGGTGGACCAGCACCGTGAGCTACCCGCTGCAGACCGCCGGAAAGGCGTATAACGGTTGGCAGGCCTGGGTGCCCGTCATGCTGGAGGGCACGATCCTGTTCGGCACGTTCACCGCCGGCCTGGCGATGCTCTTCGTCTTCAACAAGCTGCCCTTCTTCGGCAATCCGGTGCTCCGCAGCAAGGCGATCGACGAGATCACGCGGGACAGGTTCGCATTGATGGTCACGCCCGACCACGGCCGGCTGGACACCCATGCCGCGACCGCGGCCCTGCGCGCCGCGGGTGGTGAGGCGGTGGAGGTGCTGCCGGTGGCGCACTACGCCAAGGTCGGATTCGGTTGGTGGGCGCGGACCGCCGCCGCGATCGCCACGGCATGCGTCGTCGCCGGGCTCGGTACGGCCTGGGCGATCAGGACAATCCCGACGACCCGGCCGGTGGTGGAGATGGAAAGCCAGGCGAGACTCGATGCACAAGCCGCCGACAGCTTCTTCACGAACCGGCGCGGGATGCAGCGCCCGCCGCGTGGCACGGTGCCGCGCGCCTACATGCCGATCCTGGCGGCGAGTGCCGCGCAGGCAGGCCGGGTGCTGATCGATCCGCTGCCCGTCACGGCGCGCGTGCTCGAGCGTGGCAGGCGCCTGTTCGACATCCACTGCGCCGTTTGCCACGACCGGCTCGGCACGGGCAAACCGTGGCTCGACAGCACGTACAAAGCGCTGCCGGCCGACCTGCAATCGGCCACCATGCGCAAGGCGCCCGATGGCACTCTGTACCGGGTCATGTCGGAAGGATACGGCACCATGCCCGCCTACGCGGCGGACATCTCGCAAAACGATCGCTGGGCGATCGTCCGCTACATCCGGGCGCTGCAACGCTCGCAGGACGCGCCCGCGAGGGATCTGACCGCAGCGCGTCCGACTTCTCCAACCGCCGACTCAGCAGACATGCAGCGATGACGAATCGAGAATCAAGGACCTTGTGGATACTCACCGCGTTCGGCGCCATCGGCGTCGCGGTCACATACCTGGCTGACGGGCCACAGCGCTTCTTGGCCAACTGGCTGCTGTGGTTCGTGTTCATGGTGTGCCTCGCGCTCGGCGCCCTGTTCCTCGTGGCGCTGCAGCATGTCACCGCTGCGACCTGGAGTGTGCCCCTGCGCCGGGCCCCGGAGTTGATCGCCTCACTGACTCCCTGGTTGGCGCCCGTCGGCTTGATCGCGCTGTTCGCACTGCCCGTCCTCTTTTCGTGGACGCAGCCCGGCGCGTCGTCGAGTACACCGCTGGTGCTGAAGTCCGGCTGGCTCAACTACCCCTTCTTCATGATACGGCTCGTTTTGTGTCTGACGCTCTGGGTCGTGTCCTACAATATCCTGGTCAAGGGATCCATCCGTCAGGACGCCAGCCGGGACGCCTCCGAAACAGTCAGACTGCGCCGCTTTTCACCCGTGTTCATGGTTATTCTCGCTCTGACGATCACGGACTTCGCTTTCGACTGGGTGTCAAGCCTTGCAGCGGCATGGTACAGCGACATCTTCGGCGTCTACCTCTTCGCGGGTGCGGCCACCTCCGCGCTCGCGGCTACATCGCTTGCCGTCATCTACCTCCGACGCCGGGGCCGGCTCCCGGGGATTACCGCCGACCACCTCTACAACCTCGGCGGGTTGCTCTTCGGGTTCACCATCTTCTGGGGCTACATCGCGTTTTCGCAGTACCTGCTGCAGTGGTATGCAAATCTCCCGGAGGAGGTCTTCTGGTTCCAGCAGCGCACGTCTGGCGCCATGCAGCCCGTGTTCATTCTGCTCGGCATCGGGCACTTCTTCGTGCCGTTCCTCGCCCTCATGTCCAGGAACGACAAGAAGAACTGGAGGCGACTGCGCTGGGTCTCGGTCTGGGTCCTCTTCATGGAATTCGTCGACGTCTTCTGGCTCATCTCGCCCGTGCTCGGGACAGGCGTGCATTTCGGCTGGCCTGAGCTGGCCTTCGCCCTGTTCTTCCTGTCCGGCGGCCTGCTCGTCATCGGCAGGGGTGTGCGCAACCAACAGAATGTGCCGGTCGGCGACCCGTTCCTCCCGGCGGGCCTGGAGTTCCATCTCAGGTGAAGGAACGAGACATGTCGCAGGACTCGAAAAGGATCATCGCCGTCGTGGCCGGCGTTCTCGCAGTCTTCGGCCTCGCCATCGTGGCCGGAAGCGTGCTCGTACGAGGGCACGGGACCCACACGCTGCCGTACCGGCAGGCGATGGCCGACACGCAACCGGACCCGACCATCTTCCCCACCGTCAAGGGAAAGGTGAAGGGGGGCCTCGATCTCACACAGATGTTCGCCTCAACACCACAGGCACTGTCGAGCGGCAAACAGCTCTTCGGTACCTACTGTGCCGCCTGCCACGGGACCGGCGGCAAAGGCGATGGCGTCGCAGCATCTGCGCTGCACCCCGCGCCCCGAGACTTCACCAGCCCCCGCGGCTGGACCCGTGGCTACACGATTGCCGATATCTATGTCACGTTGAGCGAGGGCGTCAAAGGAACGAGCATGGGGGCGTTCGACATGATCAAGCCCGCGGACCGTTTCGCCGTGGCCCACTACGTACAGTCGCTGGGCAAGTTCGACCACCACGACGAGCCGCCTGACGAGATCGCCCGGCTGAAGACCAAGTACCACTTTTCCGAAGGCATCCAGGAACCCAACAAGGTGGCGGTGCCCGTCGTCATGAAGCACATGGAAGCCGAGTACGCAACTCCGCCCGCGATCCAGTCGCCGCCCGGCTCTGACACCAGCATCGGCGCCGATCTCTGCCGGCGACTCGTCGTCGACCCGGTGGCCGCCGCGCAGGTGTTATCCCGGATCCCCGACTGGCGGACCAACCTCGACGTTTTCGCCCACGCTGCCATGGCCGACACCCCGCGCAACGGCTTCCGGGCGGCCGTGGCCACGCTCACCCTCGAGCAATGGCAAGCGTTTCACACTGAGCTCGTCGCACTCACACCCGCTCCGGCGGGCAACGCGGGCTGAACGAGGAAGAGGAACGATGGTGAATCACATCGTCGTCGCGTTGGAAGAGGCCGGCGCCTACGTCGACTGTCCTGATTGCACGCTGGGTTGCGCGGCGCAGATCGCACTCACCGCCGTCGCGCAGCGCCCTTCGCTCGAAGGCGTCCACGTCGAACGCACCGTCGTCACGGAGATCCACCCCGCCGATGCCATCCAGCTGGCCGCCGAGCGCGTCCACGCCAACTTCGTCGCCATGGCCACGCACGGCTGCACCGCCCTGCCACGCTTCCTCCTCGGCAGCGTCGTGCCCCGCGTGCTCGGAGAGTTGCGCGTCCCGCTCCTGCTCTGCCGCCCCGATCGGACGGCCGATGCCTCCCACAGGACGGCGGACTCTAGCGCCCAGCGTGCTTTTGCAGAAACGTCACGATCGTCTTGACGTCCTCACCCGAGAGTTGGGGCAATTCCATCTTGGCCATGTTCGACTGCATCCGTGCGACGACCGTCGGCCATTCCGAGGCAGTGTGAGCTTTGGGCGTGGGGGTCTGGTGGCAGACGGAGCACCGTTCGACAAACAGCCGGGCCGCGGCGGAGCTCCCCAGCTCAGCGGGTCGGGCCGTTGGCAGCGCGTTGCGTTTGAGGTAGGCAACCAGGCTGTCGACCCGGTCCGGGGCGGGTGTGGCTGCGTTCTTCATGACATAAACCATGTAGCGGCCCAGGAGGGTGTCGATCACCGGTCCGCCCAGGCGGTGTTGGAGCATGCGCGAGCGTAACAGCATGCGGTTCACGAGCAGCGGCCACTCCGCGGCCGAGTGCATCTGCGCCGAGGGCAGCCAGAGACATTGCGTGCAATAGACATCCAACGACTTGGCGCCGTACGAGTCAGGATCGGGTAGGTCGGACAGCTGGTAGTTCTGAGGCGGCAACCCCGTGCCAACGGAGCTGATGAGGCGCCAGCGTTGCTCGCGGCGGAGGCTGGAGGTCAAACGACCGCCGAGCTCGCCCAGGACCGAGTCGACGGCGGCGACGGTGAAGGCTGGCTGCGCCGGCTTCGGTGAGGCGCACGCGGCCAGCAACGTGCTGCCAAGCAATGCCAGGGCGATTACCCCGAGAGTGAGGAACCGGCGCACCGGCCGGTGGGCACCCTCGCTGCATGATCCATCGGGATCACGCGCTTCCATCGCGTCCATCTCTCCCTCCTGCCGAACGAACCTGATCAGCCCATTACCATGCACGGGCCCCGGCAACACCTTCCCGGGCCGGGCCCCGGGATTTTGCCATCCGCAATCACGGGCACGCCGTTGACCAAGACAGCGCGGGATCCCTTCAATCGAGCGTGCGGCGGGCTCAACCCTTGACCTTGAGTGCGCGTAGCAGCTTCCCGTGGATCCCCCCGAACCCGCCGTTGGACATGACCAGCACCACGTCACCATACGTCAGCTCCGCGGCCAGCGTGCGCACGATGTCGTCCACGTCGGGGATGGCCCGTGCTGGCGTCCCTTCCTCGGTGAGTCGGGCCGCCAGCCGCACCGGGTCCATGCCGGTCTCGGCGGTGTAGCGCTCGGGGTGGAACAGCGCGCCGATGACCGCGGTGTCCGCGTGGCCCAGCGCATCGCGGAACGCGTCCTCGAACTCGCGGCGCTGGGCCGTATAGCTGCGTGGCTCGAAGATGGCCACGATCCGGCGCCCGGCGTACTTCTGCCGCACGGCCTCGATGGTCTCGCGCACCTCGGTGGGGTGGTGCGCGAAGTCGTCGATCAGCGTGATGCCGTCGACCGTGCCGCGCACCTCCAGGCGCCGGCGCACGCTGCGGAAGCTCTTCAAGGCATCGCGCACCGCGTCACGGTCGGCACCCACCGAATCGGCAGCGGCGATGGCCGCCAGGCAGTTGCGCACGTTGAATCCACCCGCGAGTGGCGTCTCCACCTCGCCCCATACGTCGCCGTCGTGCCGGACGACGAAGCATGTCCCGTCGGGCCCGTACGTGATGTCCGTGGCGGTCCAGCGCGGGTGCCACGTCGTGGAGCCGGCGTCGAGACTGAACGATTCAACCGGGGCGAGAGAGATCCTGGCCAGGTCGCGGACCACCGGCGACTCCCAACCCGCCACTAGCGTGCCCTGGGACGGGATCAGGTTGATGAACCGGGAGAACGCGAACCGGTATGCCTCCTCGTCCCGGAAGATGTCCGCGTGGTCGTACTCCACGTTGGTCACCACCGCCGTATCTGGCAGGTAGTGCCACATCTTCGGCCCCTTGTCGAAGTACGCCGTGTCGTACTCGTCCGCCTCGATGACGAAATACCGCGAGTCCGTGAGGCGGAACGAGCTGCCGAAGTTCTCCGCGATCCCACCGATCAGGAACGACGGCTTCAGCCCCCCGCATTCCAGCGCCCAGGCCAGCAGCGACGTCGTGGTCGTCTTGCCGTGGCTGCCCGCGACCGCCAGGGAGTGGCGGCCCCGGATGAACTCATCCTTCAGAACGACGGCCGCCGAAGTGTAGTACAGCTTCTCGTTCAGCACCGCCTCCAGCTCCGGGTTGCCCCGCGAGATGGCGTTGCCGACCACGACGACGTCCGGCACCGGTTGCAGGTTCTCCGGCCGGAACCCTTCCATCACCGGAATGTCGAGCTGTTCCAGCATGGTGGACATGGGCGGGTAGATGCCCTCGTCCGAGCCGGTGACCTGGTGGCCGGCGCTCTTCAGCAGCCCGGCCAGGGAGGCCATGGCCGTGCCGGCAATGCCAATGAGGTGGTAGTGGCGCGGCATCTAAGGTGTACGCCCGTGGTCCTCGAGGTCGATGCGGACGCGTGCGTCCACGGCCATGGCGCCCTCCTCGAAGACGACGAACGGGTTGATGTCCAGCTCCAGGATCTCCGGGTTCTCGCCCACCAGCTGAGAGATGCGCTGGATCGTCTCGACGATGACGCCGATGTCCGAGGGGGGCTCGCCGCGGATGCCCTGCAGCATGCTGTGGCCCCGGATCTCCCGCACCATTTCCTGCGCGTCCACGTCCGACACGGGATGCACCCGGAACGTCACGTCCCGCAGCGCCTCCACATAGATGCCGCCCAGGCCGAACATCAGAACGGGCCCGAAGCTGGGATCCGTCGTCACGCCCACGATGGTTTCGCGACCGCCCTTCACATACGGCTGCACGAGCACGCCGTCGATGCGGGCGTCGGGCAGCTGGGCGCGCACGCTGTCCGTGATGCGGGCGAACGCCTCACGCACCTCGTCGTCGGAACGCAGGTCCACCGCCACTCCGCCCACGTCGGATTTGTGAACGACGTCCTGCGACAGGATCTTGAGCACCGCAGGCAGGCCCAGCTCGACCGCCGCCGTCGCGGCCTCATCGGCCGTCGTGGCGTGCCGGACGCCGGCCGTGGGCACGCCGTACGCGCTCAGCAGCGCCACCGCGTCCTGGATGGCCAGGTGTTCCTCACCGGCGGCCCGGGCCTTCTCGATAATGTGCCGCACCTGTGCCCGGTCCACGTCGAACGTGGCGAACTCGCCTTCCGGCCGGGCGAGCCAGCACCGGTAGCGATGCATGGCTGCCAGCGCCCGGGCCGCCGATTCCGGGAAGATGTACGCGGGCAGCCCCGCCTCGTTCAGCTCCGCCCGGCCCTGGGGCAGGCCCTCGCGACCCATGAGCACCGCCAGGATCGGCTTCTCCCTGTGCTCACTGGATGCCGTGACGATGGACTCGGCGACGTCCTGCTGCCGGACGCCGAGCGGCGGCACGAACGCCGCGATGGCCGCATCCACCCGGTCGTCGTCCAGCACCAGGCCCAGGGCGATGCGATACGTCTCCGGCGTTGCCGACGCAATCATGTCCACCGGATTCCGCACGCTGGCTTCCGCCGCCAGCACCTTGCGCAGGGCCGCCTGCGTCTCCGGCGCCAGCTCCACCACCTCCAGGCCCGCCGACTCGCACGCGTCCGCGATGATGATGCCCGGACCGCCGGCGTTCGTCAGGATGGCCACCCGGTTGCCCTTCGGGATCGGCAGCGCATCGAACGCCATCGCCAGGTCGAACAGCTCCTCCACCGTATCCACGCGCAGAACGCCGCACTGCTCCAGCAAGGCGTCGGTGGCCACGTCCAGCCCGCCCGCCAGCGCGCCCGTGTGCGACGACGCGGCTGCGGATTGCCGAAACTCTCCAGGTACAGCAGGATCACCCGCGTGGCCGGATCCTCCGCCCAGTACTCGATCAGATCGTTGCCGCTCACGTCCGGCTTGTTGCCCACCGAGACGAAGTTGTGGATGCCGATGCCGTACTCGGCAGCGTAATCCAGGATGGTCACGCCCATGGCACCCGACTGGCTCATGAAGCTCACCGGGCCCGCCGGGGGCATGGAGGGCGCAAACGTCGCGTTCATCGAAAGCCCATCTTCCGTGTTCACCACGCCCATGCAGTTCGGGCCCACGAGCCGCATGTTGTACCGCCGGGCGCGCTCCACCAGCTGATGCTCCAGCTCCACGCCGGCGCCGCCCACCTCGCGGAAACCCGCAGAGATGACCACCAGGCCGGGGATCCGCTTCTCCCCGCACTCGTCCACCACCTGCAGCACCAGCTCCTTCGGCACCACGACGACGGCCAGGTCCACCGCCCCCGGGATGTCCTTCACCGACGCGTACGCCGGCAGGGAATGGATCGCCCGCGCTTTCGGGTTCACGGGGTACACGACGCCCCCGTATCCGTGGCGCACGAGGTTGTCCACGATCTGGTAGCCGACCGTCCCGCGATTGCGGCTCGCGCCGATCACCGCGATGGAGCTCGGCCGCATGATGGGGTCCAACGTAGATCTATCGCTCACTTGACTTCACCCGATTCAAACGGTTTAATGGGCCGCCCGCGTCTCCGGCTTGACATGTCGCCGGCAGCCCGGGAAACTGACCCGTATTCTCTCATCCGGCGGAGGCATGGGCAACACGGATTCGGGGCGCACGATCCTGCTGGCGGAGGACGAGGTCGCGGTGCGCAACCTCGTGCGACGCGTCCTGGAGCGGGAAGGGTTCCGGGTCCTGGAAGCGGAAAACGGCCGCATGGCCGTCGACCTGGCCGGACGCTACCCCGACGAGATCCACCTCTTTCTCACGGACGTGGTCATGCCGGAGCTCTCCGGTCCCCGCGCCGCCGCCAGCATCGTGGCGCAGCGCCCGGGCACGGCCGTGCTCTACATGTCCGGCTACGCCGAGGGTGAGATCAGCGAGAGCGGCGAGCTGCAGCCGGGCATCCGACTCCTGGAGAAGCCGTTCAGCCCCAAAACCCTGCTGAAGTGGGTCCGGGAGAGCCTGCCGTAGCCGCCTCGCCCTTCCACCACCCCGATGTCCGCCTCGCCCCACCTGTCCCCGACGGGGAGACCCCCGCCCGTCTGCCCCGCCACCGCCAGGGAGACGGCGGAGACAGGGGGAAGCGTGCATCGAATATGAACGGGTTCAGTGTGGCCGCCGTCACGCTCTCCCCTCGTCGGGGAGGTGCGGAGGGCGGGTCTCCCCATCGCCCCGTCGGGCAGGTGTAGGGGGAGCGGATCCCCCCGTCTCCCCGTCGGGGTGGAGTGGTGGGGAGGGGCTCTCCCCGTCGGGGTGGTGGACGGGCCGGGTGGTCACCACCCCGGCATGATCTGGAAGCCGAGGTGCCAGCCTTTGTCGGGTCGCTGGAACGGGTAGGCGTAGTAGGTCTCGAAGATCAGGAATCCCAGCACGTTGACCCGTGCCGCCACGCCGACGCTCGCTACCGGGTACCGCTTGAAATACCCCTGCGCATTCAGCGCTTCCGGTGAGCGCGGATCCCGGATCCATTCCCAGGACGGAGCCTGCGCACCTGTCCACGCCACGCCGGCGTCCACGAACGCCGCCAGCTCCGTGGGCAGGAACGGGAAGTGTAGCAGGCCGTACTGGGGCACGCCGATGAGCGGGATGCGCAGCTCCAGGTTCATGACCGCCAGCCGTGAGCCCAGCAGGGCGCTCCAGTTGGCGCACGCGTCCTGGCCTGTGGACCCGTTGGCGGCTATCGCGGGGGCCGTCACGCATTCCCGGGCCACGTCCCAGGACTCTGGCGCGTAGCCGCGGATGTAGTACTCGTCCGGCAGGTAGAACGGCTGGACCAGGAAGCTCTGCTGGTCCGCGTCCTTGCCGTAGCGGGCGTAATGCAGGCCCCGGAACGCCAGCGTGAACGGGTAGTGGAAGAAGTAGCGGCGGTAGTCCGCTACCAGGGTCATGTACTGCAGCTCCCCGAACGTCGGCACCACCTGCAGGCGGTAGCGCCCGCCTCGGATGGGAGCCGTGAACCCGAAATCGGACCAGTCGCCCACCAGCGCCACCGATGCCGTCGCCAGGTTCACGTTGGCGTCCGTGATGCCCGGGATCTGCAACACGTCCAGGTCCTGCCGATTCCGCCCGATCTGCTGGCCGGTCGATGGGTCGAAGTAGATCCGGTCCGCCTCCAGGCTGAACCCGTAATGGGTGTATCCGCCTCCGAACTCCAGGCGCATGGTCTTTGAGAAAGGATACTCCGTCATCACGAGGGCCTGGTCCTGGTAGATGCGCAGGCGCAGGATCTGCTCCACCAACGCCGGCACGGGGCCATTCGACGTCGACATCGTGTCCATGCCGATCTGGGGCAGGATCAGCTGGTACGGGACGCGGCCGCCTCCCACGCCCCAGTTCCACTGATGCTTCATGTTCTGATAGACCACCTGGCCGCCGATGTCCTTGACCGTGCCGTTCGCCTGCACCGCCACGCCCAGCGAACGGTTTCCCAGGATGTCGCTGAAGTAGGCGGCCGCGGCGCCGGCGACGCCCGTGCCGAACGGCGTCACCGCCACACCCACCATCGGCACGCCCACGTAGTCGAGCGACAGCGACGGATGGTAGTTCTTGACCGCGAAGTCCTCCGCCGCCAGCAGGCCCGTCCCCGGGTCATCCAGGTACGCCGCGATGACGCCCCGGTTCAGGCCTTCCACCGGCGGCAGCACGCCGGCAACCGGCGGGTCCGTCGACGCGTTGGCCGCCAGCGGGTCCACCGGCGTGCCCTGCGCGGCATCGGCTTCCATTCCGTACACGACGTAGTCGCCGTTCGTGAAGACCGAGAACATCACCCGGCCCTCCTGCTGCGCCACCGTCAATGCCGGCGACAGGTTCGTGATCCCACTCACGCCCGTCGCCAGCCGGGTCACCCGGTACAGGCGCCCCGTGTCCAGGGCCAACCGGAAGATATCGTCGAATCCGTCCGCGTCCGAGATGAAGTACAGGCTCTCGCCGTCCGGCGAGAACTGGGGATTGATGTGCTTGCCCGCGCGGAAGATATCCAGCAGCCGGATGTTCCGCGTGCGCATATCCATCAGTGCCAGGTGCATGGGCCCGTACTTGAGCTGCCGGAAATCCGTCTCCGGCCCACGGTCCGTCACAAACGCCAGCGTCTTCCCGTCCGGCGACCATGCGGGCTGAAGGTCCGCGTACTTGTCGTCCGTCAGCTGCTCCAGGCGGTTCGTCTCCAGGTCCAGCACGTACAGGTCGCTCATCCCGCCCTTCATCCCCGAGAACGCGATGCGACGCCCGTCCGGCGACCAGGCCGGGTTGTGCACCGCACCCACGTCCTTCAGCCGGATCCGCCGCTCCACCTTCCGGCTGCCCACATCCACGATCGCCAACGCATTGTCCCCGCCGGAGAACACCGTGAACGCAAATTTCTTCTCGTCCGGCGACCATGCGCCCGCCGAGTTCAGGAAGCTCAGTGCGTCGAACTCAACGTTCGACTGTGAGCTCACCAGCTGGTGGATCATCTTGCCCGTGTTCGCGTCCGCCAGGTACAGCTTGACGTCGAACAGATCCTCCTTGTAGAACGCCACGTACCGACCGTCCGGACTCACCGCCGGGCTCACGTTCATCTCGCCCGCATCGATGTCCCGCGCCAGCACCTTCTGCGCAATGTCGCCCGGCCGCTGCCGGCCCTCCATCAATGGCAGGTACGTCGCCCGGATCGTCGTCAGCCACTCGGTCGACAACTGGTCCGGCGTCAGACCCAGGTACCGCCGCACCGCCGCCGGCCACCCCCCGTCCAGCGCCGCCTTGTACAGCTCCGTGACCGTCCGGTCCCCCCAACGACCGCCGATGTACGCCCACAACGCCTGCCCGTAACGGTATGGGAAAAACCGCGGATCCGTCGTCAACTGCTCTATCGTCGGCAGGTCACCCCGCAACGCCGCGTCCCGCAACCACATCGCCGTGTTCGTGTCCTCTCGACCCAGCGACAGGTACTCTGCCATCCCCTCGATCAACCACAGCGGCAGGCTCCCCATGCCCTGCCGGGTCAACGCACCCCGCGCCTTCGCGATGTCGTACTGGAATGAGTGCACCAGCTCGTGGCCGATCACATGGTCCGTGTCCCGGTAGCTGCCCGTCAACGGCAGCACCACGCGATCCTTCAACCCCTCCGTGAAGCCACCCGTCCCCTCACCCAACGTCTCGGGCGTCGTGTTCGTCTGCTGGAAGTCCGGATGGTCCGCGTACAGCACCATCGGCTTCACGTCCGTCAGCTTGTGGTTGAACAGCCGCTCGTAACGATGCTCCCAACGCTCCGCCATGCGCGCCGCGTCCCGCACTGCCTCCGCTTCCGCCGGATAGTAGTAGATCCGGAAGTGCTCCGTGTTCAGCACCCGGAAGTCGAACGTCTCGTACTGCACCTTGTTGCGCCCGAAGTATTGCGCCGACGCCGACGACGGGATCGCGCTCATCAACACCGTACCGGCCACGACCGCTGCAATTCGGACCGCGCTCACCTGCTTCGACATTCAGTCTCCTCGTGTCGGGCCGACGCCCGGGACCGTGCCTCCATAGGAGGACGCGCGAACCCCGCCTTTCGTGTACACACCGCTATTGTGCAGCCTACGTTCGGGGGAGGAGTTCGTCCAGGATTCTCTCTTCAACCCGCGGGTGGCGGGGGTGTTCCCCATTTGACAATTTGCAAAACAGGGCTCTTGCAACATGCAAACGGCCGCCCTACCTTGCAACGATGCCGCAGTTGGCCGGGACCCTTGGCCGACGGCTCTCCCTTCGATGCGATGACAGCCTGGCCGGTACGATGATGGTACAATCGCGGCGATTCCTGCGGCTGCTGTATCTGGCGCGGCTAACGCTGGCGGCGGGGATCTTTTCAGGCGCGCTGTTCGTGTGGACGCGGCCGATGATCGGGCCGGAGACCACGCTGTTGGCGACGCTGGTGCTGGTGGTGTCCCTGCTGGTGACGGGTGCGAGCTTCTGGCACACGCACATCGCAGAGCGGATACCGGGCCCGAACTTCCTGTATTCCCAGGCAATTTTCGACACGCTGCTGGTGACGAGCGTAGTGCACCTGACGGGGGGCAGCGAGAGCGATTTTGCGTCGCTTTACATCCTTGTGATTGCGGAGGGTGCGCTGATGCTGCCGTTGCGTGGCGGCATGTTGATCGGTGCGCTGGCGACCATGCTGTACTTCGCGGACGGGGTGTGGGGGCACTCAACGCAGCCGACTCCGGGCGTGTTCCTGCAGATGGCGTTGTTCGCGGTGGTGGCGCTGGTAACGGCCTGGCTGGGGGAGCGGTTGCGGCGGACGGGTACCCAGCTGGGCGCGATGGAGCTGGCGTTGCGGCAGCTGCGGCTGGACACGGACGACATCCTGGGGACCATCGACACCGGGGTGGTGACGGTAGATGAGGATGGCAAGCTGGCGTACATGAACCAGGCGGCGGAGACGTTGCTGGGCGTGCCGGAACGGGAGTGGCTGGGGCGCCCGGTCCTGAAGGAGCTGGACCGGCGGGCGCCGGGACTGGGTGGCACGATGCGGCGGACATCGACGTCGCGTGTGCCGGTGCACTGGTACGAGACGCGGGTGCACGATGCATCGGCGGCGCGGGTTCTGGGTGTGCGGACGACGGCGCTGGAGCGGGAAGACCGGCCGTGGGTGACGGCGGTGGTGCAGGACATCTCGGATGGCAAGCGGCTGGAGGATCTGCATCGGCGTGCGGACCGGTTGCAGGTGGTGGCGGAGCTGGCAGCGTCCCTGGCGCACGAGCTGAAGAACCCGCTGGCGTCCATCCGGAGTGCCACGGAGCAGCTCACGGGTGGCCATGTGGACAATGACGATCGGAACACGTTGAGGACCCTGGTGCTGGCAGAGTCGGACCGGCTCAGCCGGCTTCTATCGGAGTTTATCGAGTTCAGCGGCGTGGAGGTGCAGCGGCGGGAGCGGGTGGACCTGCGAGTTGTGGTGGCGGGCGCCTGTCGGCTGGCGTCGCAGCACCCGGACGGGGTTTCGGGGGCGCCGGTCCGGTTGAGGCGCGCCAACGGCGAGCTGGCGGTGGACGGGGACGAGGACCTGCTGCACCGGGCGGTGTTCAACCTGGTGCTGAACGCGCTGCAGGTGACGCCGCCCGACGGCGAGGTGGTGGTGGAGCTGGGCGCGATCGAGGACGTGGAGCTGCCGCCTGGCGTGGCCATGGCGAATCCGATCCGGCTGTCGGTGCAGGACACGGGTCCCGGCATCGGGGAGGAGGAAGCGCAGCGCATCTTCGACCCCTTCTACACCCGGCGCGCCGGCGGCACAGGCCTGGGCCTGGCCATGGTGCATCGTGCCGTGGAGGCGCACCTGGGCGCCGTCTTCGTGGATACGGCGCCTGGCGCCGGGTCCACCTTCACGATCTACCTGCCTGCCTATCAGGAGCAGAACGGATCATGAGCCTGAAGATTTTGATCATTGACGACGAGGAGTCCCTGCTCCGCACGCTGAAGATCCTGCTGAAAGGCGAGGGCTTCGATGTGGACGTGCGTGACACCGGCGCTGCGGCGCTGGAGGATTGGACGGAGATCGATCCGGACGTCGTGCTGACGGACGTGCGCATGCCGGGCATGTCGGGCATCGATGTGCTGACGGCGGTGCGGTCGCGCGATCCGGAGACGCCGGTGATCCTCATGACGGCCCAGGCGTCGCTGCAATCGGCCATCCAGGCCGTGAACGAGGGCGCGTTCTACTATCTCCAGAAGCCGTTCAGCAACGCGGAGCTGCTGGCGCTGTGCCGGCGGGCCGGCGAGTCCCGCAAGTTGAAGCGCGAGAATGTCGCGCTCCGCCGCGAGATCCAGCGTCGCGACGCTTCGCGGGGTGAGCGGCCGGTGGGCAAGAACCGTGTGTTCACCGAAGTGTTGAAGCTGGCCGAGATGGTGGCGCCCACCGACTCGACGGTGCTGCTCACTGGCGAGAGCGGCACGGGCAAGGAAATCCTGGCCCGGCACATCCACGCGCTCTCGGACCGCGCGGACGGCCCGTTCGTGTCCGTGAACTGCGCCGCGCTGCCGGAGAGCCTTCTGGAATCGGAACTTTTCGGCCACATGAAGGGCAGCTTCACCGGCGCGGTGCGGGACAAACGAGGACTGTTGGCGGCGGCCAAGGGCGGCACGTTCTTCCTGGACGAGGTGGGCGAGATGTCGCCGGCCCTCCAGGTAAAGCTGCTGCGGGCGCTCCAGGAGCGGGAGGTGGTCCCGGTGGGCGCCACGGAGCCGGTGCCCATCGACGTGCGTGTGATCGCGGCAACGAACCGGGACCTGGAGCAGGAGATGCGCCGGGGCACGTTCCGCAGTGACCTGTACTACCGTCTCAACGTGATCTCGCTGCATGTGCCCGCCCTACGCGAGCGCGGAGACGACATCCTGCTGCTGGCCGACTACTTCCTGGAGACCAGCAGCGTCGACGGCAAGCCCTGTCGTCTCACCGATGACGCGCGCACGGTGCTCCAGGCATACGACTGGCCGGGCAACGTGCGCGAGCTGGAGAACGCCCTGGAGCGCGCGGCGGTCCTCTCCGACGATAGCGTGATCGACGTGGCCCAGCTGCCGGCCCGGATCGTGGAGCCGCCCGAGGAGCCGCTCGTGTCCGAACGGCAGCCTTCCAACCCGACGCTGGAGGTCATCGAGCGAGCCTACATTCTGTGGGTTCTCCAGTCGGAGGGTGGCAACAAGGCTCGCGCTGCGGAGGTCCTGGGCATCGATCCGTCCACGTTGTATCGCAAGCTCAACCGTTACGGGATCAACGAATCGTGAGCGATCCGCGTCCTCTCCGGCTGACCGTCATCATGCCGGTCTACAACGAGGCCGCCACCGTGGAGACGGCCATCCAACGCGTGTGGCGCGTGCCGCTGGACGTCGAGCTGATCTGCGTCGACGACGGCTCCTCCGACGGCACCGCCGACGTCCTGGGCCGCCTCGAGTCCGATGGCGTCATCGACCGCCTCATCGTGCAC
>JARRJS010000043.1:0-38508 GCA_037388885.1 Gemmatimonadota bacterium
TCCACACACTCGCAGCCGCCGTAATAGCGACGACCGGGGTAGCCTACCGCATACTTGTTGGTCAACACCGTGCCGGCCGCCTCGAGGACCGCCCGCGAGGTGAAGTTCTCGCTGGCGATCAGCTCGAGGTAATCATGCTGCCGGCCCGCTTCCGCGATGATGGCACGGTAGACGTCCGGGTCCTGCCGTTGAATGGAATCCAGGTTCCCGCTCATACCCATGTCCGCTGGATCGCAGCGACCTGGTCGATGCGGCGCTCCGCCAGCCGATCGGCCGCCTGGCTCGTCGGAATGCCCTGCTCCCGCGCCAGCTCGAAGAGCTGACCCAGAGTGTCGTAGATCTCGCCGGCCTTGCGCTTGGCCCGCTCCGGCGACCACGCGTTCAGCTCGCCGTACACGTTGATGAGTCCGCCCGCGTTGATGACGTAGTCCGGCGCGTACAGGATCTCCTTCTTCATCAGCTCTTCGCCGTGGCGCTCCTCCGCCAGCTGGTTGTTCGCCGCACCGGCAATGATCTCGAACTTGAACTGCGGGATGGTCTCATCGTTGACGATGGCGCCCAGGGCGCACGGCGCGAAGATCTGGGCGTCCACGCCGTAGATCTTGTCGGCCGGAACCGCCTTGGCGCCGAACTCGTCCACCACGCGCTTGACGCGCTCCTCGTCAATGTCCGTCACGACCAGCTTGGCGCCCTCAGCAGCCAGGTCCTCGCACAGATAGTAGCCTACGTGGCCCACGCCCTGCACGGCGATCGTGAGGCCGTCCAGCGAGTCGTTTCCGTACTTCTCTTTGGCGCATGCCTTGATGCCGCGGTACGCACCGTAGGCCGTCACCGGCGACGGATCGCCCGACCGGCCCGCCAGGCCCGTCACGTACTCCGTCTCCATGTGCACGTAGTCCATGTCCTCCACGCTCGTGCCCACGTCCTCGGCCGTGATGTAACGCCCCTTCAGCGTTTCCACGAAACGCCCGTGCGCCCGCATGATCATCTCGCGACGCTGCATCTTCGGGTCGCCGATGATCACGGACTTGCCACCACCCAGGTTGAGTCCCGCGGCCGCCGCCTTGTACGTCATACCACGCGACAGCCGCAGCACGTCCCGTAGCGCTTCAGAATCATTGCCGTAGTTCCAGAAGCGGGTGCCCCCCAGGGCGGGGCCCAGCCGCGTGTTGTGGATGGCAATGATACCGCGAAAGCCTGCTGCCGGCTCGGAGCCGAACACCACCTGCTCGTGATCATGCTCGGCCATCATCTCGAAGATTTCCATGTGGCTCTCCTTCAGTGCCGGAGCAGGCGTCGGCGCCCGCCCCGGGCTATCCCCGATACAGTTCCCGCGCGATTACCACGCGCTGGATCTCGTTGGTCCCTTCATAGATCTCCGTGGCCTTGGCATCCCGCATCAGCTTCTCCACGGGGTAGTCCCGCATGAAGCCGTAACCGCCGAAGATCTGCACCGCCTCCGTCGCGACATACATCGCCGCCTCGCTGGCGAACAGCTTTGCCATCGCGGAATGAGCGGTGTTGTACTCGACCGCCGCGTGCGCCAGCAGCGACCGCGCCGCCGTCACCCGCGTGGCCATGTCCGCGAGCTTGAACTGGATAGCCTCGAACTCGCGGATCTTGCGGGCGAACTGTTCCCGCTCGCCCGCATACCCCAGGGCATGGTCCAGCGCCGCCTGGGCAATGCCCACGGCCTGCGCCGCGATTCCCAACCGCCCCAGGTCCAACCCTTCCATGGCAAGGCGGAACCCCGCGCCCTCCGCACCCAGCAGCGCTTCGGGCCCCACCTGCACATCGTCCAGTCGCACGCTGACCACCTCCGCCGCCCGCAGACCCATGGTCCGCTCACGGGCGACGACCCGGTAGCCCGCCGCGTCCGTCGGCACCAGGAACGCGCTCAGCCCCTCCCCCCCGTCACCGTCCGTCCGCGCGATCACGACCGCCAGGCCACCCGGCCCACCGTTCGTCACCCACCGCTTCTCGCCACTCAACCGCCAGTCGTCCCCATCCCGCACCGCACGCGTCGCCACGGCGGCCACATCCGAGCCGGCCTCCGGCTCGGAAAGTGCCAGACAACCCACGACATCGCCAGACGCGAGCGGCGGCAGCCAACGCTGCTTCTGTTCCGGCGCGCCGTAACGCAGCAGCAGGGACACCGCAAACGCGCTGTGGATGGACAGCGTCAAGGCAACGGAAGGCTCTCCCCACGCCAGCACCTCCAGCGCCGCCACGTAGGTGGGCAGGTCGAACGCCATGCCGCCGTGCTCCTCCGGCGCCAACATGCCGAAGAAACCCAGCTCGCCGAGCTGACGCAGCACCGCCGGGTCCATGGCCCGGTCGCCGTCCCACGCTTCCACGTGCGGCCGCAACTCCGCCTCCGCGAAGTCGTGCGCCAGCTCGCGGATTGAATCTATTTCCGACAACAAAGCCTCCGAATCGAGTTCGAATTCGAATTCGAATTCGAACTCGAGCTACTTGGAGTAGTCGTAGAAGCCCTTCCCGCTCTTCCGCCCCAGCCAACCTGCGTCCACGTGCTTGCGCAGGAGCGGGCATGGGCGATAGCGATCGTCGCCCAGGTCGCGATGCAGCACCTCGAGAATGAACAGGCATGTGTCGAGGCCGATCAGGTCGGCCAGCGCCAGCGGGCCCATGGGGTGGTTCATGCCCAGCTTCATGACCGTGTCGATGGCCTCGGGCTGCGCCACCCCTTCCATGAGAGCGAAGACAGCCTCGTTGATCATGGGCATGAGCACCCGATTGGACACGAAGCCCGGGAAGTCGTTCACCTCGACGGGTGTCTTCTCCAACTTGCCGACGGTCTCCACCACCGTGGCGGTGGTCGCATCGCTGGTCTGGAGCCCGCGGATCACCTCCACCAGCTGCATCATGGGCACCGGGTTCATGAAGTGCATGCCAATGACCCGGTCGGGTCGACCGGTGACCTGCGCCAGCTTCGTGATGGAAATGGAGGACGTGTTGGACGCCAGGATGGCGTCGTCGTCGGCCACGCCGTCCAGCTCGCGGAAGATCTTCGTCTTGAGCTCGACGTTTTCCGGCACCGCTTCGATGACCAGGGGGGACCCGGTCGTCGCATCGAACGAGCGCGCAGTGGTGATGCGGTCCAGCGCCGCCTGCTTCTGTTCCTCCGTGATCCGCTCCTTCTTCACCTGCCGCGCCAGGTTGCCGTCGATGGTCTCGAGGGCCCGTGTGAGCTGCTGGGCATCCACGTCGATCAGCGTCACATCGTGTTCGTGCTGGGCAAAGACGTGGGCGATCCCATTGCCCATGGTACCCGCGCCGACCACCGCCACTCTATTCGCATCACTCATCGTTCTCTCTCCGTGTCGAGTCGGGCTCGCCCGACGTTTCCGGGACTACACGGTCTCCTCGCGTGGCTCGGCGCACCGCCCAGAAGGCCAGCAGGAACCCGATCGTGCCTGCCAGGCCGCCTTCCGGACCGAACGCCCCGCCACTCAACCAACCCGCGCGCGGCACCGCCTGGTACAGGGGCGTATCGAACAGCCGCAGCCCGCTTACCGGCAGGCTCAGCGGCAGCGCCATCGTCCAGTTCCAGCCCAGGTGCACGGCCGACGTGAACCAGAGGCTGCGACTCCACAGGTACGCCATCGACAGCATGACGCCTGCGAGAAAGATGTTCAGCAGCGCCACCGGCCCCACCTGCGGATTCTCGGCGTGCGCCGCCGCGAATGCCGCGCTCATCATCACCGTCGCCGTGACGGGTCCCACCGATCGGGCCAGCGTCTGCAACGGGTAGCCGCGGAACACGGCTTCCTCCGCCGCCGCCGGCAGCGCCAGCGCCACGAAGCCGACGATCAGCGTCCGCACGTAGGCCCCTGCACCACCCGCTTCGGCCGCGTACCGGACCTGGCCCGCCGCGGCCAGAAGCAGCACCGCCACGACAATGGCGCCCCCTCCGATCGCCAGCCCCAGCCCCAGCTCCCGCGGTGTCCGCCGTCGCCAGCGAAAGCCCAGGTCGCCGGCCGGCCTGTCCTCCGTGGGCAGCAGCACCACACCGGCCACCACCGCCGCCAGCAGCATCAGGGCGCCCTGCCATGCGATGGCGCCCGCCATGCCCACCGACGCCGGCTGCGGCACGAACCAACTTTCCAGGCGCAGCAGCGCAAGGAACAGCACACCAAACAGCAGGAACCGCCACAGGCCCCGCAGCTGGCCGTCCCGAACGAACAGGCCCCGCCAGCGCTCGTCCGTGCTCACGAAAAACCCCCGAACGTCTACAACCGTCCGAGGGTCCGCGGCCTGATGCGCCAGGCGATCAGCACCGCAAGCAACGTCTTCATGACATCGCCCGGGAGAAACGGCACGAGCCCGACTGCAAGGGCCCGCTCCGGATCTCCCATCGCTAAGGCGAGCCAGGCCACTCCGCCCGCCAGGATGGCGAAGGAGGCGACGAACGCGGCGCCCGTGAGCCGGAACCCACAGACGAGGCCCCGCCCCGTCGCCGGGCCGGCGAGCCAGCCTGCCAGCAACGCCGCAGGCGGGAACGCCAGCAGGTAGCCCGCGGTGGGTCCCATCAGCGCGGCCGGTCCCGGCGCCATGGCGAACACTGGCGCGCCGGCCAGGCCCACACCCAGGTACGCGAGCTGGGACGCGGCACCCAGCCACGGCCCCAGCAGGATGCCCGACAGAACCACGAACAGCGTTTGGAGCGTGATGGGTACCAGCGGGAGCGGCACCTCGACGTGGGCGCCCAGCGCCGTCAGCACGACGAACACGGCAACGGCCAGCGCGCGCCGCGCGTTGCGGTCCGGCACCAGCTCCAGCGTGGCGATCCTGCGTACCTGCGATGTCATCGCACCCTTCCTAAACCCTGTCTACGGAAAGCGCCACGGCGTCTCCACCCCCGAGGCAGAGCGTCGCGAGGCCCGTCTGCTTGTCCCTGTCCTTCATCGCGTGCAGCAACGTCACCAGGATCCGGGCGCCCGATGCGCCAATGGGATGCCCCAACGCCACCGCGCCGCCGTTCACGTTCACCCGGTCCCAGTCCCAGCCGAGCTCCTTGCCATCGGCCAGCGCCTGGACCGCGAACGCTTCGTTGGCCTCGATCAGGTCGTAGTCGCCGATGGTCCGGCCTTCCTTCTCCATGACCCGGCGCACCGCACGCACCGGTGCGAAGAACAGCTCCCGCGGCGCCACCGCCCCGTTGCCGTATGCGCTCACGCGGCCGAGGATGTCCAGCCCGTTCGCCTCGGCGTATTCCTGGCTGACCACCACCAGCGCGGCCGCGCCATCGTTCAACCCGGGCGCGTTGCCCGCCGTGACCACCGGGTCCGTCACCTCTTCGGGCATGTCCTGCGTGAAGGCGGGCTTGAGCTTCGCCAGCGCCTCCAGCGTCGTGTCCCGGCGCGGCGGTTCGTCCGTGTCCACCACGGTCGTGCCCTTCCGCGTCTTGATCTCCACCGGCACGATCTCGTCCTTGAACCTGCCCGCGTCGATGGCGGCGATCGCCTTTTCGTGCGAGTGCAACGAGAACTCGTCCGCCTCCTGGCGCGTGATGCCGGCTTTCCACGCCGTGTACTCCGCATGCCCGCCCATGTGGCAGTGATGGAAGCCGCAGTAGAGGCCGTCGTGGATCAGGCCGTCCACCAGCTCGCGCGTCCCGAACTTCACACCGCTGCGGTAGCCGAACATGTAGTAGGGAGCATTGGACATGGACTCCATGCCGCCCGTTATCATGACGCGCGCATCGCCCGCTTTGATGGCCTGCGCGGCCAGCATGACCGCCTGCAGACCGGAGCCGCACACCCGGTTCACCTGCATGGCGCCCACCGTGTCCGGTACGCCGCCGCCCAGCGCCGCCTGCCGCGCCGGAGCCTGACCCTCGCCGCCCGTGACGACGTTGCCCAGGATCACGTCGTCGATGTCCGCCCCGTCGATCCCCGACCGCTCGATGGCCGCCCGGATCACGATGGCACCCAGCTCGGGCGCGGACAGCGGGCTGAGCCCGCCGAGGAACCGACCCATGGGCGTCCGTGCCGTGCCCACGATCACCGGAATACGTGCTTTATCCGTCATTGCGTCGATCTCCTGTTGTCGTCGGGCGCACAGCGTAAATGCACGCCGCGCTTAAGATACCCGGCCCCACCGGGCCGGGCCAGTACGAATCACGGCTCCACCAGCGTAGGTCCCTTCTCGCCAGCCACCAATCGGCCCCAGGCGACCGACGGATCGTGTTCGAACACCAGCAGCCAGCCCTCTTCCTGGGCCCTGGGCAGCAAGCCGCGCTTGGTCTCCAGCGTGACCAGCGGCTCGACATCGTAGCCCATGATCCAGGGCAGCCGGACGTGCGCCGACGTGGGCACCAGATCGCCCAGGAAGCACGCCGTCTCGCCTGCGGAGCGTAGCATCACCGACTGGTGGTGCGGCGTGTGGCCGGGCGTTGGCAGCACATCGATGCCGGGGACGATCTCGGCGGGCCCGTCCAAGAACGTCCACAACGACGCTTCGTCCACCGGATCGAAGTTGTGGGTCTCGTAGCTGGCGCGGATGCGCTCGTTGTCCAGGTGGGCGAAGTCCCACTCGCCACGCTGCACGTGGTAGCGCGCCCGCGGGAACGCCGGCCGGATCACGCCGTCGTCGTCCCGGACCGTGTTGCCGCCCGCGTGGTCGAAGTGCAGGTGTGTGCTGACGACGACGTTCACGTCCGCGGGGTCGTGGCCCGCGTCCCGGATCGCGTCCTCGAGGCGCGTGGGCGAGCCGGCGTTCTCGATGCCGTAGATCTCGATGAACTTCTCGTCCTCCTTGTTGCCGACGCCCGTGTCGATGAGCACCAGCGCGTCCGGCGTCTCCACTAGGAGGCAGCGCATGGCCAGAGGAATGCGGTTGCGCTCGTCCGCCGGGATGCGCCGCTCCCAGAGCGGCTTCGGCACCACGCCGAACATCGCGCCGCCATCCAGCCACTGCAGTCCGGCTTCCAGGGCGTGTATGGTGAAATCCCCCAGCCGGCGCGTCCGGCCGAGTGGCAGATCATTCACGGTTTCCATCGACAATCCGTCCCGTCACAACGTTCATCCCAGCCGCGGCATCCATCAGGCCCACTCGGGCCAGTCCATGGACCGGGGCAGCGCGCTCCGCTTCCGCCGCGGCGCGCTCCGGTTCAACAGCTCCTGCAACCCGTGCCAGGTATCAATACCCTGCTCTTCCACCCGGTCCAGCAGCTTCAGCAGCAGGTCGGCCGTCGCCCGGGCATCGGACATCGCCCGGTGCCGCGGCTCGCACGGAATGGCGAAGAAATACAGCAGCGCATCCAGCGACCGGCGCCGGATCTCGGGCACCGTCCGGCGGGCCAGCCGCACCGTGCACAGCTGCCGGCCCCGCAACCCCGTGAAATTTGCCCGCTTCAGCTCGGCCTTCAGGAACCGCCGATCAAAGGGCGCGTTGTGCGCCACGAACACGGCCCCCGCGGTCACCCGCTGGAACGCGGGCGCGATGTCCTCGAAGCGCGGCGCCGCCGCGACCATCTCCTGCGTGATGTGGGTCAGCCGCGTCACGGCCCGCGGGATCGGGCGCCCGGGATTCACCAGCGTGGACAGCTGGTCCAGCACCATGCCCGTGCGGTTCATGCGGATGGCGCCCACTTCCGTCACCCGGTGGCCCCGGTCCGGTGAGCCGCCGGTCGTCTCCACGTCCACCACCACGTAGTCCAGGGCGGCGAGCGCCACGTCGTCCGCCGGCGGCACGCCACTCAATCCCGACCCTCCAACGCCGGTGTCCCGCCATCGGACGCCATATCGCGGCGCCGCCCCGCACCGTCACCACCGAGCTGCCGACTCAGCGCGTATGAAAGACCTTCCATCTCCATGGCCATGTCCACGCTCTTCAACGCCACCCCTTCCGGCACGTCAAGCTGCGTCGGCGCAAAATTCAGGATCCCCCGCACGCCCGCCGACACGATCCGGTCCACCACAGACTGCGCCGCCGGAACCGGCACCGCCACCACCGCGATCTGGATGTTCCGTTCCTGCAACACACGCTCCATGTCCCGGTCCGCCGCCACCACCACCGCGCCCCACCGCTGACCCACCTTCATCACGTCCGTGTCGAACACCGCTTCAATGTGGAAGCCTCGCTCCCGAAACGCCTCGTATCCGAACAGCGCCGCACCGATCCGACCCGCACCCACCACCGCCACGTGCCATGTCCGCTCCAGTCCCAGGATCGAGCGCAGGCACGCCACCAGGTCCGTCACCACGTAACCCATGCCTCGCTTCCCGAACGTGCCGAACAACGACAGGTCCTTGCGCACCTGCGCCGCCGTCGTGCCGGCCCGCATCGCGAGCTCGCCGCTCGACACCGTCCCCACTCCTTCTGCATCCAGCTTGCCGAGCAGCCGCAGATACACCGACAGGCGCCCGATCGTGGGCTCCGACACTTTCTTCATCACGGATTTTTGCGCGTACGGGAAGGCTCTTGTGAATCCTTTCACAAACAAGGTACGCGTCCCGCGCGGCGGCGTCAAACGGCGTAGGCGCGCGGCAGGTGGCGGGCACGGAGGGCGCGGGAAAGTGCGACGAACTGGTCCGGATGCAGGGTTTCGGGCCGGTTGGAAAGGTCCAGACCTGTGAAGGCTTCGAGGCTCCGAACCCCATCGACATCGAGGGCGTACTCGGGGGATGTGCGCAGGATCTTCTGGAACTGCTTGCGGCGCTGGCCGAAGGCGACGCGCGTGAGGGTACGGAGGTCCCGGGCGTCGCTGCGTGACAGGCGCGGCCCGGGCAGCAGTCGAATGACGGCCGAGTCGACGGCCGGCGTGGGCCGGAACGCGCCGCGGCCGACCCGGAACAGGGCCTCGACGCGCGCGGCGGTCTGAACGCCGACAGACAGGGCACCGAACGTCTTGCTCCCCGGTGCAGCGGTGATTCGGTCGGCCACCTCCTTTTGCACCATGAGGACGACGCACACCGGCGGCGATTGTTCCAGCAGATGAAACAACAACGGGGACGTAATATTGTAGGGGATGTTGCCGACGACGCGGAGCGTCTCGGGCGAAGGCGCGAGCTGGTCGAGGTCCATGTCCAGGGCATCAGCGTGACGGATGTCGACGTCCTCGCGGCCGGCGTACTCCTCCCGGAGTGCGGCGGCCAGGTCATCGTCCAGCTCGATGGCGACGAGCCGGGCGACGCGGCCGGCGAGGTGGCGGGTGAGCGCGCCGTGTCCCGGCCCGATTTCTACGACGGTATCGTTGGGGTGCGGGTCCAGCGCCTGGACGATCTTTTTCTGGATATTGGGGTCAACGAGGAAGTTCTGGCCGAGCGATCGCTTGGCGCGGGCCACGATTCACGTGCGCACGAGGACCGCGGAGCGGTCGTCGGGTGGGATGTTCAGCTCGGCGTTCTCGGTCTCCGCGAAGAGCCAGGCCAGGATGCGGCGCGGTTGCCAGGTGCGGCGCCGGACGACCTCGTCCAGCAGCGCTCGCTCGCCCATGATGCCGAATCCCCCCGGGAAGGCGTCCGACAGACCGTCGGTGAAGAGGACCAGCAGGTCCTCCCCGTTCTTCCACTCCGTGCTCCCTTCCGTTACGGGCACGGGTGCGGTGCCCAGGGGCGGGCTGGTGCTTTCGAGGCGGTGGACCTCGCCGTCACCGGCGACCCGAAACGCATGGGGGTGTCCCGCGTTGGCGTAGCTCATGCGCCCGGCGTCCGGGTCGATGATGGCATAGACGAGCGACAGGTACATCTCCGTGCTTTCGAGCTCGTCGATGAGCGCAGCATGGACCCGGCGCAGCACCTCGCCCGGCGGATCCGACTCCTGGGCGTAGATGGCAATGGCGCTCATGGTCAAGGCCATGATGAGTGCGGCCGAGAAGCCGTGGCTGGAAACATCGCCGATGACCACACCCAAGCGGCCACCGGACAGGTGGAACAGGTTGTAGAAATCTCCGCCTACCGATTCCGCGGGCGCGCACCGGGCCGCCACTTTGGCTGTGCCCGCGAACTGGCCTGTGTCCGGCAGCAGCTTGAGCTGGAGGTCGTGCGCCAGCTCCATCTCGTGCTCCACGCGCTCCCGGCGCAGGCTCTGCTGCACCAGCCGGTGCGTTTCCAGCGCGGCGCCTACCTGGCTGGCCACTGCCATGAGCAGGCGCATATCGCCCGCCGTGAACCGCACGCCCGTACGACGGCCCACGAGCGTGATCACGCCGATCGTGCGCATGCCGCCGTCAGGGGGCGTGAAGTTCAGGGGCACGGAAAGGTACGCTTCCCGGGCGCGCGGCAGGGGCTCGGTGGACACTTCCGTCCCGGGCGCCTGCTCCAGATTGACCGGTTGGCGCTCCCGGAAAACGCGCGCCGTGATGGAGATGGGGTCGTACACGTCGATGGGGCCTCGTCCACCTTCTCCCACGGCGGCCGTGAGCGTCAGCTGGTGGGCCTCCTCCTCGTAGAGCCACACGGCCGCACGCCGGGCCCCCAGCACATCGACGACCTCCTCCAGGATCTTGCGGGCCGCGACGCCCAGCGACATGACGGACGCCAGGATCTCGCTGATGGAGTAAAGGAGGTTGATCTCCTCGTAGCGCTCGCTCAACTCGTGCGCCGCGGAGCGCGCTTCCTGCTCATAGAGCAACATGCGCCGGAGCGCCTGAACGAAGAACGTCTGCTCGCCGGTAGAACCGTCGGCGCTAAGCACCTCCAGTAGCAGATCGCCATCGGGCGAGGCGCCTACGGACACGGTGCAATCCAAGGCGGGCTCGAGGGCGCCGTCGTCCGGGAACAGGCGGCGCCATGCGCCATGGCGCCGGGCCCACAGGGCCACCTCGGCGTCCCGATGGGTGCGCGCGTAGGCCTCGAGGATCTCCGTGACCGCGGTGGGGAGCGAGGTGGAATCGACCAGCGCGCTCGTCATGTCGAGAAGTGCACTCCGCCGGTTGGCGACCCTCGGTGAAGAACCATAGTGATGGAGTTCCCCTGCTCGTTGAACTCGACTTGGTCCATCAGCTTCCGGATCAGGAAGACGCCCCGGCCGCGGGGCCTGACACGATTCCAGGGCAGCGTTGGATCCGGTAGATCCGCCGGATCGAATCCGCCCCCCTCGTCGGTGACACAGATGGTGACCGTGTCGGATGTGAAGCGTGCATCGACGCGCACGCACTTCCTGGGGTCCCTGCGATTCCCGTACAGCATGGCATTCGCCAGGGCCTCCGCCACGCCGACGCGGAAATTCAGCCGCAGCCGCTCTTCGTCGAACCCGACATCCTTGCAGCGGGCGGCCAGGAGTTCAACGGCCCGTTCTATCGAATCGAGCTCGCTCGGAAGCTCGAGCGTGTACTCCACTTCCACGCGCCTTGCATGAGTCAACCGTATCGTCTTCGGGCCAACCGCTTCGGCGCCGGCCCGGCTCTAACGATAACTCCTATCGCCACAAGCCGGTAGGTCACAGGGAGGCGAGGGCGTCCTGGCGGTTGTCCGCGATCTGGAACAGCGTGTCCAGCTTGGTCAGCTCGAAGAGAGTGCGCAGGTCCTCGTTCAGGTTCGCCAGGCGCAATTCACCGCCCTGTTCCCGGATCTTCTTGGACAGGCTGACCAGCACGCCGAGCCCGGACGAGTCGATATAACCCGTCTTTTCGAAGTCGATGAGGAACTTGCGGTCCCCCTTCTCCAGCTCGGCGAGCACCTTCTGCTTCAACTCCTGGCGGTTCCCGACGATGAGCTGGCCATCCACGTCCACGATGGTGATGCCGTCCTTCTTCGTCACCTCGAAGCTCATGGTTATCCTCCCATTGAATCGGGCGTGTCCGGCGGCCACTGCGGCAGCGCCGGCCGACCGGGCCGGCACCGCGCATCTCCATCAGGCGAGCAGCGCCGTGATGCACGCGACGTTGAAGATGTCTTCCCACTTCGCGCCCCGGGACAGGTCGTTGCACGGCCTGTCCAGTCCCTGCAGGATCGGGCCGATCGCTTCCGCGTGCGCGAGACGCTGCACGAGCTTGTACGCGATGTTGCCCGCATCCAGGTCGGGGTACACCAGCACATTGGCTCGCCCCTGGACCGGCGATTCGGGCGCCTTGCTTCTCGAGATCGCCTCGATCACGGCCGCATCCACCTGCAATTCTCCGTCCGCGGGCACGTCCGGCATGCGCTCCCGGAAGCGAGCCGTCGCATCGCGCACGAGGTCCACCGTGGGGCCCTCGGCGCTGCCGCGCGTGGAATACGACAGGAACGCGACGCAGGGCTCGTCGCCCACGATCCGGCGCCGGGCGTCCGCCGCCGCCACGGCGATGTCGGCCAGCTGAGCGGCGTCGGGGTTGGGGACGACGGCACCATCGGTGAACGTCAGCACTTCTGTCCGCTCGCCCCGGAACGGCGGCACGACCATGTAGAACGACGAGGACACCACCTTGATGCCCGGCGCCGTGCCCACGCCCAGGATGGCGGCGCGCAACACCGACGCCGTCGTGTGCGCTGCCCCTGCCACCGAGCCGTCGGCTTCGCCACTGCGCACCAGCAGTGCTCCGAACATCAGGGGCTCGCGCACCATCTCGGCCGCTTCCGCGCGGGCAAGGCCGCGATCCCGACGCCGCTGGTACAGCATCTCGGCAAACCGATCGGACCGATCGTCGCAGGTAGGGTCCAGCACGGTGACGGCGTCATCCGCCAGACCGGCCGCTGCCAGGGCCTCACGGACCGGGTCCAGGGGCCCCAGCACGGTGGGTCGGACCACCGCCCCGCGGACGAGCTCGGCCACCGCCTGGATCGTCCGCTGATCGTCGCCTTCCGGAAACACGATGCGGCGCTGCAACGCGGCCGCACGTTCTCGTATGCCTTCAACGAATGCACTCAAGAATGCATCTCACGGTCCGCCTGTTTCACCGGGTTCGATTCCCCGGCCGAACCGGGAGGCCAGCCGGGCTCGAACGGGGGGTGACACGAACTCCGACACGTCCGCGCCCAGTGCTGCGATCTCCCGGACCAGCGAGGAGGAAAGGTATGAGTAATGGGGGTCGGGCGCGAGGAACAACGTTTCCGTGCCCGGCCAGAGCTGGCGGTTCATGAGCGCCATCTGGAACTCGTACTCGAAGTCCGAGACGGCCCGCAGCCCGCGCACGATGACGGAGGCGTCCTGTGCCCGGGCGAATTCCACCAGCAAGCCGTTGAACGCCGTCACCTCCACGCGGGGCACGTCGTGGAAGACCTCCCGAATCATGGCCACGCGCTCCTCGATGTCGAACAGGCCGGGCTTGGCGTGGGTGGGGCGGCTGGCCACGGCGACGACTACCGCGTCGCAGAATGCCAGTGCGCGGCGGACGATATCCTCGTGGCCCTTCGTGATAGGGTCGAACGAGCCGGGATAGATGCCCCTGAGGGGCCGTTCCTGGGTCATGTCGGTGCGGGGATCGAGGTCAGTGCCGTATCTCCGTAGGTCCGGGTGCGCAAGCCCGGCAGCGTCGGCAACACTTCCTTCCTGCCGTGTTCCACCCAGAGCCAGCGAGCGAACGGCGTGCGCGCGAAGCAGTGCAGCAACGCCTGTGCGTGGCCATGGCCATACGGCGGGTCTGCCACCGCCAGATCGAACGCGTGCACCGGCAGCTTCTCCGCGTAGCGCAGCGCGTCCGCCCGGACTACGCGCGTGGTCGGCGCCGCCTCCAACCGCCGGATATTGGCGCGCAGGGCGCGCAACGCACCGCCGGACTGTTCCACGAAGGTGACATGCGCGGCGCCCCGGGACAACGTTTCCAGCCCGAGTGCGCCGGAGCCGGCAAACAGGTCCAGCACCTGCGCGCCCGGGATGGCCTGCTGCATCGCGCTCATCCAGGCCTCCCGCACGCGGTCGGTGGTGGGTCGTGTCGCGCGGCCGGGCGGCGCCTGAATGGTGTGGCCGCGCCAGCGTCCTGCGATGATGCGCATCAGGCCCCCTGCATGTCCACCAGCTTCGCCTGCAGCCGCACACGGCCACGCCAGTGGTCTTCCTGCAGCTGGAACGCCACATCCAGCCTGCCGTCCGCCTCGATGGCAGCGTAGCGGTCGGCCATGCGGAATCCGATGGCGTCCAGGCCCGCACCGTCCTGGAGCAGGCGCATCTTGACATGGCCGTCGCCGACGCGCCGCGCGCCGCTCACGTCCACGCCGCGTGTCACGAAGACAGGCGTCGGATTGCCGATGCCGAACGGCGCCATGTGCCGCAGGTAGCGATACAGCTCCTGGTCCGCCGCGCCCAGTGACAGCTCCAAGTCGACACCGACCTCCGCCACCAGCTGGTCGTCGGTCAGCATGGCCCGTGCCCGTGCATCAAAGGCGGCGCGGAATGCATCGATACGGTCGGGCCGGATGTCGAAGCCGGCGGCGGCCCGGTGCCCGCCGTAGCGTTCCAGGTGCTCACCGCAGTCCCGGATCGCGGCGTACAGGTCGAATCCCGGGATGGAGCGGGCGCTCCCCCGGGCGTGGCCGTCGCCACGCAGGGCGATGAGCGCCGTCGGCCGGTGCACCTTCTCCACCAGGCGCGAGGCGACGATGCCGATGACGCCCGCATGCCAGCGGTCGGACGCCAGCACGATGGCCCGCTGCCGGTCCGGGTCGTACGTGGGCGCGAGCAAGGCCACCGCCTCCTCCAGGATCGAGCGGTCCATCGCCCGCCGCCGATGGTTTTCCGCATCCAGGCGCTCCGCCAGCGCCCGGGCCTCGGCATCGTTCTCGGTCAGCAACAACCGCACGCCGTCCATGGCATCGGCCATGCGCCCCACCGCGTTGATGCGTGGCGCGAGGACGTGGCTCAGGTGCCCCGTCGACAGCCTCTCGCGGTCCGCCAGGCCGGCTACGACCAGTAGGGCCCGGAGGCCCGGGTTGCGCGTCTCCTTCAGCACCCGCAGCCCGAAATGCACCATCACGCGGTTCTCGTCGGTCAACGGCACGAGGTCGGCCACCGTGGCCAGAGCCACCAGGTCCAGGTGGTACAGCAGCGACTCCTCGTCCAGGCCACGAGCCCGCGCGAGGGCCTGGCACGCCTTGAAGGCCACACCGGCTCCGCAGAGCCCCTCGTTCGGATAGGCACAGTCCGCCCGCTTCGGGTTCAGCACCGCAACGGCGGGCGGCAGCGTCGGTGCCGGGGTGTGGTGGTCGCTCACCAGCACGTCGATGCCCGCGCGCCGCGCCGCGGCCGCCGCGTCGTGCGCCACGATGCCGCAGTCCGCAGTGATGAGCAGCGACGCGCCGGCATCCTGCGCAGCCTTCACACCCGCCGGGCCCAGGTCGTAGCCGTCGCGTGCGCGGTGCGGCACGAATGGCTGGACCCGACCGCCCAGCGCCCGCAGAACCCGGGTGTAGAGCGCGGTCGCGCAGATCCCATCGACGTCGTAGTCGCCGTGCACCAGGATGGTCTCACCCCGATCCAGCGCGGCAGCTACACGCGCCACGAACGGCGCCATGTCCGTCATGGCATCGGGATCGTGCAGGTGTTCCGGGCGTGGTCTCAGGAATCGCTTCGCGGCGTCGGGTGTGGTCACGCCGCGATTGGCCAGGAGTCGGCAGAACGTGTCGGGCAGCCGCAGCGTGCCGGCCAGTGCCCGGGGGATGTCCTCGCTCGCCGCGCCGCTGTCACGAAAGGCCCAGCGTCGCGGCACCGGTGGCAGGTCCTTCACGGGCGGGCCCCGGCGCACGGCGTCGCCAACGGCGTCAGGGCGCCCGTCACGACTCACTCGTCGGTGTACAGAATCACGCCGCACGCCTCGCAGCGGTGGAGGCCGCGGTCCTCGCGGATCTCGTTCTGCTGCTGGATCGGAATCACGCTGAAGCAGTTGCCGCACGCGCCGTCCTTCGTGAGTCGTGCCAGGACGACCCGTGTGCGCCCGGACCGTACGCGGTCGTACAGGCCGATGGCTCTGTCGTCCAGCCGGATGCGACGATTCTGGCGCTGGTCCTTCAGCACGTCCAGCGCCGCCTGCGCTTCCTGCTGCGCCGCCAGCAGCGCGGCACGCTTGGGCTCCAGCTCCTGACGCGCTCGCGTCAGGTCCTTCTCCATCTCGTCCAGCTTCAGCTCCACCTTGGTCACCTGCTCCATCAGGGCCACCGCATCGTCCTCGTCCGCCTCCGCCGCCCGCCGTACCAGATCGATTTCCGTGCGCGCCGCCGCTTCCTCCCGCGCATTCCGCACCCGTGCCATCCGGTCTTCGTATTTCTTGAGCGTCGCCCGCTTCTCTTCCGCACCTCGCTCCAGGCGCCGCGTCTCCGCTTTCATCTCGTTCAGCCGCGCGCGCACCGCCTCCACTTCCTTCTCCTTCGCCTCCACGGGCGCTTCCAGCTCGTCCAGCTCCGGCTGGAAGTTTGCCAGTGTCCTGCGCGCGTCATCGATCTGTGCATCCAGCTCCTGCAAGCCGATCAATCCCTCGTACGTCTCTCTCATGCCCGGATTCCATCTCCCGTCATTTCTGTCTGTCTTTCAGGTGCTTCCGGAACTGAGGCCAGATACTGCCACCCAGCTTCTCCAGCTCCGCGGCTTTCTCCCGGAGCCGTCGCCCCAACTCCATCTCTTCCGCCATCAGCACCTGTTGTTCCTGCTCATCCGCCACCTGGATGAGCCGCGTCAATTCACTCAGCCGCTCCAGGAGCGGCCGCAGACGGATACGTTCCACCGTCTCCCAGAAGACCCGGTCCGTCTCGCTCAGGTCCTCGCGGTCGCCTTCCAGCCGTTCCAGCAACGCGCGGGCCGCCGGTTCCAGCGCCATGTCCGCCGGGGACGCCGACGGGTCCGCCGCCGTCAGCGCCTGGAACAGCGACCGGTGTGTCGGGTGCCGGAACTCGTCGGCGCTCAACAGCTCGGCCGCCTGCGCCACGCGCCCGCGGTCGCGCACCAGCAGCAGGAGCAGCTTGCGCTCCGCCGCGTCCGCGGCGCGACCTTCCGGGCCCGCCGGCGCGGTGCCTGCCGGCGGCGACGGCCGCACTGGGCGGGTGCCCGTGCCGCGCGCCTCCCGCTCCAGCGTCTCACGCCGTACGCCGGTGCGGCGGGCGACCCGGTCGACATAGATGTCACGCAGCGCCGGATCGGCCGCCGCCCGCAGCGTGGGCAGCAGGCCGTCCAGGGCCTTCCGGGTCCCTTCCACGTCTTCGAAGTAGGCTCGCTCTTCCAGGATCTGGAGCTTCCGGTCCAGCACGTCCACGGCGCCGTCCAGATACGGGCGCAACGCTCGGGCGCCACCCCCACGCACCAGCGAGTCGGGATCCTCACCCGGCGGCAGGGTCACGACCAGCGGGTGCACACCCGCGCGGAGCAGCGCATCCCCGCTCCGGAACGTGGCGCGCAGGCCCGCTGCATCGCTGTCGTACAGGAGTAGCGCCTGCCGCGTGTAGCGGGCCAGCAGAGTCGCCTGCTCCTCCGTCATGGCGGTACCCAGCCCCGCCACCACGTTCTCCACCCCGCGTGCAGCCAGGGAAACGTAGTCCATGTACCCTTCCACGACCAGTGCGGCCCCTTCCCGCCGGATGGCCCCCTTTGCCCAGAACAGGCCGTAAAGGATGGAGCCCTTGTGATACAGGGCGCCCTCCGGCGAGTTCAGGTACTTGGGCGCACCCGCCGACGCCCCACTCAGCACACGGCCGCCGAACCCCACCACCCGGCCGCTCCGGTCCGTGATCGGGAACACGATCCGGTCGCGCAGCCGGTCGTACGGCTCTTCCACCTTCTCGCTGCGCTTGATGAGACCCGCTGCCTCAAGCACGTCGTCGCCGATCCCGTGCGTGCCCGCCGCCTCCCGCAGGCCGCGCCATTCGTCCGGCGCGAAGCCCAGCATGAACCGCTCCCACGCGTCCCGGCCGATGCCGCGGTTCTCGAGGTACGTCCGCGCCCGCTCGCCGGCGGGTGCCATCAGGTGCCGCTGGTAGAAGTCGGCCGCGAAGGCGACCGCCTCCCGCAGGGGCTGCAGACCGTCGTCGGCCTGCGGTGCCTGCGTCGGGATCTCCACGCCGTAGCGGTCGGCGAGCTTCTCCACAGCCTCCTGGAAGCTCAAGCCCAGGTGCTTCAGGAGGAAGGAGAACACGTCGCCCGACTCGCCGCAGCCGAAGCACTTGTAGAAGCCCTTGGCCGGCACCACGTAAAACGACGGTGTCTTCTCCTGATGGAACGGGCACAAGCCCTTGAAGTCCTTGCCGGACCGCTTCAGGCTCACCAGCTCGCCGATCACCTCGACGATGTCCGCTCGCTCGCGGACCTCCTCGACAACGTCGTCCGGGATCATCACAGCTCCGCCACCGTCACGCCCGAGCCACCCTCGCCCGGGCCGCCCGCCCGCTGGCTCCGCACGCGGGCGTCCGAGCGCAGCAGCTCCGACACGACCTGGCGCAGCGCCCCGGTCCCCTTGCCGTGGATGATCCGGAGGGTCGGCAGCGCCGCGCGCACGGCCGCGTCCAGCGCCGGCTGAAGCCGACCCGCCACTTCGTCCGCGCGCAGGCCGCGCAGGTCGACCTCCGGCGACGCTTCCAGCTCCGGCCCCGTCCAGCCGCCGGCCGCACCGTTCCGGCCCTGGGCACTCGCCTGCCCCGCACCTTCCGGCGCATCGGCGCGTTCCAGGGACGCGGCGGGCACGTCCAGTCGCACGCCGCCGGTCTCCACCGTGGCCCGGCGGTCCCGCAGCTCGACGACGCGGCCGACAGCGCCCGTGGCCGGCACGCGCACCCAGGCCCCCTCGGCAACGTCGACCGGGCCCGCGTCCGTCGGCGGCGTTTCCTGTGCAGGCGCCTTTTCCGCCTGCTTTCGCGCCGCTTCCTCCACGCGATGCCGCGCCCGCCGCGCCTCCTCGTCCAGCCGCTCGGCGTCCGCTCCGGCCGCCACCGTTTCCCGCAGTTCCCGGATGGCCGCTTCCACCTCGCTGCGCGAATGGAGCAGCAGGTCGCGAGCCTGCTGCCGCGCGCGACGCTCCGCTTCCGATTCCCGCCGCCTGACCTCCTGCTGGCGCGCTTCCAGCTCCCGGCGCAGCGCCTCCACCTCGCGCCGCGCCGCTTCCGCATCCTGTCGGGCCGCCTCCGTGTCCTCCAGGGCGCGGGCCGCTTCCCGCTCCTTCTCCTCCAGCTCCACCAGCAGCTGGCCGACATCCCGCTCGCCCTGGGGCAGCAGCTGTTCCGCCGTGGCGAGGATACCGGACGGGAACGACAGCTTGCGCGCGATGGCCAGCCCGTAGCTGCGCCCCGGCACGCCCTTCACCAGCCGGTACGTGGGCCGCAGGGCCTGTGAATCGAACTGCAACGACGCGTTCACCACGCCCGCCACCTCACTCGCCAGGAGCTTGAGCTGCCCCAGGTGCGACGTCGCCACCGTCAGGGCGCCCCGGCCGTTCAGCTCCACCAGGATGGCCTGGGCCAGCGCCCCGCCCTCCACCGGGTCGGTGCCGCTGCCGATCTCGTCCACGAGCACCAGCGACCGGGCACCGGCGGTTTCCACGATTTCGCGCAGGTTCCGCAGGTGCGCAGAAAACGTGGACAGGCTGGCTTCAATGGACTGCTCATCGCCGATGTCCGCGAACACGTCGGCGAACACCGGCAGCCGTGTTCCCGCACCCACCGTGGGCACGACGCCGGCCTGCGCCATGGCGCTGATCAGACCGACCGCCTTGAGCAGCACTGTCTTGCCGCCCGTGTTGGGTCCGGACACCACCAGCGTGCGCTCGCCCGGCTCCATTTCCAGATCGAACGGCACCACGTCGCCGGCCGCGGCCAGCAACGGATGCCGACCCTGCACGACGACGTACTCGTCGGCTGCCTGCTCCAGCACGCTCGGCCGGTGTGCGTCGTGCCGCAGGGCGAAGCGCGCCCGCGCGCTCAGGCTGTCCAGCTCGACGAGCGCGTCCAGGCTGACCGCGAGCCTTTCCCGGTGGGGTCGCACGGCATCGGTCAGCTCTGCCAGGATGCGCTGGACTTCCCGCGCCTCCTCGCGTTCCAGCCCGCGCAGCCGGTTCATCATGTCGATGGCGACGGGCGGCTCAATGAACAGCGTGGCGCCGCTGGCCGACTCGTCGTGCACGATCCCACCCACCTGCCCGCGCCCTTCCCGCCGCACCGGGACGACGTAACGGCCTTCCCGGACGCTCACCGACGCATCCGCCACCCGCAGCTCCTCCGGCAGGGTGGCCACGTAGCGCTCCAGCTTCTGCACGATCTGGCTGCGCACCGACCGGATGTCGCGACGCAGCCGGGCGAGCTCTCGGGACGCGCGATCCTGCAGCGCGCCATCCTCGTCCACCGCCCGTCCGATGGTCTCCGCCAGGTCGTCCAGCTTCGCAATGCGCCGCGCCACGTCCGCCACGCCCGGGAACGCCTCCGCGTGCGGCAGCACCGAGCTGCGCACCTCCCGCGCGGACCGCATCAGCACGCCCGCGTCCCGCAGCGTGGGTGCGTCCCACGCCCCGCCCGCCGGCCCGAGGCGGCGTAGCGCCTGGCGCAGGTCGGGGATCGGCGGAATCGACCAGTCCTCCACCCGCACCAGGAGGCCCATCATCTGCTCCACCCGATCCAGCTCGCCGTCGATCCATGCCCGCGCGTCCGACGGCGCCAGCGCCCGAACCGCCGCGGCACCCATGGGGCTCGCCGCGTACCCGGCCACCAGGTCCAGCACGCCGGAAAATTCCAGGACATCCAGGCCGTGAGAATTCACCCCGCCTCCTCACCCACCCTTCACCCTTCCACCTCCCCGACGGGGTGTCCCCCTCCCCACGCCACCACCCCGAGGGGGTGACCCCCACCACGCGCCTGCCCTACCCCGGGGAGACGGGGGGACGGGGGGACCGGGGAGCGTCGCCCGAGCAAGGCCCCGCCGGCTGTGCCCCGTCACCCGCCCCCGCCCCCGCCCGCGCCTGCATGACCGCCTGCATCACCGCCGCCGAGGGCTTCCCGCGCCAGCCGGTTCGCCTCCTTGCCATCAAAGCGGCCCTTCAGCTTCGGCATGATGCGGCCCATGACGGCGCCGATGTTGTTCGCACCAGCGCCGATCGCCTCCTCGATGAGCGCGCGTACCTCGTCCTCGTCCATTTGCTCCGGCATGTACGCCTGGAGCAGCTCCGCCTCGTGCGCCTCCCGGTCGGCCACGTCCGGGCGTCCGACGGCGCGCGCTTGATCCGCCGACTCCTTCCGCTGCTTGATGGCGCGCGTCAGCACCTGGATCACATCCTCGTCCGCGGCGTCACGCCCCTTGTCGATCTCGTAGTTGCGCACCTCGGAGAGCGTCGTCGTCAGCACCGTCGTGCGCAGCTTGTCCCGATCCCGGCGCGCGGCGTTCAGGTCCGCGCGCAATCGATCCTTCAATGCTTCCGCCATGGTCTCCTCCGAAGGCGACGTCTGTCTGCACACTGCCGTGACTGCGGCGCACGACGCGTGTGTCTCTGTCCCCGCCTGCCATTCACGCGCCCCGTACCGGCGATCACATTCCAGGTCCAAAGCGAACACAACCGTATCAGACCGGAGGCGCGTCATGGACGATGCCAACCTGGGCCGGGCGATCGCCGTTCTGAAGCGCCAAACTGAAATCGGCATTCCGATGACCGCGTTGCATGCGGCGATGCATCGAATGGGTGCCGCGCACCTGACGCTTGTCGCGCTGGACAACGGTCTGCGGGACCGGAGCGACGTGTTCGCCGTCATCGACCCGCCGGCGCTGCCGTGGGACACCGCCCTGTGGCCGCGGGACGCGGTGTCCCGGTACCGCGAAGTGCTGTGCGCCGTGGGGTACACGGCGGACACGTTCGTGGTTCTGCGGCCCGACCCGGCGCAGCCCGCCGACCTGGTCTCACGCATGCGTGCCGCCGTGATCGCGCTCCAGCACTCCGCGCCCGCCGGCCCCGCGGCCCCGCGTGCCCTGCTGGCCGCCAACGCCGCCAACGCCTCCTGGAACCGGGTCAGCCGGCTGAGGAACGGAACAGACCGGCCCACCATTCGCCTTCGCGATCGTCGTCCACCAGGGCCAGGCCTGCGCCGCGCGCCTCGTCGACGACGTCGTCGGCCTCCGCCTGCATGATGCCGCCCAGGATCAGCGAGCCGGACGGTGCCAGGACGGTCCCGAAGGCCGGCAGCAGCGGGCACAACACGCTGCTCGCCACGTTGGCCAGGATGAGGTCGAACGGCTCCGCCCGCCGGGCGCGCAGGTAGTCCGCATCGACCCGGGCACAGTCCAGCGTCACGGACTCCGTCACCCCGTTCCTGCGCAGGTTCTCGCGTCCGCTCTCCGCGGCGGCTTCGTTGGCCTCCCCGGCCCACTCCGGTCCCGATCCCAGAAGCACCGCGGCGATGGACAGGATGCCACTGCCCGCACCCACGTCCAGCACTCGATCCCCCGGCCGTACCGCCTCCTGCAACAGACGCAGCACACCCCGCGTCGTTTCGTGTTCCCCGGTCCCGAACCCCATGGACGGCTCGATCACCACCACCACGTCTTCGGGTCCGGGATCGGGCTCGTCCCACGGCGGCGTGACGATGACGTGCTCGCCCACGCGCCGGGCCTGCAACCCATCCCGCCATTTCCGGGACCAGTCCTCGTCCGCCTCCCAGCGCCACAGGACGTCCACACCACCGCCGGGCACCAGCGCGTCCAACCGCTCCGCCGCACGCCGGACGAACGGCTCCACGTCCGCCGGCGGGGGCAGGTACGTGGTGAGCAGATCGTCGTCTTCCTGCACCGCACTGCCCCCCAATGCAATGAGCCCCTCGGTGAGATCGTCGAGGAACTCATCCGAGGGGACTCGCACCGTCAGGACGAGCCAGCGTTCCGGCACAATGATCCGACTCCGGATCCGAGCACCGCGAGAGGCCCGCTTCGACTCCGTCTCACGCGCTGAACGCCTCCTTTACCTTGCTCCAGAAGCCGCGTTCCTCCTCCTGCTGTTCCACGCGGTCCGGGGCCGGTGACTCCATCTCCCGGAGCTGCCGGTACAGCTTCTCCTGCTCCGCAGTGAGATCGGTGGGCGTCCATACCACCATCTGGACCAGCTGATCACCATGGCCGCCACCGCGCAGGCGTGGCAGCCCCTTGCCCCGCATGCGCAGGACCTGCCCCGTCTGCACCCCCGCAGGCACCTTGACCCGGGCTGTCGAGCCGTCCACCACGGGGACTTCCAACTCGGCACCCAGCGCCGCCTGGCTGAACGTGATCGGCAGCCGGTAGATGATATCGGCGCCGTCGCGAATGAAGCGCTCGTCCCCCTTCACGTCCAGTACGACCATGACATCGCCGCGCGGGCCGCCCTGCGGACCGACACTGCCTCGACCGCGCATGGCCAGGTAGTCCCCGGCGGTCACGCCGGCCGGAACGTCCACCTCGATCGTGGCCTCGCCAGGCTGCGTTCCGTGCCCATGACACGCCGGGCAGGCCTCCCTGATGCTCTGGCCCGCCCCTCCGCACGCGGGGCACGGCGCCACGCTCACGAACTGGCCCAGAATGGACCGCTGGACGCGCCGCACCTCGCCGGTGCCGCCGCACTCGCTGCAGCGCTCGGGCCTGGCGCCACCAGCCCCACCCGTTCCACCGCACGCCTCGCAGGGGTCGTCCACGGCCACCCGGATGGTCTGCTTGACCCCGCTGGCCACCTGCCCCAGCGTCAGCGGCATACGCACCCGGATGTCGGCCCCACGCTGTGGTCCGCGCGCCTGGCGCCGCGACCGGCCGCCGAACAGGTCGTCCAGGCCGAAGCCGCCGAAGTCGCGCATGAAGATCTCGAGCGCGTCGGAGAAGTCGAAGCCGGCAAAGCCGCCGGTGCCACCCTTCATGCCTGCATGGCCGTACCTGTCGTACGTCGCACGCTTCTGGGGGTCCCGCAACACTTCATAGGCCTCGGTGGCTTCCTTGAACTTCGCCTCCGAATCCTTCGAGCCGTTGTTGCGGTCCGGATGGTATTTCAGTGCCAGCTTCCGATACGCCTTCTTGATGGCGTCCGCATCGGCATCCCGGGAGACTTCCAGGATCTCGTAGTAATCGCGCATCAGCCTTCGCGTGCTCCTCTATTCCCGTTCCGTATCCGATTCGTTTTCCGGCCCCGTGGCGTCGGTGCCCATCAACTCCGTCACCAGCAGGCTCGTGTTCTCCACGATGGCCGCCACCTTGTCGTACGGCATGCGCGTGGGGCCGATCACGCCGATCACGCCTTTCAACCCGCCCAGCCGGTACTCCGACGTCACCAGCGTGAACGCATTCAACTCGGGACGCTCGTGCTCGCTGCCGATGGTGATCTTCAACGTCCGATCGTGTTCCCGCGCCTGCAGCACGCCCATGAGCAGGTCCCGCTTCTCCGTCAGCTCGATCAGGCTGCGCAGCCGCGGAGGCGACGCGAATTCCGGCTGGTTGGCCAGCACGCTGGCGTGGCCCAGCAGGAGCTCTCCATCGCCGGCCGCGTCCACGTCGAAGAATTCGTCCGCCGACTGCAGGAAGATGTTCAGCAGCTCGTTCGCGCACGGGTCGTCGCCGGACACCACATCGCGCAGGCGTTCCGGCAGTGTCGCCCGGATCTCCGACAGCGCCTGGCCGGCGAGCCGCTCGTTCAGGATCATGGCCAGCGAGGCCAACGTCTCCTGCGGCACCGACAGCGTCAGGTCAACGTAGACCGTCCGCACCAGCCCGTTCCGCAACGTCAGAATCAGCAGCACCTTCTCGCTGGACAGGCCCGCCAGCTCGAGCTTCTCCAGCACGACTTCGTTCATGCGGGGCGAGATCGCGAGGCCCAGCTCGCCCGTGAGCAGGCCCATCGCCTGGGCCGCCCGCCACACCAGTCGTTCCAGCGCGCTGCCGCCATCCTCCTCCAGCTGGTGCCGCAACCGCCGCCATTCGGCCACGCTCAGCTGCACCGGCTTCATGAGCGCATCCACGTAGTACCGATAGGCCATGTCCGTGGGCATGCGCCCGGCGGACGTGTGCGGGTGCGACAGGAAGCCCTTCTCTTCCAGGTCCGCCATCGTGTTCCGGATCGTCGCCGGCGACACGCCCAGATCGAAGCGACGCGCGAGCGTACGACTCCCCGCCGGCTCCGCGGTCTCCACGAAGGTCCGGATCACGGCCTGCAGAACCTGCTGCTCGCGCTCGCTCAGTGCTTCCACGGACATCGCGCTTCGCGTGCGTTCCTGCTCGTTCCTCCCCATCCACCGACCCAGAATGTGCCTTCGTGCCGAGGCGGGCGTCAAGCAGCGGTCCCCGGCCGGCCGGCCGCATCCAGCTCGACAGCCAACCGGTCCAGCAACAGCCAGCCCTCGGCGGTCAACCGCAGCCGACCGTCCAGACTGCCCACCCAGCCCTGCCGCTCCCACTGCGCGGCGAGGCCTCGCTGGCGCTCATTCAATGTCGTGGCGTCGAGGCCTTCCGCGATCCGGAGGCCCAGCCAAGTCCGCTCGAGGGATGCCGTGTCGGCGTCCAGCGACTCCTCGCCCGCAACCGGCATGCGACCGTCCCTCAGCGCGTTGGCGTACGCCGCCCAGTCCCGCAGGTTCCACCAGCGCCGCGGCGGCACGTACGAGTGCGCCCCCACGCCCAGGCCCAGGTAGGCCGCGCCTACCCAGTAGGCCCGGTTGTGCCTCGATGCGCAGCCCGTTCGCGCGAAATTGGACACCTCGTAGTGCTCGTAACCCGCGGCCGTCAGGCGCTCCGCCGCCGCCAGGTACTCCTCGCCGTATACTTTCTCATCCGCCAGCCGCGTACGACCCTCCCGTACCCAGCGCCCAAGAGGTGCGGCCCGCTCCGCCGTCAGCCCGTACAACGAGATGTGCGAGGGCTCCAGCGCCAGAGCGCGCTCCAGGTCCGCACCCCAGTCCCGGCCCAGGGCGGCCGGCAGCCCGAAGATAAGATCCAGGCTCACGTTGTTCAGGCCGGCGGCGCGCGCCGCGGCCACCGCGCGCGCCGGGCCCTCCGGCCCGTGCAGGCGGCCCATCCACTTCAGGGCCGGCGCGTGGAACGTCTGCGCCCCCAGGCTGACTCGGTTGACCCCCGCCACCACCCAGTCCCGGGCCAGCTCGTCGCTGAAGCTCTCCGGGTTCGCCTCCACCGTCCATTCCGCGCCGGGACTCAGCACGTAGCAGGTCTCCACGATGTCGCGCAGCCGCGCCATGACGCCCAACCCGAGCACCGACGGCGTGCCGCCGCCGACGTAGAGCGTATCCAGACGCCCGGGCTCCCGCCGCTGGCCCGCACGGGCCTGCAGCTCGGCAGCTGTCGCGTCCAGCCACGCGTCCACGGGCGGCGACGACGTGGCGTGCACGGCGAAGTCGCAGTAGCTGCAACGCCTTTTGCAGAACGGAACGTGGACGTAGAGGTGTCGGGATCGCACGAACGCTGATACCCACGTCGCGGCGAGGGGTTCTGCGCCTGGCCCGTCAGCGCACACGGGCGAAGCGCCGGCCCGGCAGCTGGCGCGCGTGGCCTTCAAGCTCCAGGGCCAGCAGGCCTGCCAGGGCACGGCCCGGGTCGAGCCCTGCCGAGGCGGCGATGTCGTCCAGCAGGCGCGGCTCATCCCGCAGCGCTCGCCAGAGGGGATCGGCCGGCAGGCCCCGCCCGGAGTCGGACGGACTGCGCCCTCCAGCGCGCTCCGGTTTGGCGGGCAGTCCCAGCTCTTCCAGCACATCGCCTGGACCGGTCACCAGCCGGGCCCCGTCGCGGATCAACGCGTTCGTTCCGACGCTCGTCGCACGATCGGCACGCCCCGGCACCGCCATGATGTCGCGGCCCAGGTCCGCCGCATGTCGCGCGGTGCTCAACGCGCCACTCTTCGCGCCGGCTTCCACGACCACGACGGCGTAAGCGAGGGCCGCGATGAGCCGATTGCGCTGCGGGAACCGGTACGTGTCCGGCGGCTCGCCCGGCAGAAACTCGCTCAGCAACAGGCCCTGCCTCGCGATTCGCGCCTGCAGGCGGGCGTGCTCCCGCGGATACACGACGTCCACGCCACAACCCAGCACGGCCACCGTACCCCCGGCCAGCGCTGCCGCGTGCGCGAGCCCGTCGATGCCCCGGGCGAGGCCGCTCACCACGACGACACCCGCCCGCGAGAGTCCGCCGGCCAGCATGCGCGCCATCTCGCCGCCGTACTCCGTGTGCTTGCGCGTCCCCACCACGCCCACGACCGGGCGCGCCAGCAGGTCCAGGTTCCCGCGGGCGAACAGGCAGTACGGCGGGTCGCGCAGGTGGCGCAGGCGTTCCGGGTACGCGGCGTCGTTCAGCGTCAACACGAGGATGCCCAGACGCTCAACGATGGTGATGGCCCGACCGATGCGGCCGGCCAGTCCCGGCTTCTCCGCCAGGGCCGCCCGCGCCGCGCATACATCCGGTTCGTCGCACCGCAACGCGGCTTCCGGCGAGCCATGGCGCCCCACCAGCTGCCGCAGGCGAACAGGCCCGATGCCGGGAAGCAACACCAGGCGAAAAAGCGTATCGAGCCACTCCCGGCTCGTACGCGGCCTGGCGTTTGCCGCCGCGGACCGCAGGGTCACGGCCTCCACTCCTCCATAGTCGGCGCGTCTGCTTCAGGGGCATCCGCTCGCTTCAGGTCCTGCACGCGGCGCCACAAGGCCTCCAGCAGCTCGGGAACGCCCTCACCCGTCACGGCCGACACGATGAAGGTGCCCCAGGCATCCGGGGCCTCGAACGACGGCGCCTCCTCTCCCGCCAGCAGGTCAGCCTTGGAGAACACGACGCAGTGCGGCCGCTGCGTCAGCGACTCGGAGTATGCCGCCAGCTCCTCGCGCAACGCCCGGTACTCCGCTTCCACGTCTGCGTCCACGGGCAGCAGGAACGCCAGCGTTCGCGTCCTCTCGATATGCCGCAGAAACTGAAGGCCGAGCCCACGACCCTCGTGGGCGCCTTCAATGATGCCCGGGATGTCCGCGATCACGAAGCTGCGCCGGTCCGGCAGCTGCGCGACACCCAGGTTCGGTGCCAGAGTCGTGAACGGGTACGCCGCAATCTTCGGTCGCGCGGCTGACACCACCGAGAGCAGCGTGGACTTGCCCGCGTTCGGCTGGCCCACCAACCCCACGTCGGCGAACAGCTTCAGCTCCAGCCGCAGGTGGCGCTCCTCCCCCGCCTCGCCCGGTTCCCATTCCCGGGGCGCCCGGTTCGTCGGCGTCGCGAACGCCGCGTTGCCGCGGCCGCCGCGACCGCCGTGCGCGACGACCAGCGTGTCACCGTCCTCCAGCAGCTCACCGATGGGCTTCCCCGTTTCCGCGTCGCTGACCACCGTGCCGGGCGGCACGCGCTGCCAGAGGTCCTGTCCGTCGCGACCCGTCATGTTCTTGCCCTGGCCGTGCTCGCCCCGCTCCGCCCGGTAGTGCTCCTGGTACCGGTAATCGAGAAGCGTTTCCAGCTGGGCGTCGGCCCGCAGGATCACATCGCCGCCGCGGCCGCCGTCGCCGCCGGACGGGCCGCCCCGCGGCACGAACTTCTCGCGCCGGAACGCCTCCGCTCCGGAGCCGCCCGTGCCGGCGTAGACGTGGATGGTCGCTTCATCGACGAACATCGCCCCGGACCTCTCCCTCCGCCGTTACGTGCCGTGTCTGCACCTTGTGCCAGACCTTCCACGTGTCCCTGCGCCGCTCGCGGGGCAGCAGCTCGCGGATCCACGCCAGGACCTGCTCCACGTCCGCCGGCTCCGTGCCCACATTGAGGGCGCCACGCAGGTGCGCGTACAGCTGGCGCGGCACCGTCAACGGCGCCAGCATGGCCACGATGCACAGCTCCCGCCGCACCAGGTCCAGGGTGCCCCGACCCAGCACCTTGCCGTACCCCTCGGTGACGGCCCAGCGGTCCAGGTCGCCGTGCAGCCGGCCCACCGCATCGCGCAGTTGTTCGTACTGCCCGTCGTACACCTTCGAGCAGACCTCCACGCCCCGCTGCTCCCAGCCCGCCCAGTCGGCCGGCGCCGCGGCCGGCGCGGGCCGCCCGGAACGCTTGCGCCAGAGCATGAACGCGTTCAGCGCGGCGGGATAGCCGAGGAACAGGTAGCTCTGGAGCAGCACTTCCTCTGCGGCGTCCGGGTCCCCACCCCGCAGCACATCGTCCATGGCATTCAGCAGACGCACCGGATCCGGCCGGACCACGGACCGCCCCAGGGCGGCCGCCAGGCGAACCAGCACACGAGTGCCCTCAACCATGGTCCGCACCCTTCGTGACGCGCACCCGATGTGACGATTCCAGCCACTCCCAGCGCGTCACCTCCCCGCGTACGTCGAACGTCTCCACGCTGTGCCTCTCCTCCAAAGTGCAAGCGCGGCCGACCGCGCTCCATGTCTCCACGAGTCCATCACATGCCGCCCCGGGCCAGCTCACGTCCAGCCACCGTTGCCCGCCGGTACCGCCGGGCGCCCCGCGCTCTTCCACCGGCTGCGGATGACGCCCAGCGCGATGCCCAGCAGGATGAGCAAGCCGCCGGCCACCGTCTGCAACGACGGCGTCTCCCGGATGCCCGGCAGCCACCACGCCAGCAGCGTGGCGCCCACGGGCTCGCCCAGCAGCGCCAGGTTGGCGACGTAGGCCGGAATGTAGCGCAACGCGTAGTTCACACCCGTGTGACCCAGCATCATCGGCCCGGCGGCCAGCGCCAGGAAGACCAACCAGTCCCGGGCGGCGTAGCCCGTCATATGCACGGACGGGTGTAGCACCACCGCCACCAACAGGGTCAGCGCCGCCATGCCGTAAACCACGCCGATGTAGACCCACAGGTCCAGCCGTTGTCGCAGCCGCCGACCAATGACGTAGTAGCCCGAGACGAACACGGCGCCGGCCACGGCCAGCGCGTCGCCCAGGAACGGCGCTGTGCCGCGGCCGAAGTCTCCCCAACCGATCACCGCCGCCCCCACCACGGCCACCACGATGCCCGCAGACTCCAGCCGTGTAGGATGTTCGCCCAGGAACACCACGGACAGCAGCGCCACGATGATCGGCTGCGTATTCACCAGCACCACCGAGCTGGCCACCGACGTCAGCGCGATGGACGCGATCCAGCTCCAGAAGTGGGCCGCCAGCAGCACGCCCGACACCACCGCGAGCGACCATTGCGCCAACGTCAGTCGGAAGGCCTGGCGAACGCCACCCCGCACTGCCAGCACAATGGCAATGAAGGCCATCGAGAACACCAGGCGCCACATGGCCACAGCCAGCGCCGGCGCCTGCGTAAACCGGATCAGGGGGCCGGCCCAGCTCACCGCCAGGACCGCGATGAGCAAAACGAACCCGGGCGGAGGCATCGGCCTGGCCCGGGTCGGAGGCGTGGACTTCCGCTGCGCCCGCGCCGCTTCGTCGTTCATTCGCGACAATATACAGGGATCGCCATGTCAGAACAGCCGCGGCAGGTTGCCGACGATCAGGCGCAACGCCAACAGGAGGAACAGCACGGCGAACAGCACGCGTAGCGCCCGCGTGTCCAACCGCTGGTTCACCCTCGCGCCCAGCGGTGCCATGATCGTCGAGGCGAGCAGGATCGGCACGGCGGCCGCCACGTGCACGTAGCCCACACTGCCCGGCGGCATGACGACCTGGGGCGGTACGCCCGACGCCATGTAGGTCACCACGCCGGCCAGCGCCGTGAATACGATGATCGCGATGGAGGTCGCCGCCACCTTCCGGATCTCCAGGCCCACCAGGTAGATCAGCACGGGAATCGCCACGATGCCGCCGCCCACGCCCAGCAGCGAGGACACGAGGCCGATCGCCAATCCGGACAGCAGCAGGAACGGCACGGCCGCCCGCCCCCGGGGCGAACCGGTCTGCCCACGCTGCCGCAGCAGCCGCAACGCGGAATACAGCAGCACGAAGCCGAAAAGCACCTTGAGCAGCTCCGCCGGCAGGTGCGGTGCCAGCTCGGCGCCCGCCACCGCCGCCACCACCGCGCCGATGGCCAGCGGCACCACCGCCCTCCATGCCACCAGGCGCGCCCGCTGGTACGCCAACGCGCCCACCAGCGTCGTGGGCACGATCACCAGCAAACTGGTGGCGTGCGACACCACCGCCTGCAGCGACGGCGGCACCTGCGCACCGCTCCATGTGGGGTGTGCGTAGAAAAAATAGAGGAGGGGTACGATGACCACCCCTCCTCCGACGCCGACCAGGCCGGCCGTGAATCCGGCGAGCAGCCCCGCGCCCAGGAGCGCGACGATGACGCCGATGCTCAACCGGCCCGGCCCGGCTCAGGGCTGCGACGACGACGAGTCGGCCGCCTGCATGGCCACCACCGCCCCGAGCTCCAGTCCGCGCTCCTTCGCCAGCCGCGTCGCCGTCGGAAACAGGTCGGCCGGCTTCGACGCCTGCTGCAGCACGTCCTCCGCGAACCGCAGGTCCGGGTCGTCCCCCAGCAGCCGCTTCCAGCCCTCCTCGCGGTTGAAGCGCGCGGTGCTGATCTCCTGCGCCAGCCGCCGGCCGATGAACGCCTTCGCCTCGTCGAACTTCGGCCGCGACACCTTCACGCCCGCCTGGGTCAGCGTGTCGTAGAACATGCCGAAGATCTGCGGCGTCACCGGGAAGCCCGGCTTCAGCTGCGGGTGGTTGTGGGCGTACTGAATGGCGAACGCGTACAACGTGTTGTTGAACAGCGCCCACTGCTCCTGCACCGCCCGCACAAAGTCTTGCTCGTCCGAGGTCAGCGTGTCCTGCACGATGATATCCGGCGTGATGCCGCCACCACCCAGCACGTCCCGCCCTGCGTCCGTATGGAAGATGCGCAATCCTTGATGCGTCGTGTCTCCTCCCAACGTGTCGGCCACCGCCGTGTCCGCGCCGAACCCGCCCGTCGTGTCCCGGCCGATCCCGTAAGGCTTCTGGATGCTCCGACCGGACGGCGTGTACCAGCGCGCTGTCGTCATCTTCAGCACGTAGTTGCCCGGTAGCCGGTAGAGCGTCTGCACCGACCCCTTGCCGAACGTGGTCTCGCCCACCAGCAGCGCCCGGTCATGGTCCTGCAGGGCACCCGACACGATCTCCGTCGCCGACGCGCTACGCCGGCCCACCAGCACCACGATGGGCAGCCCGGGGAACAGGTCCGGGCTCGTCGCCTTGAACGCCTGCGTCTGGTCCGGCAGCCGGCTGCGCGTCTCCGAGACCAGATCGCCGCGGGGCAGGAACAGGTCCGCCACCCCGATACCCTGGTCCAGTAGACCGCCGGGGTTGCGTCGCAGATCCAGCACGAGCCCCGTCATGCCCTGGCTCTTCAACGTGTCGATCGCCGCCCTGAGATCGGACGCCGCTGTCTCGCTGAACTGCGTCAGCTCCACGTAGCCCACGTGGCGACCCAGCATGTAGGCGTTCGTCACCGCCGCCACGTGGATCTCCGCACGCACGATGTCGAACGGGATCAGCTGGTCCGAGCCCACCCGGGCGACCTTGACGTGCACCGTGGAGCCCTTCGGACCCCGCAGCTCGGCCACCGCCTTGTCGTCGCTCCAGCCCTTCGTCGACTGGCCGTCCACGTCCACGATCCGGTCGCCCGCCTGCAAGCCCTGACGCTCCGCCGGCGTACCCGGCAGAGGCGACAGCACGGTGATCCAGCCGTCACGGATCGCGATCTCGATCCCCAGCCCTCCGTACTCGCCCTGGGTCTGGACCTTCAGGTCGTCGTATTCCTTCGGCGTCATGAAGATGGTGTGCGGATCGCCCAGCTGCTGCAGCATCCCGTCGATGGCCATCCGGTACAGGTCGCCCGGTTTCACCTTCTCCACGAACCGGTCCGCCACGTTGTGCAGGACCTCGTCGAAAAGCCGCGCCTGGAAGTAGACGTTCTGGTCCGGGCTTACGCCCTTCTGCAACAGCCAGCCGCCGCTCACAAGGCCCACGACAGCCACCAGCACAGGTGCCAGAATCGATCGTTTCATCTTCATCCAGCCAGCCTCCGAAATCGTACGTGCCAGCGACCCGGGAATCGTCCCGCGAACTGATCGCTGTTAAACCGCCGCGCCCCCGAATGTTTCCGGGAACCGTCTGCCCAGCAGTGCCAGGATCGCCGCGTGCACCTCGTCCACCGAGCCCGTACCGTCCACCCGCTTGATCGTCTTTTCGTGCTGCGCGAACTCGGCGTACGCCTCCGCCACGCGCGCGTGGAAGTCCGCGTCCGCCTGCTCGAACCGGTCCGGCGCCCGGCCACGCCGGTCCAGTCGCTGCACGCCCACACCCAACGGCACGTCCAGCACCAGCGTGAGGTCCGGTTCCAGGCCGCCGGTCGCGAAGGTGTTCAGGCGCCGCACCTCCGCCTCCGGCAGCCCGCGCCCCCGCACCTGATACGCCAGCGTCGACAGCGAGAACCGGTCGGTGACCACCACCACGCCACGTTCCAATGCGGGCTTCACCACCTCGTCCACCAGTGTCGCGCGCGCCGCCAGCATCAGCAGCAGCTCCGCCCGCGGTATCACCCGGTCGCTCTCCAGCAGAGCGCGCCGCACCTGCTCGCCCAGGGCCGTGCCGCCCGGCTCCCGCGTCACCACGTGCGGCAGGCCGTGTCGCGTCAGCCAGTCCCCGAGCAGGCGCACTTGTGTGCTCTTGCCGGCGCCCTCGACGCCCTCCAGGGCCAGGAAACGGCCGCGTTGTGCGCTCCGTTCCACGGCGTCGCTACTCGTAGTAGTCCAGGCCCAGGTGCGTGATCTCCGGCTCGCCCATCAGGTGCCGCAGCGTGTTCTTCAGCTTCATGTGCTGGATGAAGAGGTCGTGCTCCGGGTAAAGCTCCGGTGCCGTCATGGGGCTCTTGAAGTAGAACGACAGCCACTCCTGGATCCCGCTCATCCCGGCCCGGGCCGCCAGGTCCAGGAACAGCGTCAGGTCCAGCACGATGGGCGCGGCCAGGATCGAGTCCCGGCACAGGAAGTCGATCTTGATCTGCATGGGATACCCCATCCATCCGAAGATGTCGAGGTTGTCCCACCCCTCCTTGTTGTCCCCCCGGGGCGGATAGTAGTTGATCCGCACCTTGTGGTACATGTCGCCGTAGAGCTCCGGGTAGTTGTCCGGCTGGAGAATGTGCTGCAGCACGCTGAGCTTGGATTCCTCCTTGGTCTTGAAGGATTCCGGGTCGTCCAGCACCTCGCCGTCCCGGTTGCCCAGGATGTTCGTGCTGAACCAGCCGCGCAGACCCAGCATGCGGGCCTTCAGGCCGGGCGCGATGATCGTCTTCATCAGCGTCTGGCCGGTCTTGAAATCCTTGCCGGCGATGGGCACGCCGCGTTCCTGCGCAAGCGCGCGCAGGGCCGGGATGTCGACGTTCAGGTTGGGCGCGCCGTTGGCGTACGGGACGCCTTCCATGATGGCGGCGTACGCGTAGAGCATGGATGGGGCGATGGCGTCGTCGTTCGCCTCCATAGCCTTCTCGAACGCCGCCACGCTGTCGTGCGCCGGGCCCGGTTGCATGTACACCTCGGTGGACGCGCACCAGATCATCACCAGCCGGTCACAGCCGTTGTCCGCGCCGAAGCGCCGGATGTCTTCCCGCAGCTGCTCCGCCAACGCTCGCTTGGTGGCGCCCTGCTTGACGTTCTCGCCCGTCAGCCGGCGCACGTAGCGCTGGTCGAACACCGCCGGCATGGGGCGTACCGACTTCAGGAAATCGGCGACCGGCTCCAGGTCGGCCGGCGACAGCACCGACGCCTTCGCGGCACTCTCGTAGGCGTCATCCGGGATGGGGTCCCAGGCCCCGAACACCAGCTGGTCCAGATCGGCCAGCGGCACGAAGTCCCGGATCCTGGGCTCCCGCTCCTCCGTGCGCTTGCCCAGCCGGATCGTCTGCATCTGACTCACCGATCCGACGGGCTTGGTCAACCCGCGCCGGATCGACTCCACCCCCGCGATGAACGTGGTCGCAACGGCGCCCAGACCCACCAGCAGCACCCCCACACGACCATCGGGCGATTCGATCGATTTAGATGGTGACACGAGGTTCCTTTTCAGAGGGCGGAGCGTCCAGCGGGACGCCGCGCGCATGCCTGTAAACCCAGATGATTCGCTGGATTGCAGTGACGTTCGTGAGCACGGCCAGCACCACGATGACTCCCTTCAACACCAGTCCTTCCCACGCTTCACCGAAGAACAAAGCCGCGCCGCCGATGAGCACGATGCGCTCCGCGCGCGGCATCAGGCCCACGCGGCAGTCCAGGCCCATGGCCTCCGCCCGGGCCCGCGTGTAGCTGACCATCAGCGAGCCCGCCATGGCCAGCATAATGAAGTAGATCATGCCCACGTCGCCCAGCTGCAACCGGTAATCGTTGTAGAGCGACAGCAGCCCCAGGAACACGGCGATCTCGCTGATCCGGTCCAACGTGGAATCGTAGAATGCACCGAACTTGCTGCCCAGACCGGTCAACCGCGCCACGCGGCCATCCAGGATGTCGAAGAACCCGCCCAGCAGCACCAGGGTGCCCGCCGTGCGCACCAGGTGGTGATGGAACATGTAGGCGCCCGTCATGGTCGCCAGGAAACCGATCGTGGTCAGCGCGTTGGGGTGTACGCGTCGGCGGGACAGCCAGCCCGTGAGCGGGCTGAGGATGCGGTACACTCCCCCGCGTAGCGATTCGAGGGCCATGGGTCGATCCTGATCGGGCGTTCAGGTCAGGGAAGGATGATGCTCGACTGGACACCCGCCTGCATGCCCTTGCCGATCTCATCGTTCACCTTCTGCATCAGCTTGTCGAAATTGCTCTGCGCCGCCACCACGCCCTGATAGATCGGGCTTTCCTGGAGGTCCGACGCCTTCTCTTCATACTCCTGCTGGACTTCCTTCGACGGCGTCTTGCCTGCCCTCAGGTCCTGCGTGATCTCACGCTCCAGCTCCACCAATCGGTTCAGGCGCTCCACCGACTCGCGGTCGTCGTTCAGCCGGTCTTGCGCCCGCCGCAGTGCCTTGTATTCCTCCGTCTGCCCCAGCAGCCGCCCCACTTCCCGGGCCTTTTCCATCATCGATTCGTTCATCGCGCTCTCGATTCAGTCCTTCGATTCCGCCTTCCCCGCCGTCACCACCCGTTCGTGTCCTCCGTGGTCTCGCACCACCCGTACCGCCTCGAACGCGCCCGCGGCCTCGATGAGCGATCGCACCCCGTCCATCCGCCCCGCCGCCACCTCCAGCGCCAGGAGCCCGCGCGATCGCAGGTGCGCCGGGGTGCCGTCCACGATGCGTCGCGTCATTGCCAGCGGGTCCCCTTCGCTGAACAGCGCCGATGCCGGTTCCCAGTCCCGTACCTCCGGCATCAGTGACGCTCGCTCCGCGTCCGCCACGTACGGCGGATTGGACACGACTACATCGAAGCGTTCGTCGCCCACCGCCTGCCAAACGTCGCCCTGGCGCAGGTCCAGCCGTTCGGCCAGGCCCAGTCGGATCGCGTTCGACCGCGCCACATCCAGTGCGTCGGCCGACACATCCGTGGCCAGCACCCGGCCGAACGGCCCCTCGTGCAGCAGGCTCAGCGCGATGGCGCCCGAGCCCGTGCCGAGGTCGAGCGCCGACAACCCACCCCCGCCCTCGCCCCCGCCTGCAGCACCACCCCCGCCTACCGTTCCCTCGGTAGAGTCGCCTTCCGGACCGGAAGCGTCAACCACGTGATGGGCCCAGTCCAGCACGACACCCACCAGCAGCTCCGTCTCCGGCCGCGGGATCAGGACCCGCCGATCCACCTCCCGGTCCAGCTCCCGGAACGCCGCATGCCCGGTGATGTACTGGAGCGGCTCCCGCCGCAGACGCCGGCGCAGCGCTTCCCGGTAGCGTCCCACTTCCTCCGGCGTGAGGGGCCGCTCGAACTGCAGGTAGAGATCGATGCGACGAAGGCCGAGCACGTGCGCCAGCAACAGCTCGGCCTCCAGGCGCGCATTCTCGATATGCTCCCGCCCCAGCCGCTCGGCGGCCAGCACCACCAGGTCCAGGGGTCGATCGGCCACCGCCCGCCGGCCTCAGGCCACGGATTCGAGGCGTTCGGCTTCCCGTGCCGACTTCAGCGCCTCCACGATCTCGTCCAGATCCCCGTCCAGCACGTCCTGAAGACGATACAGCGTCAGGTTGATCCGGTGGTCCGTCACCCGACCCTGCGGGAAGTTGTACGTGCGGATCTTCGCCGAACGGTCCCCCGTGCCCACCTGCATCTTACGCTCCCGGGCCCGCTCCGACTCCTGCTTCGCCAGCTTCGCGTCCAGCAGCCGACTGCGCAGCACCTTCAACGCCTTCGCCTTGTTCTTGTGCTGCGACTTCTCGTCCTGGCACGTCACCACCAGCCCCGTAGGCAGATGCGTGACGCGCACCGCCGAATCCGTCGTGTTCACCGACTGCCCACCCGGCCCGGACGACCGGAAGACGTCGATTCGCAGATCCTCATCCCGGATCTCCACGTCCACGTCCTCCGCCTCCGGCAGCACGGCCACCGTCGCCGCCGACGTGTGGATCCGGCCCTGGCTCTCCGTCGCCGGCACCCGCTGCACCCGGTGCACCCCCGACTCGTTCCGCAGATCGCCGTACGCGTTCGGCCCCCGCACCACGAACACCACCTCCCGGAACCCGCCCACTTCGCCCTCCGACATATCCACCAGCTCCACCGTCCAGCCGCGCCCCTCCGCGAAACGGCCATACATGCGGAACAGGTCCCCGGCAAACAGAGCCGCCTCATCACCACCGGTGCCCGCACGGATCTCCATCACCGCGTCACGGTCCGCCAGCGGATCCTCCGGCACCAGCAGCGCATTCAGCCGCTCGGTCAACGACGACTCGCGCTCGCTCAGGTCTTCGATTTCCGCTTCCGCCAGCGCCGCCAGCTCCGCGTCGTCGCCCGCCGCCATCTCCCGGGCACCCGCCAGCTGCTCGCGCACCCGCTTCAGCGACGTCGCCACCGCCGCCACCGGCTCCAGGTCCGAATGCTCCTGCGCCACACGCCGCAGCCGGTCATGGTCGCCCAGAACCTCTGGCGACGCCAGCTGACGCGTCAGCTCCGCCTGCCGCTCCAGGATCCCTTCGATGCGCGTGTCGATGTCCATCGGATGCACTCAAGAAAAGAGCCGGGAAACCTCCCGGCTCTCCGCCTCACTCTGCGGACGCCTCGTCCGCTCCGGCTTCGGCCGGCTCCTTCGATTCTTCCGGCGACGCCTCGGCGGGCTCTCCTTCTGCTGGTTCCGGCTCCGCCGCTTTCGCCTCCACGGGCTCCGCCTGCGCCTTCTTCCTGCCTGCCGACTTCGCGGCTGTCTTCTTCCCGTCGCCCCACTTGCGCCGGAACCGCTCCACGCGGCCTGCCGTGTCCACGATGCGCTGCTGCCCCGTGAAGAACGGGTGGCACACCGAACAGATCTCCACGTGGATATCCGTCTCCGTGCTGCGCGTCTGGAACGTGTTCCCGCACGCGCAGTGCACCGTCGCAAGCTTGTATTCCGGGTGGATCCCCTGCCTCATTTTCGCCATCCTGGACCGAGTTGAGAACGCAAAAGCTAATGGATCGCCCATCTTCGATCAAGCGAGCCCATCCGGTTGCGCCTGCGAGTGCGGGTGCCTGCCACGTGCCCGAATTTCCCCGTGACTCCGCTTGCGTGCCCCTGTCCGTGCCCGCGCCCGGCAGCGGCCGCGGTTTTCCTCGTTGGAACCGCCGGACCCGGATCCGGGCAAGG
>JARRJS010000044.1:0-20487 GCA_037388885.1 Gemmatimonadota bacterium
GCTCAACCCGCCGATCTTTCGCTTCGGGAAGAAGTTGTTGCTTACATGGGAGTAGTCGAGCTGTACGGAGACCCGGTCCGTCACGAGGGCGTCCACCGTGATGTCGCTGCCCCAGAGATCCACTTTCCCGAAGTTCCGGAACGTCAGGTACATGTTGGGCCCGTTCACCAGCGGGTTGTCCCAGTTGACGACGCCCAGGGGCACACCGGTGAGCTGCGACCCCGACACGCCGGCGATGGCGTTGGCCACGAGGATGGCCGTCGTCGGGTTCGTGATGTAGCGCCCCAGGTACGCTGCCAGGCTCACCGGGTCGTAGAAGACGGCGGGCGTTTCCACGATGAGGGGGCCGATGAAGTCGGTCTTGCGCGTGTAATAGAGGTCCACGGCCAGGAGCAGCCGCTGGTGCAGGATGCCCTTGTAGCCTGCCTCCAGCGTGCTGGTGATGGTCGGCCGCAGCGGGTCCACGGGTTTCAGGTCGGCGGGTGACACGTCCCGGAACGTGAGCGTCGCCTGGTCGAAGGTGCGGAACACGGTGCCCACGTCTGCGGGGCCCGGGGCGGGGATGCCTACGGCGGCGAGATCGAACCCGGTGGCCGCCAGAAGAGGGTTGCGCACCAGCGCCACGACGCTGTCCCACGCGGCATAGCTCTGGCTGACGAATCCGGCGTTGGCGGGCAGGAACCCGGCGGATCGGGCGAACGGGGAGCGCATACAGTAATCGTCCAGCCCTTCCGTACAATCCTGCCGGAACGTGAGCCCGTCCGACGGCACGCCGAGGGCGCGGATCTGGAAGCGCCCATCCCCCAGGTCCGCGGCCTTGATGTCCAGGAACAGGTCGCTGGGCGTGGGGGTGGAGAACGCGCGGTTGTACGTCAACCGGAAGCTCTGCGTGGGCGTCGGCCGCAGGACCAGGGCCAGCCGTGGGGAGAGCACGGAACCCGGCAGCCGGCTGTGGTGGTCCAGGCGCAGGGCGGCCACCAGGTCCACGAGGCGCGTGACGTGGGTCTCCGACTGGACGTACCCGCCCACCTCCAGGATGTCGTCGTGGTTCTCGTTGCGCCCGTCGATGGTGCCGCCGGTGCGCGGGTTGGTCCACAGGGCATCCAGCCCGTAGGTGAAGCTCTGGCGCGGCCCCAGGTTGAGGCCGTGCTGGACCTGGCCCACCAGCATGCGGGAATGGTCCACCACGGGCTCGCCCGTGCGCAGCAGGAAGCTGTGGCCGGCATCCGTCGTGTTCAGATACACCTGCGCGAACAGGCGGCCCTGCCGGACGCGGGCCTGGTAATAGCGATACCCCCACCGGCGGGCCTGGGCGGCGCCCAGGGGGGTCAGCTGCACCCCGTTGCCCAGGTCGCTCAGGCCGCTGGAGAAGATCAGCTCCGCGTCCTTGCCCGGCCGGTAATCAAGGCGCGCGTCGCCGGACCAGCGCTGCACCGCGAACGAGCGCCGTGCCACCTTCAGCGTGTCCGCCACCGCCTGTCGCTGCGCCGGGTCCACGCCGGCCAGGATGAGGGAGCGGGTGGAGTCCTCGAAGCTGTCGAAGTGTTGCCAGTCCCCGCCCGTCAGAACCTGCCCGGACAGCTTGTATGCCCAGTGCCGGCCCAGCAGGCCCGCCGTGCGGAACGTACCCTGGAGGATGCCCCGGCCGTCGGCGGGTGCTGGCAGCTCGGTCCTGCGCAGGCGGGTGCACGCCCCTGAAGCATCCAGCTGTGGACAGGACGCCGCCCGGCCGCCCGCCGCCACGCTCACCGTCGTGCCGGGCGAGTCGAACGGCGACTTCGTCACGATCTGCAGCACCCCGTCCGCGCTGTTGGGCCCGTAGAGCGCGGATGCGGGACCCAGCACCAGCTCCATGCGGTCGATGTCCGGCGACGACTGCGGGATCAGGTAGAACGCGTTGAGACGGAGCGACGGCACCGCGGCGATGCGATTGTCCACGAGGGTGAGCAGAGAGCCGGAGAAGATGTTGTTGAATCCCCGGGCCACCACGTCGCTGGTCACCAACCCCGCGCTGGCCACGTCCAGGCCCGCCTCACCCCGCAGGTAATCCACCGGGCTTACCGCCGGTTGCGCCTGGATCTCGTCCGCATGGACCGTTTCCACGTGGGCCGGCGCCGCCAATGCCTTCTCCTGGCGCCGCGACGCCGTCACCACCAGCGGGTTCAGCTGGAACGTCAAGGGCTCCAGCGCTACGGTCAGCGGCCGTGTCCCGCCCGCCACGACGCGCACATCGACCACCCGGCGCCGCGTGTAGCCGACGGCGGAGAACGTGACCGCGTACGTGCCCGGTGGCACGGCCAGCCGATACCGCCCGTTGGCGTCCGTCTCCGCGGCCGCCGTACCTTCCGGCCCGCGCGCCTCGACGTTCGCGTAGCGAATGCCCGTCCCCGTCGTCGTGTCCGTGACGGTGCCGGAGATGACGCCTGGCTCCTGCTGTGCCGCCGCGGGCCGGGACACGAGGAGCACGGCGGTCCCGAGCAAGCATGCCAGCAGCGCTGTCGTCCGCGTCATGTGTTCGCCGTGTGAGGGAAGCCTGTGCCGACGTCCGCGGCCGCCACGCGCCCGGACGTCCCGTCCAGTATATTCGCGGACCGGATGGAGGAGCAACGCGCCTGTACACGACGAGTCCAACGTGAAGATCCTGTTCGCGACGCCGGAAGCAATGCCGTACTTCAAGACGGGCGGGCTGGGCGATGTGGCACGAGCCCTTCCCGATGCGCTGACCGCCCGGGGGCACGACGTGCATGTCATCCTGCCGCTGTACCGGGCCATACGGCGCGCCGGCCTGCCCTTGCGCCCGGCCGGGTCCATCCGTGTGCCGTGGCCGGGAGGACGCCGGCGTGTGCGGTTCCTGGAGCACCAGCCCCCGAGGGGTGCTCCCGCGCTGTTCGTGGAACAGGACAGCTTCTTCGACCTGGAGGACCCCTACGGCTGGCCCGCGAACGACCTGGCCGCCCCGGGGCGCCGGTTCGCGTTCTTCTCCCGGGCGGTGCTCGAGCGCGCCCGACGCTGGGGTGCCGACGTCGTCCACCTGAACGACTGGCAGACCGGCTTCGTGCCCGTGTACGCGCTGCTGAACGACGTCCGGCCCGCCACCGTCTTCGCCATCCACAACCTGCCCTACCAGGGCAATTTCGCGCCTGCGATCCTCGCCGACGTGGGCTTGCCCAGCGACATCTTCCGGACGGAGAACGGCGTCGAGTTCTACGGCAACGTGTCCTTCATGAAGGGCGCCCTCGCCCTCAGCGACCGCCTGGTCACCGTCTCGCCCACCTACGCCCGGGAGATCCGGGCGCCCGAGGCCGGCGCCGGCATGGATGGGCTGCTTCGTTTCCGGGCGAGGGACCTGAAGGGCATCCTGAACGGCGTCGACAGCCATCGCTGGGATCCCGTCACCGATCGGCACATCCCGGCGCACTACGATGCGGACCGCATGGAGGGCAAGGCGGCCTGCCGCACGGAGCTGCTGGCGGAGCTCGGCCTGGACGGAGAGGCGCCCCTCGTCGTCATGGTGACCCGCCTGGCGCACCAGAAGGGGATCGACCTCGTCCTGGATGCCCTGGACCGGCTCCTCGCGCTGGATGTGCGTCTGGCCATCCTCGGCGACGGAGGGCCCGAGTACCAGGACCCACTGGCGAAGCGTGCCGCCGAACACGCCGACCGCATGAGGACGTTCTTCGCCTTCGATGAGGCCCTGGCCCACCGCCTCTACGCCGGCGCCGATTTCTTCCTCATGCCGTCCATATACGAACCGTGCGGGCTCGGCCAGATGATTGCCCAGCGTTACGGCGCGGTGCCCATCGTTCGACGGACGGGCGGACTCGCCGACACCGTGGCCGACGGCGAGACAGGCTTCGACTTCGTCAGGCCCACGACCGACGCGCTGGTGGGGGCGGTGCGCCGCGCCCGGAAGGCCTGGAACGGCCCCGGCTGGAAGCGCATGCAGGCGCGCTGCATGGCACTGGATCGCTCCTGGCATCGCGCGGCGGAATCGTACGAGACGGTCTATCGTGCCGCCCTGGGAGATGGCTGAGGTGTGGCGGTACCGGATTCCCCCACTCCTGAAGGTTGACTCCGGACGCCTCCTCGCCTACGTTTTTTCCGCAACTTCGCGGGAATAGCTCAGTTGGTAGAGCGTCTGCTTGCCATGCAGAAGGTCGCCGGTTCGAGTCCGGTTTCCCGCTTCACGGCTCCGGTCCGCCGGAGCCGTTCGTTCGGCCCCGTAGCCAAGTGGTAAGGCAGACGCCTGCAAAGCGTCTATTCGGCGGTTCGAATCCGCCCGGGGCCTCTTCTGGACCGGCCGCCGCCACGTAACGGCGGGGCCGGCCTGCAGGAAGTTGCACGGATGCGTGCAAACTTCTGCATGATGTCGAAGATCCTGCGGTCACGCGTAACCCCCGCCGGCCGCCCTTCCCGCGGACCTCGATGGTCGGCTCTTGCCGGCCGCAATGTTGTCCCGTGTGCCGGGAAGTCCCGGTATTCCCCCGTTTTCGGCCGAGAGCCGACTAAGTCCGATGTCTGCACGTCGAGCGTGCGGAGCTCGGGTCGTGGTGCATGAACGGGGCAAGGCGCGACTCTTGCCCCGGGACGGAGCCAATCTGGAGGTTTCGTGTTTGCATTTGTGCTGGTGGTCGTCTGGCTGGGGGTGGCCGGAACCGCGTTGGTGGCGGGTCTGGATTACTACCTGTTGCCGATGGAGCAGCGGGCGTATTCCGACCTGGCCCCGATCTTCTCGCCGACGGGTGTGGTGGGCCACGGGTATGGCATCGTAGGCACGTTCCTCATCCTGGTGGGCGTCGTCGGCTACATGGCGCGCAAGCGGTTGCCGTTCCTGGCTCACGCCGGCGCACTGAGACACTGGCTCCAGGTGCACATCTTTCTGTGCACCCTCGGGCCGTTCCTTGTGCTGCTGCACACCACGTTCAAGTTCGGCGGGCTGGTGTCCATTGCGTTCTGGAGCATGACGATCGTGGTGTTGAGCGGGATCTTCGGCCGCTACGTCTACGCGCGGATTCCCAAGACCGTCAACGGCCGTTTCCTCGGTCTGGAATCGGTGCGGGAACGGCTGACCGAGCTGAGCGCGGCCATCGCCGCACGCACGCGTTTGCCGGTCGCGGAGCTGGAGAGCGTTCTGGCGCCGTCGGCCGCCGTGAAATGGAACCGCAGCCTGGTGGGCGCGCTGGCGACGGCCGTGCGAGATGACGTCCGGCAGCGCAGGCACCTGCACGGCGTGCGCAGATACCTGCGCGCCCGCAGGGTCCCACGCGAGCTGCACACACCCGTGCTGAGGCTGGTGCGAGAGCAGCGCAAACTACGCCAGCGCGCTGCGCTGCTGCAGCCGTTCCAGCGAATGTTCCGGTACTGGCACGTGGTCCATTTACCGCTGGCAATGGTCATGTTCCTGGTGCTCACCGTCCACGTGGTGGTGGCCGTGCTGTTCGGCTACACCTGGATCTTCTGATGGGCGACCGTCGTCTTCCGACGCCTTCGCGACGGCCCGTGGCCGTGCCGGGTACGGGCTTCTTCCGGATCCGTTCGGCGGGGCCCGCACCGGCGCGCGGGGCTACTGCCGCCGGCGTCTATCTGAGCCGCATTTCCGGGAGGTTGGCGCGATGGAGAGGGTGGGCTGCCACGATGCCGTCCCAACTCCGCCGCGCCCTCCTCCCCGGGAGTCTCCTCGTAATCGTGTTTCTGCTGCCCCGACCGGCAGCCGCGCAGCTGATCTCGCCAGGCAAGCTGTCGTCGGCCCACGCCGATCTGGAAGGCATCCGCAACTGCACGCAGTGCCACGAGTTGCACAAGGCCGGCATCGCGCCGTCCCTCTGTCTGTCGTGCCACAAGCTGCTGGCGGACCGCATGCGCGAACACAAGGGCTACCATGCATCCGCGGCGGTGTCCGGAAAGAACTGCGCCGAATGTCACAAGGAGCACTTCGGGCCGAACTTCGACCTGGTGCGGCTGGACACGGCCACGTTCGACCACGCCCGCACGGGTTACAGGCTGGAGGGCCGCCATGCGCAGCAAGCGTGTCGGGCCTGCCACAAGCCGTCGCTCATCACCGACCCGGCAGTGCGTGCCGACCGGTCCCGGCACGACGCGCTGGCCCGGACGTACCTGGGTGTTCCAACCGCATGCGCTTCGTGTCACAAGGCGGACTCGCCCCATGGGACCCAGTTCGCCGGCCAGGCATGCACGGCGTGCCATGACGCCGGCGGTTGGAAGGGGGCGAAGGAGTTCGACCACGACCGTGCGCGGTTCCGGCTCACCGGAAAGCACCGGGACGTGGCGTGCAACCGCTGCCACACGGCCGTTGGCCGGCGCGGCAGGGCGCATCCGTATGTGCGGTACGTCGGCCTGGCGGCGAACCGGTGCACCGACTGCCACAAGGACCCGCACGGCGGCGCCATGACGGGCGCGTGCTCGTCGTGTCACGTCACGGCAGGCTGGCACGACGTGAACCGCAGGCGGGTAGAGGCGTCGTTCGACCACGACCGCACGGGATTCGCCCTGGAGGGTCGCCACGCCACCATCACGTGTGCGTCGTGCCACGACGCCCGCACCGCGCGCCGCCTGGCGGGCATTCATGTCCGGTTCAAGGCCGGGACCGCGAAGCGTTCGTTCCCCAGCCCGTTGGCGGGCCGCTGCCTCGCCTGCCACGACGATGCGCACCACGGCGTGTTCGCACACCGCAAGGGTGGGGGCGACTGCGGTGCCTGTCACGTCCAGACGAAGTGGCTGCCCGCCCAGTACGATGTCCGGCGCCACAACCGGGAAGCGTCCTTCAAGCTGGTGGGTGCGCATGTGACCGTCCCCTGCGACGGGTGTCACAAGCCCACCGGTGCCACCGATGATGTGGCGAACTTCCGGCTGAAGGCGTCGACGTGCGCGGACTGCCACCAGTCGAAAAACCCGCACGGGAAACAGTTCGCCGGTCGGGCGTGCGACGCATGCCACTCACAGGACTCTTTCCGCATCCCGCACTTCGACCACAGCGGGACGCACTTCCCCCTGGACGGCGCCCACGCCGGCGCACCATGCGCCGCGTGCCACAAACCCGAGAAGACCCCTTCGGGGCGCTCCATGATCCGGTACCGGCCACTCGGCACGAAATGCGAGGACTGTCACGGAGGCTCGCTATGAACGATCCGCGCTTCTCCCACATCTCGGTCCGGTCCGGCCACCGGCGCGCTGCGTGGCCTCGGGCCGGCCATGTTCGACCCGCGCGATTCCGCGCCCTGGCCATGGTCCTGGCCACGCTGGGCCTCGTGCTGCTCGGCGCCGTGCCCGTCGGTGCCCAGCAGGCGGCCACCAGTCCGCACGGTGCTCTGCCGCAGGGCCTGGACTGCGCCGCGTGTCACACGGCGAAGAACTGGCACACGCTGCGCTCTCCGCTGGGCTTCGACCACGGCAAGACCGGCTTCGTGCTCACGGGCATGCATGCCCGGGCCGCGTGCGCCCGGTGCCACCTGGACCTGCGCTTCGACCGGCCCGCCATCACGTCGAACGACTGCGCCAGCTGCCACGTGGACATCCACGAGGGGCGCATGCTCCAGGCGTGTGCGGAGTGCCACAACACGCGCTCGTTCGGGGACGTGGATGGCGAGCTGATCCACACGCGCACCGCCTTCCCGCTGACGGGCGCCCACCGCCAGATCACCTGCGAGAGCTGCCACAGCAGCGATGTCGGCGGCTCGTTCACCGCGCTGCCCACGACCTGCGTCGCATGCCACCAGGCGGACTTTCGCGGGGCGAAGACCGTGGACCACGTCGCGAATGCGTATCCTACCGACTGCACGCAATGCCACACCACGTTGAGCTGGCACGACTCGCCCGCGTTCGACCACGCGAAGGTCGCCAACGGCTTCGCGCTGGTGGGCGCCCACGCGGAGCTGCGTTGCGCGAGCTGTCACCAGGTGCCCGGCATGCAGCCGCTGTTCAGCCCGACATCGCAGGACGATTGCATCGCGTGCCACCAGGCCGACTTCGACCGCGAGCACTCCGGCTCCAGCTTCCCGACAACCTGCCTGTCGTGCCACGACCAGAACAGCTGGGGCAGCGCGTCGTTCGACCACAACGCCACCAGCTTCCCGCTGCTGGGTGCGCACGCGTCCGTGTCATGCTCGAAGTGCCACGGGCCCGACAACCTCGCCGCGCGCCCGTCCAACGCGAACGACTGCGTCGCCTGCCACCAGGCCCAGTACGACCAGGCTCACGGCGGCACCGGCATGCCCACCGACTGCGCGTCATGCCACACCAACACGGCATGGCAGCCGTCCACGTTCGACCACGACGCCCAGTACTTCGCCATCTACTCGGGTACGCACCGCGGCGTATGGAGCACATGCCAGACCTGCCACACCACGCCGGGCGACTATTCGGCGTTCACGTGCCTCGACTGCCACACGCACAACAAGACCGACACGGATTCACACCACAACGGTGTCAGCGGGTACGTGTACGACAGCGCCGCATGCTACTCGTGCCACCGGCGGGGCGGGGGAGACTGACATGCGTGCTCCCCTGACCGTCCTGGTCCTGGTCCTGGCGGTGCTGCCCTGGCCGCGGAGTGCGGAGGCGCAGCAGACGACGCCGCACATCACGGTTCGCGTGGAGCAGGTTGCGGGCTCGTCGCTGTACATCAATGCAGGCACCCGCAACGGCGTCGCGGAGGGCGATACCCTGACCGTGCGCAGAGACAGCACGGGGGCGGTCCGGGGTCGGCTGGTCGTGCTGGCGAGCAGCGACACCCGATCGGTGCTCACGTTTGCCGGGCGGCCGTTCCCGGTGACCCGCGGCACGACCCTCGTCCTCCAGCTCCTGCGAGTGCCGGCAGAAATGCCGCCCGAGGTGGCGCCGGCGGCGGCGCCGACGTTGCCGTCGCCGGAACGTGGAGCCGTTGCGCCTGCGGAACGGGTGGCGGAGCGGGGGGTGCCTCCGCGGCCCGCCCATGGACGGGTGAGCTTCGGATTGTCCGGGGTTCGCTCGGCGACGCGCGTCGGCACGGTCGATCCCGTGAGCGTGGGCCGCACCTTCGCCACGCCGACGACCGGCCTGGACCTCACGGTGCCCGATGCCATCGGCCCGCTGCAGCTCCGCACCAGCATGTACCTCGCCTATCGGTACAGCAGCCAGGACATCGTGCAGCCTGCCATGACCGCCCGGGTGTATGCCGCCAGCCTGGACGGCGACTTCCGGCGGTTCCGGATCCGGCTGGGTCGTTTTCACAGCCCCGTGGCGTCGTACGGCGGTTTCTGGGACGGCGCGCTGTTGCGGGTGGGTGGCCAGGGGTTCGGAATCGGCGTGATCGGCGGTTTCGAGCCCGACCGATGGGACGAGCACCCGTCCCTGTCCACACCCAAGACGACGGTTTTCATGGATGCTACCGGGGGTGGCTCCGACTGGAGCTGGAACGGCAGTGTGTCCGCCCATGCGGTGCGGCCCACGAACGGGTTGCCGGACCATACGTTCTTCGAAACCAGCCAGCGGCTGTCCGCCGGACCGGTTCGGTTCAACGACGAGCTACAGGTGGACCGGGACCCGGGCAGCGGTGGCTGGCGAGTGACCCGCCTGCGCCTGCGGGGGTCACTGCAGCTGGCGTCGTGGCTGAATCTGCACGGGGGGGTCGGTCGGCTGGAGCCGTGGCTTCCCGGGTTGCCCGGCTCGCCGTTCGGATTCCGGAGCGATCGCGCGGATGCGGGCCTGGACGTCCAGGCGCCCGGCGGCTTCGCGGCACTGGACGGTTTCGTGGGCCGCGACGGCAGCGGCTCGCGCACCTGGGGTGCCACCGGGACGTTCGCCCTGAACCGCCTGCCGGGCCTGGCGGGCGTAGGCGCATCGGCGAGCGTGTCCCGCTGGAGCGGCGCGTACGGCACTACGTTGTCGGCGGCGCCCTCCCTTTCCATCAACCTGGCCCCTGCATGGCTTCGTCTGGGCTACCGGCTGAGCCGAGCCGACTACCTCGGCAGGTCGACAGTCAGCCATGCCGTCGACGGCTCCCTGGACTTCCCGTTCGCCGCCGGGTTCCGCGGGTCGGCGCGGCTGCGCGTCCAGCTGGGTGGGTTCCTCACCAGCCAGTCCTTCAACCTGGGCCTCTACCGGGCGTTCTGACACCATGGATCACGACGCACTGATCATCTGGGGTGTGGCGGCGACCCTGACACTCGTCACGGGCCTGCCCGTGCTGCTGCGGCTACGTCGCAAGGAACGTCAGACGGAAGAAGCTCACCTGGAAGCGCTCCGCTACGGTCTGCACGAGCCCGCGTCGCTGCACCCGGTAATCGACCCGTCGCGCTGCATCGGCACCGCCGGCTGCGTCGTGGTCTGTCCCGAAAACGTGCTGGGCATCCAGGCGGGCCAGGCGGTCGCCGTACAGCCGGCTCGCTGTATCGGACACGGTCTGTGCGAGCGCGTCTGCCCCATGGAGGCGATCCAGCTCGTGTTCGGCACGGAAAAGCGCGGCGTCGATCTGCCGCGTATCAAGGGCAACTTCGAGACGAACGTCCCGGGCCTCTACATCGTGGGAGAGCTGGGCGGCATGGGTCTCGTGGCCAACGCCTTCGAGCAGGGTCGGCAATGCGTGGAAGGCATCGCCCGGGAAACGGAGCCGGGCCCTGACGGCCTCCTGGACCTCGTCATCGTGGGTTGCGGGCCAGCCGGCCTGTCGGCCTCCCTGGCCGTGCTGGAGCGGGGACTCCGGTTCGTCACCGTGGAGAAGGAGCCGGACCTGGGTGGTGCGGTGCGCCACTACCCGCGCAAGAAGCTGGTCATGACGCGGCCCGTGCGGATTCCGGGCTACGGCAAGGTCTCCACGAAGGAGCTGGTGAAGGAGCAGCTCATCGACCTCTGGCAGGAAGTGGCCGGCGCCGCCGGCCTTCAGGTGCGCACAGGCGTGACGGTGCAGTCGGTGGACCGGGTGGCACCGTACCATTTCCGCGTCATCACCGACCGGGGTGTCCACGAGACGCATCGGGTGATCCTGGCCATCGGCCGTCGCGGCGTGCCCCGCAAGCTGGGTGTGCCGGGCGAGGAAGGTGCGTCGCACGTGTCGTACTCGCTGCGGGAGCCGGAAGCGTACAGCGGGGACCGGATCCTGGTCGTGGGCGGCGGCGACTCGGCGGTGGAGGCGGCCCTGGCCCTGTCGGAGCAGGCAGGGAACGAGGTCCGGGTGTCCTACCGACGCACGGCTTTCTCCCGCATCAAGCCGGCGAACCACGACCGCGTGGAATCCGCCCTCGCCGCAGGTCGCATCGAAGTGCTGTGGGAGACACAGCCCGCGGAGATCCGGCCGGCGCGCGTGCTGCTTTCAGGGGCACGCCACGACTCGCTGGAAGTGCCGGCCGATCAGGTGTTCGTGTTCATCGGCGGCGAGTTGCCGACCGGGTTCCTGAAATCATGCGGCGTCGAGGTGGAAACCCACTTCGGCACACCCTGAGGGATGGAACGTCCCGGCCCTCCGGCCTGAGCGGTATGCGCCTGCTGGTCGTCCTCGTTCGCGCGACGGGCGGGCGCGGGTAGATACATGACGCTTGACCTTTCCGGGTGGCGGGACGAAGCTTGCAGTACGCACGAAAATCGCCGCTCGATTTTCCGTCCCTCGGGTCCGGACACGGCGCGGTTCCCCGACGTTGCCGCTGCCGGTCGCAGACCGTTGCAAGCTTAACGTGAACCAGAACGACGGGATGTTGGCAACACGCCCGCGATGACCGGGGTCACCGAACAGCTCTCGGCAGCCCTGGCCGATCGTTACCGGATCGTGCGCGAGCTCGGCGAAGGTGGCATGGCCACCGTGTACCTCGCGCACGATGTGAAGCACGACCGCAAGGTCGCTTTGAAGGTCCTGAAGCCCGAATTGGGTGCCGTGGTGGGCGCCGACCGGTTCGTGGCGGAGATCAGGACCACGGCCAACCTGCAGCATCCCCACATCCTGCCGCTGTTCGATTCGGGGGCCGTGGACGGGACGCTGTTCTACGTCATGCCGTTCGTGGAAGGCGAGTCGCTTCGCGACCGGCTGACCCGCGAGCGGATGCTGCCCATCGACGACGTGGTCCGGCTTACCGCGGAGGTGGCAGACGCGCTGGACTACGCCCACCGGCACGGCGTGATCCACAGGGACATCAAGCCGGAGAACATCCTTTTACAGGGCGGGCATGCCCTGGTGGCGGACTTCGGCATCGCGCTGGCGGTACAGAGTGCGGGCGGTCCGCGATTGACGCAGACGGGCGTTTCCATCGGCACGCCGCAGTACATGAGCCCGGAGCAGGCATCGGGGGAGCGCCTGATCGATGCCCGCAGCGACATCTACGCTCTCGGCGCCGTCACGTACGAGATGCTGACCGGCGAGCCACCGTTCCGGGGCGCCACCGCGCAGGCAGTGATCGCGAAGGTGCTCACGGAAAAGCCGACCGCGCCCGGCACCGCGCGCGACACCGTGTCGCCGGCCCTCGACGCCGCGGTGCTCAAGGCCCTGGCGAAGCTGCCCGCCGATCGCTTCAAGACCGCGGTCGCGTTCGCCCGGGCGATCAGCGCGATAGGCGGCCCCGTAAGGGCCAGCGCGCCCGCAGTCGGAGGCGTAGGCTGGCGCCGTGTGGCGCTGGTCGGAGCCGCCGTTGTCGCGGTCGCGGGCGCCTTCCTGATCGGGCGCGCGCTCGGGGTCAGGGATGGCGCGCCGCCGTTGCGCTTCGGCCGGGCCATGCAGGTCACCTGGGAGCCTGGCCTGGAAATCACGCCGGCCATCTCGCCGGACGGCAAGCTGGTGGCCTACTCCACGGGCGATGGCACGCGAAGCCGGATCTTCGTGCGGCCGGTTGCCGGCGGCCGTTCCGTGCCCCTGACCGACGACTCAACGGCCGTCGAAGCGCATCCCCACTGGTCCCACGACGGCGCCCGCATCCTGTTCCTGAAGGATGACCAGGTGTTCAGCGCGCCGTCCGGAGGCGGTCCGGCGCGCCAGGAAGTGCCGGAGCGGGGTGGTGAGGTGGAATCGGCCACGTGGTCGCCGGACGAGCGCCAGATCGCGTACGTGATCGGCGATACGGTGTTCATCCGGGACGCCTCGGGCACCAGCCGAGTGGTTGCCACCGTCTTCCAGCCCATCTTGTGCACGTGGGGATCGCGGAACCTCATCGCCTGTACGACGGGCAACCGCTGGTACCTGAAGCCCGGCATGGCGTTCGGCAACCTTGCGCCCAGCTGGATCACGATCATCGATCCGGCCAGCGGACGGGTCACGGGTGTCACCGACAGCACCGCGAGCAATGTGGCTCCGATTTGGGCTTCGGACGGTCGAACGCTGTTCTACGTTTCCAACCGGCTAGGGCCGCCCGACATCTACTCGATTCGCGTGAACCGACAGGGCATGGCTGACGGCAAACCGCGGCGACTGACGGTGGGCCTGGATGTCAACTCGTTTTCGCTGTCCGCTGATGGCTCGCGTATCGCCTACGCCGTGCTCCGAACCGGCTCCAACGTCTGGTCGCAGCCCTGGAATGGTGGGCCTGTGGCGGGCACACGCCCCACGCAGGTCACCTTCGGCCAGCAGACCATCGAAGGCCTGTCCGTTTCCCGGGATGGGAAGTGGTTGTATTACGATTCGGATCTGAGCGGTAATCCCGACATCTACCGCATGCGGTTGCCGACCGGCGTGCCGGAGCGCCTGACGACGCAGCCGAGCCCCGAGTTCAACCCCTACCCATCCCCCGACGGACGTTTCGTGGCGTTCCACGCGTGGCGCACCGGTACGCGCGACATCTTCGTCATGCCCCTCGACGGCGGTCCCGTGGTGCAGGTCACTCACTCGCCCGAGCAGGAGCAGTACGTGTCCTGGTCTCCGGACGGGCAGAACCTCGCCTTCGCATCCCAGTCGCAACCCCTGGGGCTCTTCATTGCCCGCCGCGACAGCGCCGGTACGTGGCGAACGCGCAAGCGCCTGGACGCAGGGCACTGGAGCGCCTGGTCGCCCGACGGCCGCTACCTGTCGTACGTGACGAACCTGCTGGGCGGAGGCCTGCGAGTGGTTCCGATGGACAGCGGTGCGCCGCGCGCCGTGTACGACGAAGCGGCACCCGGCGCACCGCTGGCCGAGGCGAGCCAATGGAGCGAGGACGGGCGCACCATCTACTTCAAGAGTCACGACGCGGACGGCGAGGGCGTGATCTGGTCGGTAGCGGCTGCCGGCGGTGTGCCGCGACGCCTGCTCAAGCTCGGCGACGGGCGGCTCCGGTCGGACCGCTACGGGTTCCGGATCGCGAACGGCCGCCTGTACTACACCCTGTTCGACCGGCAGAGCAACATCTGGGTGATGACGGTGAACCATTCTGGACGGTAAGTTGGGCTTTCAGGATCGCGCAGAATTGCTTCACATTCTACCGCACCGGTACCCGTTCTCCAGGCCCGGATGGGTTTCCGTCAACGCGTCGTGTGCGGCCCTCAATTTCCGACGGCGAGAGTCTGGTCGGAGGCGCCGCGTGGCTTCAGGGTGGGGTGGCACGTGGAGCAGTCCCGCAGCGCGGGCCGATTCTGTTTGACGGCTTCCTGCTGGTGGCATCCGAGGCATTTGCCGTGCATGGCTTGCAGAAAGCCGGGGGCGTGGATCAGGTCGGCGATCGTGTCCTCGTCCACGGCCCAGTTGGTGTCCGCGTCATGGCAGTCGAGGCACGGCTTGGCGTTGGCGGCGGTCTTCACGGACGAGCCGGTGTGACAGACGGTGCAGGATTCGTTGGGCGGATAGAGCCCGCGGAGCGTGTCGCTGTCCGCGACGGCCTGCATGTGGAACGTGTGGTCGAAGATGACCGTTTCCGTGAGCATGTGCCGGTGGCAGCGGGAGCACGGCGTCGTCTGGTCTCCGGGCAGCGACATGTGGTGGCATGTCTGGCACGAGGCCTCGCCGCCCAGGCGGTCCTGGTGGTCGGCGTGCGGGAAGACGGTGAACACGCCCGAGCGGTCGCCGTCGATTCGCAGGTCGGCGCGGGTGACGTCCAGACGGGTCGCGGGTTGGACAGCGATCTGGCGGGCCTTCGCATAGGGGGGATACATGAGCGCCCACGCGATCGGCACGACGACGACCGCAATCAACGTGACTCGTTCCAATCCACCGCTGAGGGCGGCGCGCCAGACCCGGGAGAAGGAATCGAACGAGACCGCGAACGGGCGTGGGACCCTGGCCTCCTCATCCCGGACGGGGAATACGCGCATGTGCTCGACGAAGAGAAGGAACACGAGGGCGGCTGCGGCAACCACCCCGAGGGAGAGAGCCCATTCCGCCAGGGAGGGGAAGTACACGTGCCCCGCGTCGCGGAAATAGCCGAAGATGCCCACATCGAGCCGGTTCAGCAGCAGGCCGAACGAGGCGGACAGCGTGGCCACGGTCAACGCAGCCGGCGACCGGCGCGGACCGGGCAGCCACACGAGCAGGATGGGAAGAACCGTAGAGACGAGGATCTCGAAAGCGTAGAGCCAGCTCTCCCACGTGCCCGCCATGAGAGCCGACCAGGCTGCATGATGGGCCAGATGGTAGATCTGCAGGAGCAGGTAGAGCGCCAGGACGCCTGTCGCGATGGACGCGACGGCGGTGAGCATGGGCATGTCGGGGCCCGTCGGGCGCGTCCGTCCGGCGGCGTCGCCGGTCCTGACCAGGAACAGCTCCCGCTCCACGGGCGTGGGTCCGAACACGGCTTCGCGATCGTAGTAGTGTGCGTGCACGATCCACACGAACACCAGGAACATGAGCCCGCCGCCGATCGCCGACAGGATGAAGAACAGGGGCAGGGAAGGCGAGTACCAGAGCGCGTGTAGCCGCTGGGGTGTCACCAGGAATAGTGAGCCCAGCGACGAATGGTGCAACGACGACAGCGAGATGCCCACGATGACCACGCCGAAGGCGATCCGGTGCAGCCATTTCGTGTTCGGCTCCGCCTTGTGCTTCTCGAAAACGGTGGGCGCCAGCTCGATGGCCGTGACGGTGAAGTAGAGCGTGACGCACCAGAACACTTCGAACAGGAACGAGTGAGCGTTCCACATGATGAACGGGTGCCAGAACCGCCACGGCAGACCGATGTCGAACAGCAGCGCCAGGCAGGAGCAGCCGTAGCCCAGGAAGGCCACCAGGATGGCCGGCTTCATCAGGGGCCGGAAACGCTCGATACGCAGCACGTAGACCAGGAAGCCCACGGTGAATCCGCTGGTGGATATGGCCACCCCGGCCACCATGTTCAGGATCTTCCAGAGACCCCAGGGCACGGCGTCGCTGAGGTTCGTCGTTGCGCCGAGCCCGTACCACAGTCGGAGGCCCGCGGCCACGAGCCCGGCCAGCGCCAGTGTCCAGAGGACGTCCTTCAGCGTGCGGGTCCTGTCGCTCACTGCGCCGCTCCGTCACTCAGGTCCGTGTCCGATGGGGCGGGTCCGCCCGATGCGGCTTCCGGATCGCCCGTTTGCGCGGCGGCGTCGGACGCCAGCTTCATGCGCCGCCGGATGATCCAGTTGATGCCGAGAAGTCCACTGGCCACGCTCAGACCGATGAAGGGCGTCTTGGAAATGAGGGGCTCCGTGAGCGAGGGAATGGCGGCCGTGCGTGGGCCCGGCCAGCCGATGCCCGCCAGATCCACGTCCGAAAGATACAACACGCACGTGCCGCCGAATTCGTGCTCACCCCAGACGCGCGGCAGATAAGCGTCGCGGTTCGAAGCGATGCGCGCGTGCGCTTCCGCCAGCAGGGCTCCCCGTTCCCCGAACTGCAGCGCATCGTTCGGGCAGGCGTCCACGCAGGCCGGCGCCAATCCTTCCGCCTGCCGGTCCGCGCACATGGTGCACTTCCTCATGTACGGGACGGCTCGATCCCATTCGTACCGCGGAACGTGGAACGGGCAGGCAAGCATGCAGTAGCGACAGCCGATGCACTTGTCGGGGTCGTAGACGACCGGGCCCTCCGGCGTCTTGGTGATGCCGCCCACCAGGCACGCCGCCACACAGCTCGGCTCCAGGCACTGCATGCAGCTCATGCGAGCGAACCGGCCCTGCGCGACCTGCACCAGGCTCAGCAAGCGGTCTTCCGACAGGCCGTCCTTCGCCGTCACTCGATCCACCTGGGCCTTGAGCGGGTCGGTCCCGTTCACCTCGATGCAGGCGTCGACGCACCGTTCGCAGCCAGTGCAGCGGGTCACGTCCACCAGGATCGCCTTCATCAGATCCTCATCTCCTTGCCATAGAACGCCTCCGCCACCTGGTCGCCGGCACCCGGCTTGAGCTGCCAATGGACGGCCGAGATCCGATCGAAGAAGAACAGGACGACATGCGCCAGCTTGGTAAACGGCATGAGCACGAAGAGGAGCTCGCCACTCAACACGTGGGTCAGCATCATCACCTGCCACGGCAGGGGATTCACGTCGGGATGCGACGCGAGGTACCCCGACAGGAAGGGCACGAGGACCAACGCCAGCAGCACGTAGTCGGAGGGACGGCTGACCAGTCGGTGACGGGTACTGAAGACCCGGAATGCGATCAGAAGGATGACGCAGCCGATGGTCAGGAGCGTGAGGATGTCGGCGACGCCTTTGCCGATGGCCGGGAGACCGACGCCGAAGAGGCCTTCCCACAGCACCACGTGATCGATGAGGAAGAGCGGCACGATGAGGATGCCGATGTGCATCACGTAGGAGGCCACCGAGAACAACCGCGTGCCGGGCTCGATGTGACGGGCCGGAATCACCCAACCCAGTGTTTCCCGAACGACGCTGCGCCATGGAACCTGCTTCAGACGTCGGCCTTTCTTGATGCCGACCAGGTAGCCCTGAAGCACCACCTGGCGGGCCAGGCCCAGGACCATGACCAGGAAGGTGACGGCGAAGAGGGGCCCCTTCGCGAAATCGATCCAGGATTCAATGGACATCGCACAAGCTCCGCGACTCGTCAGATGGCGAACAGGGCCGCTTCTTCCTTGCGTTCTGCGGGAGACTTGCCTCCCGGAATCTCGATGGCTTTCAACACCAGCTCGTGCAGACCCATGACCCTGCACGGAAGCTCGTAGTGCTCCACGATCTCCTTCAGCTGTTTCTTGCAGTTGGCACACGGTGCCACCACGATGTCTGCTTCTGTTCGGGCCAGCTGTTCCGCCTTGATCTTGCCGGCCACCTGCATGCGGAAATCGTGGAGCTCGTCGATGGAGACAAGCCCGCCTCCGCCGCCACAGCAGTAGTTGTCCGCGCCCTTCGGGGTCATGTCCACGTAGTCCCGCACGAAGCTCCGCAGAATCTCCCGCGGCTGGTCCACGATCCAGCCCGAACGGGCGATATTGCACGGGTCGTGGTAGGTCACCCGCTCCGTGATGATGTCGGGATCGAGGGTGATCTTGCCGGCACGGATGCAGTCGAGCGTGTACTCCATGAAGTTGCGGACCGGCGGTGCCCCCCTGCCCATGAACGTGGGGACGAAGTCATGGGCCGCACGCGAGGCGTGGCCGCACTCTCCGATCAGGATGTTGCGGCCCTGCAACCGCTCCACCTCCGCGACGAGCTGCTTGATGATGTTCTCCAGGTGCCAGTCGCTGTAGAACAGGCCGTAGTTGATGCCGTCGTAGTTGCACAGACCGATGGTCCAGCGATCCCAGTCGCCTGCCGCATAGAGCACCGCCGCGTTGCCCATGAGCGTGTCCGGCTCCAGCAGGTAGTCGCTCACGGCGCAGAAAAACACGTAGTCCCGGTCCGTCCTGTCCGTGGGAAACTCCAGCTGCACCCCCAGGCTCTCCTCCATCTCCTCCGACAGGAACGAGAGCACGTCCAGCAGGCCCGCGCGGGACACCTTGGATGTGTTGTGCGTCTCTCCCTGCAGCTGCTCCTCCACGCTCACCTGCAGCGCTTTCGGCACGATGCCCACCAGGCTGAGCAGGTAGCGGCCCAGTCGGGTGATCAGGCCGTGATCGAAGCCCAGGGGGCAGGACCGCGTGCACCGGCGGCACGCCGTGCACCGGTAGAACACGTCGCCCATCTCATCCAGCAGGTCCTCCGTCAGCTCGAACGGGGCGCTGAAGCGTGACTTCACCCAGCCATCCAGCGTGAAGTAGCGCCGGTAGATGTCCAGCAGGATGTTCGTCCGGTAGCAGGGAATGTCCCGCGGGTCGCCCGACGCCAGCAGGATGGGGCAGGCCACGGCGCACTGGCTGCACTTCGCCGTGGACTGGGAGTACGTGTCCAGCAGCGGCTTGTAGTCCGTGTACTCCAGAACCCAGGCGAACGCTTCCAGGAAACGATCCACCAGGTGGTCGTCGGGCTTGTCCAGAACGTGGTAGGGGAAGACCCGCCGGGCCCGTGGTTCGTTTCGTTCCCTGGTTGGCGGTGCAATCACAGTTCCCATCGCATCGATCGGGTTACAGGTTGCCCCCCATCGGGGCAAGCGGTATACCATGTCTCCCGACCCGCCTGCGGGCGTTCTCCCTACCACCGTCGGGCGCTCCGCGCATGGCGCGGAAACCCTTGCGGCGACTCGCATCCTGGACCATGCCCCGGCTTCCTCACCCGCTCCACGCACGCGCCCCGGCGCCCCGCATCGTGTTGCAATCGTTGCAACATCACGTTGCACTGCGACGTGGATTGCAACGATTGGACGCGCGCCGGTCGCGGCACGGATGGACCCCGAACAGGGCGCCTGCGGGACGCCGGCGGCGAAGCAGACGGCGCCCTGTCCGGTACGAATTGTCAGGCAGCGTGCGGCATGGCGGCGATTGTGACTCCTGTACCGGCGGAGGGTGGCGTGGAAGCTGGCCAGCGCTCTCTGCGCCGGCCTTTGGATGGCACCGGGGACCGGCATGCGAGTTGCCTTTTTGCGGACCGACGACGCGACCAGGAAAAGGCCATGCGTTTCGGAATCCCGCTGTTGGATCAGAGAGTGGCGCCGCGGTGCACGATTGCGGACTCGGTGCTGCTGATCACGCTCAAGCGCCGCCGCATCCTGGGCCAGTCCACGGTGGGTCTGGATCACGCCACCTGGATGGATCTGGCGAGGCTCCTCGCCGAAGAAGCTGTGGACACGCTCGTGTGTGGGGGGATCAGCCGTGCGAACCGGGAAACCATGCTTTCGTACGACGTGGACGTGATCGACAACGTGGCGGGGACCGCGCAGGAAGTGGTGGAGGCGTTGCGACGCGGCGGATTGACGTCCGGGTTCGGGCTCGGCGTGCAGGAGTCCGGAACGGCGGGCGGTGCCCCGGGCGACGCGCGACGGGATGGGGACGCCGGCGACGCGGGTGAGGGGACCGAGCCGTGGTTCACGGCGGACTCACCCACGGAAGCGACGGCCGCCATTGAAATCGACTGCCTGGCATGCGCGGGCCGACCGTGCCTGCGGGGAGCTGCGTGTCCGCTGGTCGGGATCCGGGAGCTGGCGGTGGACACGCCGGAGGCGATGCTGGAGGCGGCGTGGGACGTGGCCTGCGAGGACGAACGCATGCTCTGTCGCCTGGCCGAGCTGGTGTACTTCGCGCTGGAGATGGGATACGCAAAGCTG
>JARRJS010000045.1:0-20433 GCA_037388885.1 Gemmatimonadota bacterium
CCGGCGGGTGGAACATGGCGCTGCCCGTGCCGCCCAGCACCAGCAGCCCCATCAGCCCGGCGACCGTCGGCGCGACGCCGATGCTGGACATGAACACCGCGGACAGCAGTGGCCCCATGATGACCAGCGGGCGCCGGCCGCTGGTCATCCTCGGGCCGCTGCTGTCCGCCGTCTTCATGTCCAGCATCGGCGTCGCGCCGACGTTCGCCGTGCTGATGATCCTGCTGGTGCTGGGCGGCACGGGCAGCGCCATGTTCCACCCGCCGGGGGCGTCCATGGCCGCGCGCGTCAGCGAAGGCCGGGGCAGCGGCGTGCGCTATTCAATCTTCTCGTTCGGTGGCGCCACCGGGTACGCGGTGGGTCCGCTGGCCGCCGTGTCCGTGGTGGCACTGGTGGGGATGGAGCACATGTGGCTGGCCATGATCCCGGGCCTGCTCGTGGTCGGTGTGCTCGTCGTGCTGCTGCCGCCGGGTGCGCGCGCGGCCGACTCCGCACCGCCGCCCGCACCGGGCGCCGTGCTGCGGGCGCTGCGTGGGCCGCTGGGCCTGGTCTTCGGCATCAGCGCGCTGCAGGCGCTCATCCAGCGGGCGTTCCTCACCATGGAGCCCATCATCATGGCGCAGGCCGGCGCGACGGAAGCCTTCGGCGCCCTGGCCCTGAGCGCCTACCTTGCCGGCCAGGCCGTCGGCACGCTGAGCGGCGGGTTCCTCGCCGATCGCTTCGACCGGCGCCACCTGCTGGTCACGCTCACGCTGCTCATGTTCCCCACCCACGTCGCCGCGCTCACGCTGCCCGCCGGCAGCGCGCTGGCCCTCATCGCCGCGTTCGTGGCCGGGACCATCGGCATGGCCATGCTGCCGGGCATCGTCGTGCTGGCCCAGGAGATCCTGCCCGCCGGCACCGCCATCAGCTCCGGCATCGTCATGGGCATGGCCTGGGCGGCCGGCTCCATCGGCGTCCTGGGCACCGGCGTGCTGGGCGATTACGTAGGGCCGAAATGGGCCGCGCTGGCCACCATGCCCCTCATTCTCTTCGGCACCGCGCTGGCGTTGGGCCCGGCGCTGCGTTCTCACCGCCGACCCGCCTAGGACGCATCCTTCAGGCAAGGGCGCCCTCGGCGGACGATCGACGATCGACGAATCGACGATCGTCGATCAACGGGTGGTGAGCGGTGGGGTCGTCGACGGCGGATGCCGATGGTGCGTCGCCTGCTCGTAGCCGTACGCGATCTTGATGAGGGTGGGCTCGCTCCATGCCCGGCCGAAGAACTGGAGGCCAACAGGCAGGTCGCCCTTCACGAAGCCCATGGGGACCGTGATGGCCGGGAAGCCGGTGGGCGGCGACAGCTTCCAGGAGTTGTTGCCGTCGGGCGTGTTCAGGTCGCCGATGAGGCGCGGCGGGTTGTTCCAGGTCGGGTAGATGAGGGCGTCGAGCCGTTGCTCGTTCATGAGCCGGATCACGGCGTCGCGCAGCGCGGCGGCGTTGTCGTTCACGCTGTCGCAGTGGTCGCCGACGTCCGGCGGGAAGTTGGCCATGTAGCGCAGTCGCTGGGCGATGGTCGGATGGTAGCGGCCGCTGTCGATGATGTCCTGCAGGTTCTTCACCGGTGCGTTCGGGCCCAGCGACGCCAGGTACGCGTTGATGTCGGGCCGGAACCGGCGGCAGAACAGCGGCTTCGTGATGAGCGTGTCGTAGCCCGGGATCATGGCCGAGTCCACGACGACGGCGCCGTGGGCGCGCAGGTCCGCGACGGCATCCTGGAACCGCTGCATCACCTCCGGATCCGCCGTCGAGTCGTCGGTCAGCTGCCGGGCGATGCCGATGCGCGCGCCCTTCAGCCCGTCGGGATCCAGGTACTGCTCGTACCCGCCGGCCGGGATGTGCTCGTCGGCGTGCATGGTGTACGCGTCGTCCGGGTCCGTGCCGACGATGACGTCGAACACGGCCACCGCGTCCGCCACCGTGCGGGCGATGGGCCCGCCCACGTCCCGGTCCTCGTACAACGGCACGATGCCCGCGCGGCTGGTCAGGTCGTGGGTGGAGCGGATGCCCACCAGCGCCTGGTGCGACGACGGCCCGCGGATGGAGTTGCCGGTGTCCGTGCCCAGCCCGACGGCGCCGAAGCTCGCCGCCACCGCGGCCGCCGTGCCCCCGCTGGAGCCCGCCGTCGTCCGGTTCGTCGCGTACGGGTTGCGCGTGTAGCCCGGCAGCTCGGAGCCTACGGTCTCGTACGGCGAGAAGGCGAACTCCGCCATGTTGGACTTGGCCAGCACAATGGCGCCCGCCTCCCGGATCTTCCGCACCTGGTATGCGTCATTCGGCGGGATGGAGCCGTCCAGGGACAGGGAGCCCGCCGTGGTCGGCAGGTCGTGCGTGTCGTAGTTGTCCTTCACGATCACCGGGATCCCGTGCAGCGGACCCACGAACTCGCCCGTCGCCTCGTAGATGGAGTCCAGCTCCGCCGCCCGCTGCCGCGCCCGCGGGTTGAGCGTGATGATGGCGTTCAGCGCGGGACCCTGCTTGTCGTACGCCGCGATGCGCGCCAGGTAGTCGTCCACCAGCTGCACCGCCGTGAGGTCCCCGGCGGCCATGGCGTCGTGGATCTGGTCGATGGACGCCTCCACCACGTCGAATGGAGCCGGCGCCTGCCGGCGGCACGACGCCAGCAGCGACAGCGCCAGCAGCAACGAGGGCACGACGAACCTGCGAACGAGAAGCGGCGATCCGGTCATGGGAGGAGCTCCGCGTTGGTCGGGTGGGTGATGGCGCTCAAGTTCGTGCCGGCGGGCCGGGAGGACAAGATGCCCGATTTTCGATCGACGATCGTCGATCGTCGATCAAGGGCCCCTTTGAAACACCCGCCCCGTTGCCTTACCTTCCGCCCGGCATGAATCCAAGAAACGAGATCAGCCTGGTGCTGGTCGACTTCGACGACACCTTGGTGGACACGGCGCCGCGCTTCGACAACGCGCGGCGCGCGCTGTTCGCGCTGATGGTGGAGCAGGGGTTCGACCCGGACGAAACGTACCGGCTGCATCACCACGAGATCGATCCCGTGTTGCGGCAGCGGCACGGCTTCGGGCCGGCCCGGCTGCAGGAGGCGTTCGAGCTGACGTACCGGATGCTTTGTCAGCGTGTGGGCCGGGAGCCGGACGCCGAGCTGCTGGCGCGCTGTGCGGCGCTGGGCCGCACCGTGATCGGCACGCCGCCGGTGATTGCGGGCGCCATGGAAGCCCTGTCGCGCCTGACGCATGCGCTGCCCGTCGTCGTGTACACGCAGGCCGGTGACGAGAATTACCAGCTGGGCTGTCTGCGGGAGGCGGGCGTGCTGGATGTGGTGCCGGAGGATCGGGTGCGCGTGGTGGCTGCCAAGACGGTGGACACGTTCCGCGAGACGCTGGCGGTCTACGGCGTCGACGATCCCAACGCGGCCTGGATGGTGGGCAACAGCATCCGCAGCGACGTCAATCCGGCTCTGGCCGCCGGCGCCCGCGCCATCCTGGTGGAGATCGAAGAGCCGTGGCAGCATGACATCGTCGAGCCGTTGAGCACGGATTTCGAGCACGTCGGCAGCTTCGCCGAAGCCGTGAACTGGCTGCTGGGCGTGGGTCGTTGATACCTGCAGCTTTCCGGGTTCCTTCCCCACGCTCCCCAGTGGCCTAACTGCCTTCCTGGCTGACACTTCCGAGCCATTCCCGGGGCGGGCCTGTTACACGAATCACGCCTTTTCCGTGACAGTGCACCGGTAGCGTCAACAGGACCGGGCCGGTTTCGCCCGGCAAAACCTGCGAGGCGGTATGCCGAATTTCGCACTGCACGTCCTGCTGGCGTCGCGCGTGGCCGAGTCCTGGCGCACACGGCCCGACAGCGCGCCCGTCGACCCGGACGAACCGGCGAACATCAATGCGTTACTGCACGGCAGCGTGGGCCCGGACATGGGCATGTACCCGGGCGGCGAGGTGCTGGTGTCCGACGTCGTGCACCGGATCCGCACCGGCGAGCTCGTGCGCAACATGCTGGATTCCGCAGACGACGACGCCCAGCGCGCGTTCGCCTGGGGCTGGGTCACCCACATCGTGGCGGACGTCCTCATCCACCCACTGGTGAACCGGGCGGCCGCGGACCTGCTGGGCCGGCGACACATCGACCTGATGGACCCGCTCCAGGGGGTGGCGCACGTGCGCGTGGAGCTGGGTCTGGACGCGGAGTACCTGGCGCGCAACGACTTTCTGCGGCACACGCATCTGCGGCCGATGCTGGACGAGACATCCGTCGGGTTCCTGCACGACGCGCTGCGGGCGACCTACCACGTGGAGTTCGCGGCCGCGGCCCTGCTGCGTTCGCACCTGGCGGTGGTCCGGCTGCATCGACACCTGCTGCTGCTCAACCGCGCGGTGGCCGCCGGCTGGGGCCGCCGGGTGCGGGCCACGCCCGCCCTGCTGGCGTTGCTGCCCCTGCTGCCCGTGGCGCGCACGGTGGCCCGCATGACCATCGACGCCCGCTCGTCCGTCGCCGGCTTCCTGGACCCCGTTCGCCCGGCCCCCGCACTGCTTCGCGATGTGGACGACGTCGTGGCCGCATTCCCCGACCTGGTCCACCCCTTCGTGGCGTCCGGCGGCGCGCTGCTGGACAACTACGACCTGGAGACCGGTGGCGTCGAGAGCCCCTACCGCCCCACGCCCACCACCCTGGCGACCCTGCGCGATCTGGACCGGCGCGGTCTGGCCCTGACCGACTACCCGGCACGCGAAGCCGCCTGACCCGGTGGGTGGAGAGGCGCGCCCCAGCGGCCTGGGGCGGTCCCGGCTCGCTCCGTGCATCACCTGAGGTTGATGCCCGGTAGTCGGCACGGTCGGGCAGGCGCACACGCAGACGGGGCGACGAGAGACGAACCCATGAAGAACGAGCTGCCGGGCACGCTGATCGCGGTGGAGGGGCTGGACGGGTCAGGCAAATCGACGCAGATGCACCTGTTGCACGAGTGGCTGCGCGGTTCGGGCCTCAAGGTCTACTTCAGCGAGTGGAACTCGAGCGAGCTGGTGAAGGAGGCAACCAGCAAGGGCAAGAACCATCAGCTGCTGAGTCCCACCACGTTCAGCCTGGTCCACGCCACGGACTTCGCCGACCGCTACGAGCGCTACATACTGCCGTCTCTCAAGGGCGGCTACATCGTGCTGTGCGACCGGTACGTGTACACGGCCTACGCGCGGGATGGCGTGCGGGGCTGCGATCCCGCATGGCTGCGCCGTCTCTACGGCTACGCCATCGAGCCCGACATCACGTTCTACTTCCGTCTGCCCCTGACGACGGCCCTGGGCCGCATCCTGCGCGGGCGGCCGCGGCTCAAGTGGTTCGAGGCCGGCATGGACATGCGGCTGTCCCGGGACCTGTACGAGAGCTTCCACATCTTCCAGGGCCGCATCAAGGAACAGTACGACGCCATGACCGACGAGTTCGGCTTCACGGTCATCGACGCGACGCTGAACGTGCACGCGCAGCAACAGGAAGTGCGGCGGTTGATAGAGGCGACGATCGACCTCTCGCGCTATGAGACTCGAGTAGAGAAATGGCCCAGAAACGCTGCTACGGAAATCCGCCGGTTGGTGTAAGCCTGCACGAGCTGGACGGCCTGCTGGTGGTCATCGAGGGGCCGGACGCCTCCGGCCGCTCCACGCACATCCAGCTGCTGAGCATGTGGCTGGAGCAGCGCGGCTACCCCGTCGCGCGCACCGGGCTGACCCGCTCCAAGCTGGTCGCCGAGGCGCTGGACAACGCGAAGCTGGGCAACGTTCTGAGCCCACGCACCATGTCCCTGTTCTACGCCACCGACTTCTATGACCAGCTCGAGAACGTCATCGTGCCCGCGCTGCACGCCGGGTCCATCGTTCTCGCCGACCGCTACATCTTCACCATGATGGCCCGGGACGCCGTGCGCGGTGCCGACCGGAGCTGGCTCCGGTCCCTCTACTCCATGGCCATCGTGCCCGACGCCGTCTTCTACTTCTCTGTGAGCCTGGACACGCTCGTGGAGCGCGCTCTGGCCGACCACGGGCACCTGGACTACTGGGAGTCGGGCATGGACCTGGGCATTTCCCGGGACTGGTACACAAGCTTCATCCGCTACCAGCAGAGCATGCGGGAGGAATTCGCGCGTCTCCAGGCCCAGTTCGCCTTCGAGGCCATCGACGTGAACCGGAAGCTGACGGCCGTCCAGATGGACCTGCGGGCCGCCCTGGACCGCGTCATCGGGAAGGCCTACCCGAAGGGGACGGACAAGAGCCTGAAGCTCGCCGGGTGAACCGCCGGTCGCGGGAAAAGCCACGGCGCCGGCCGGGGGCCGTCAACGGCCACACGGCGGCCGGCGCTCGGGCATCCCGCAGGTTCAGGTGTGCTTGCGGCCCGAACCAGCCTCGGCCTGCGCCTTGAGCGCCGCCAGGCGCTTCCGCTTGTTCTCCTCGATCTCCGCCCGCACCACCGACTGCTGGCCGCTCAGCAGCCGCTCCACCACGCGGCCCTTGCCGAAGTGCTGCCGGACGATCTCCTCGACGTCCTCCACGTGCACGCCCGAGTACCACACGCCTTCAGGATAGACCACCATGTTCGGGCCGCGATCGCACAGGCCCAGCGACCCGCACGTCGTGACCTGGACCTCGGCGTCCAGACCCCGCTTGCCGACCTCCTTGCGCATGGCCTCGATCACCGCCTCCGAGCCGTTGGCCGCACAGCCCGGCATGCCCTCCGGCTTCACCTGGTTGCACATGTATACATGACAGCGGAATGGTTCCATCATTCATCCTTTCTCACCTGACTGGATTACTCCTGCCACTTCCGTACCAGACCCCCCGAACGGCCAAAGTAGCCTGGCCCGTGCACCGGATCGAGACTATGTTTGACTGTGGTTGATTGAATGGAGCGTTGAAATTCAATCTGAGTCACATGAAGTCAGCTGCATCATATCCGCGAAGATCGGGGTCGAAGGCGTTCGAGGCCGGCGCCGATGCGGAGCCGGTTGCGCAGGCTACGACGAGGGAGCCGAGCGACGACACGCCCGAGTACCAGATGGGGCGCGCCGAGACAGAGAAGTTGCGGCGGGTGGAGGGCACGTATCTCTCGCGTCCCCGGGTCAGTATCCGCCTGCGAATCGTGGCGGGGTTCCTGCTGTGCTTCTTCCTGTTGGCGGCCACCGGGCTCGTCAATCTGGTGATTCTCTATCAGGCCAGGAGCAAGCTCCATTTCCTGGACATCAGCCAGAGTCTTTCTCTGCAGATTCAGGACGCGTCTCACCTCGCCAGGCTGAATTTCCCCGATGAGCAGAATCTGGTGGCGGCGACGACGAGGGCGAACAACGCTCTCGACCTGCTTCTGAACGAAGGTGCGCCGGTGATGGGAGCGACGGGCGAGCACGATCTCACCGTGCTCAACTATCGCATGGGGCATTATGTGCAGCTGCTGGGCGACGCATTGACGCTTTCGAAGGCCGGCACGCCGTTGGAGCCGGCGCAGGGTTTGTTGCAGGAGCAGCTGGACAGCACTGCGTCGGGGCTTCTCAACATGTTGCGGACGATGAAGGCTCGTGAAGCGGTTGCCGCCGATCACGTGTTGAGCCTGTCCCAGAAGCTGCCCTTCCTGTTTTCTGCGCTCATGCTGATCATCATCTTCTGGATCACGAGCATGCTGGCCGGCACCATCACGGCTTCGCTGCAACGGCTGGAAGAATCCACGCGCCGCATCGCCGCTGGCGACTTCACGCTCATGAACCCGAGGAGGCGTTACCACGACGAGTTCTCGGACCTTGCGCTTGCAGTGAACCGGATGCTGCTGGAGCTTCGTGCTCGGCAGGTCCAGGTCAGCAAAGCGGACCGGCTTGCCAGTGTGGGCCTTGTGACCTCCGGCTTCGCGAAGCGACTGAACAGCGCTTTCGACGCCATCACGGATGCCGTGGGGACGTTTCTCGCCGGGTGTCCGGAAGCCGGGGCATGTGAGCAATGCGGTCTGGTGCGTACGGTTTCCACCGAGACGGAGTACGGCAAGGACGCCATTGCGCAGCTGCTGGATTTCGCGACGGACGATCAGTTTGTGCTTGCGAACGTGAGCCTATACGAAGTCGTCGAGTCGGCTCGCAACCTGCTCCAGAACCAGCTGGACGCGGCGCACATCACGTTCACCAACGACATCCCGCCGGAGATGCCCGAGGTTCGCGGGGCCGCGAGCCAGCTGCGGCACGTGTTCGTCAATCTGTTCCACAACGCGATCCAGGCCATGCCCGGCGGGGGCACCCTGTCCGTGAAGGCTGCCCTTCTCGACGGCGGCCGGGCCGCGGTGACCGTGTCCGACGACGGCGTCGGGATTCCTCCGGAGAACCTGGCTCACATCTTCGACCCGTCGTTCACGACGAAGGACCTTCGGAGCGGGACGGGGCTGGGGCTTTCCATCAGCCATGGAGTGATCAAGAAGCACGGCGGCGATCTGCGTGCCGAGAGTCTCATCGGCAAGGGGACTTCCATCCACGTCACGCTTCCCTTGGCGCCTCGATCGTCGTAGCTGCGGGTCAATCCTTCCGCGCTGGCGGCGGGCGAGCGGGCTGCGAGTGCGCCAGCAAATCGAAGATGAGGGACATGAGCCAGCCGATGAGGGCTGCCAGCACGACGGCCGCCAGGCCGTAGAGGATGCCATTCGAGCTGGCGAACGCGCTGACGAAAGCCTCGATGCCTACCTCGCGGACCTCGATCGAAACGGATCGGCTGCCGACAACATGCTGGTTCCGCACGGCGAAAGCCTGGACGGTGTACCGACCGGGCGTGGCACCGGGGGGCCAGAAGAAGCTCGTCGTGAAATGTTCTCCCTGACGGGCGACGCCGCTGTCGGAAAAGGCGTACAGGCCTGCGGCCTTCCGCGCGGCGATGAGCTCGTTCAGGTACAGCTCGGCCCCCGTGTCCCTGTCGACGGTCAGCGATGCCCGCAGACCGCGGAACCCGAGAACCTGGCTCACCTGCGCCTGCCCGGAGAGAATCTCTTGAAGCGGTAGGCTGCTCTTGACCTTGTACATCTCCGGCACGTTACTGACCCGGATCCGGCCGACGGACATCCAGAAGGGTCCCACCCGGCCCATCCGCGAGAAGGTCCCCGTCTGACCCGCCGATGCGAGCTTGACGACGATGTCGACGTCCGGCTGCGCGGTGCCCCGAACCTCCACACGCGCGCCGGCGTACCGGGGCGTGATGCGGATGTCGCGCTCGGACACCTGGAGGCTGCGCAGGGGGTTCGTCTGTCGACTGTCGACCGCCTGCGCGCGCAACGCGCCGTGAGCCAGCACGAGGCTCAACACGGCAGCCGGCCAGGTAGCTCTCCTCATCGGCCCAGCAGTCGCTTGAGAAGGAACGGTGGGGCGACCAGCAGGCCATTCAGCATCTTGAGCGACATGGCGAGGACCATCAGCGAAAAGACGACCTTGAGCTGGTCGGCCCGGAGCCGCTGCGCCGCCCGGGCGCCCAGCTGGGCCCCGAGCGTGGAGCCGATGAGCAGGATGGAAGCCAGCACGACGTCCACCGTGTGGTTGACGGCCGCCTGCATGAGGGTCACGGAGCTGGTGGTGAACAGCATCTGGAACAGGCTCGTTCCCACCACCACGCGCATCGGCATGTCCAGGAGATACGCCATGGCAGGGATCAGGATGAAGCCCCCGCCGACTCCCATGATGGCGGCCAGGACACCGACGAACGCGCCGAGCACAAACGGCGCGAGGGCGGAGGTCTGCGTGCCCGAGACGGCAAAGCTCATCTGCAGCGGGAGCTTGCGCAACACCTTTTGCACGGCGGAGTTGCGGTCCCTCTTCGGCTCGCCCTGCACCTGGCTCGTGAGTCCCTCCACGAACACCATCACACCGATCACCGCCATCAGGACCACATAGCAGGAAAGGATGACGAGGTCGAGGTTGCCGACGGCTCGCAATAACTGGACGATTCGCGTTCCCAACGCGCCGCCGGACACACCACCCGCCAGGATCAGGAGGCCCATCTTGACGTCCACGTTGCCGGCCTTCAGGTGGGCCAGCGAACCGGAGACGCTGGCGCCGGCAATGGCGTTGATCCCCGAGGCGGCCGACACCGCGGGACTCACGCCCAGCATGATGAGGATGGGAGTCAGCAGGAAGCCGCCCGAGCCGAGCAGGCCTTGAACGATGCCCACGCCGACGCCGGCGCACACAAGCCACCCGACGTTGATGTCCATGGCGCCAACGGGCAGATATATGTGCATCGGCTCAACGCGCTGCGTATACCGGTCTGTTCAACCCCCTGCAACTACTTCAGTGTGCGGCACGGCGGGCGGCGGGTCAACCGCACCCCCACCCGTAAGGGTCAACCGCATCCCCGACCGACGCGTCAGCTCGCTGCTTCCAGCACACCGATGACGCGCCGCAGCGCGTCCATGCCCTGCACGTCACTGTCGAACAGCGGCACGCGCAGCCGCGGCAGGTTCGCGAACACTTTGTCGATTTCCGCCAGGTAGCCCGCTTCCCGCTGGCGCCGCCGCGCCAGGAACTCGCCCTCGGCGTCCGCCGGCAGCACGCGGTTCACGATCAAACCCGCTACCGGCACCTTTGAGCGCCCCAGAGCCGCCACCGCCTTGCGCGTCTCCATGATGGGCAGCCGCTCCGGCGTGATGACGAACACGAACGCCGTGCGCGACGCGTCCGTCACGATCTCCCGCGCCGCACGGAACCGGGCCTGCCGCCGCTCCAGCGCCTCCAGCACCGGATCGTCCGCCTTGCCGGCATCGCCCGCCGCCGCGCCCGCCACGTTCCGCCACATGCGGCCCAGGGAGCGCACCTTGCGACGCCGCGACACCAGCCCGTCGATCCAGCGGCTCATGAGCTCCGGCAGCGAAAGCAGCCGCACCGTGTGCCCCGTGGGCGCCGTGTCGAACACGACCCGGTCGTACCCATCGCCCGCCGCGCGCATGAGCTCCGCGAACCGGTCCAGCAGCGCCGCTTCCTCCGCGCCGGGCGACGACCGCGCCAGGTCGATCTCCCGCTCCACTTCGTCCAGAATGCGCGGCGACGCCACCTCCCGCACCCGCGACTTCACGTCGGCGATGTAGCGCTCCGCCTCCGCCTCCGGATCGATCTCCAGCGCCCACAGATTCGGCTGCACCTCCCGCGCCCCGTCGCCCAGCGCTACGCCCAGGATGTCGCCCGTGGAATGCGCCGGGTCCGTCGACACCAGCAGCGTGCGCACCCCCGACTCCGCCGACCGCACCGCGTAGGCGGCCGCCATGGTTGTCTTGCCCACGCCGCCTTTGCCGCCGAAGAAGGTGACCGGGGTGGTCGGCAGGACGGAGCTGGCCGCGTTCGCGGCGTGGGGCGGGGTCATCGTGGGGCGGTGGCGACCGGCGACCGACGACCGACGACCGTCGTCAGTTCGCGGGGTGTTCTGATGCCCGGGCGCTTTGCGGCTCGGCCGCGGTTTGCGCCGGGTCCCGGTTGTTGCGCTGACGCGTTGCGACGTTGGCCGCCGCGCAGAAAGGCCGGCCGGCCAGACCGGGAAGCCGGCTGCACGCCGGCCGTTTGGCCGTGCCGGGAACCAACGTCGGTCGTCGGTCGACGGTCGACGGTCGCCCGCCGCAGGCGGGTCAGCAACACCGGAATCCCCCGGCCGGCGCGTGCTCCATGCCCATGCGCCGATGCCATTCGTGGAACTGCTCCATCGCTTCCGGCAACAGCTCCAGCGTATAGAACTCCACCGGGTTCGGCACGCCCAGCAGGTCCGACGTGGTCAGGATCAGGAAGAGGTCGCGCTGTTGTGCGTACTCGCGGTGGATCTGGGACCGGTACGGCGCGAAGTAGATCGCCTCGTACAGGTCCTTGAACGTCTTCAGTGCGTGTTTGATTCGGTGTAGCATCTTTCGTCTTGCGTGGTCCGTCCGGCGATCAGGACGCGGCGCCTGTGGCGCCGGCTTCAGGACGCCGACGCCCTTCGGCGCCGGCTGGGACGCAGCGCCTGTGGGCGCTACTAGGACGCGGCGCTTCGCGCCGCTAGGAACGGCGTGGTGCCCGCCATGATTCAGGGCAAGGAGCGTTCCCGGTGGGCGCCGGGCATCCGGCGTACCCTCGCTCCGGCCCCTGCTGACCTCTGCGCGCGCGACGACCCGCGTGCGGGTGCCGGTGCGGGTGCGCGCCACGTGCCCCGCAGTCCCCCGTGATCCGCTTGCGAGCCCGTGCCCCTGCCCCCGCCCGGCCGTTCCCCGAACGCAGCGTATGCCGGACGGCTTCCACCCCCCGTGAACCTGCCAGGCCACCTAGCGGCGCCGCAGGCGCCGCGTCCCAGGCGCGCGAAGCGCGCCATCCTAGCCGCGCCGCAAGGCGCGGCGTCCTGGCAAGCGCACGCGACGCCGCAGCGCCGCCCCGCGACACCCGGCGCTTGCCTCCTGCGGCGCCCTCACTCGGCGCCGGTCACGTCGTAGACAATGTCCTCTTCCGGCGTCCCGCCCGGCAGCCCCGCCCGAAGCCGCCGGACCGCATTGATCGCCTCCAGGATCACCCAGATCTCCAGCACGAAGATGAGGGCGCCGACGCCGAACAGCAGCCACTGGTGGCGGAAGAAGCCGGCGAGCTGCTGGATCATGGCCCAGGTCGTCATGACGAACAGGAAGACCATGGGCACGGCGGTGACCCAGGCGTTCCGCTTGAGCCGCCACAGGAACGCGGTCACCACGAGCAGCGTGAGGGCGCCGGTGAGCTGGTTGGTGGTGCCGAAAAGGGGCCAGATGCGCATGCCGCCGGCGCCCCGGTCGACGCCCAGGGCCAGCACGCCGATGGTCACGATGGCGACGATGGTGGCGACGATGCCGTTCTTGAGCGGTTTGATCCGATACTGCGAGCCCAGCTCTTCCAGGATGTAGCGCTGGAGCCGCACGCCCGTGTCCATGGTCGTGACGGCGAACGAGATGACGACGACGGCGGCGAAGATGGCCGCCACGTTGTGCGGGATGCCGAGCCCTTCGCACAGGGAGCCGACGCCGTCCACGAAGGCCAGCACGCCGCCCGACGACGCGGACGCGAACGACGCGTAGTGGGCTCGCCAGCCGTCGACGCCGGCGTAGAGGGCAAAGCCGGCCGTCGTCGCCAGGATGGACGTCAGCGCCAGCGTGCCCTCACCGATCATGCCGCCGTAGCCCACGTAGCGCGCGTCCGTCTCCTTGTTCAGCTGCTTCGACGTCGTGCCCGACGCCACAAGGCCGTGGAACCCGGAGATGGCGCCGCAGGCGATGGTGATGAACAGCAGCGGGAACCAGCCGGGGCTGTCTGCGGGCAGGTGGTGGTTCACCATGGGCGCCACCACCGTCGGGTGCACGACGATGATGCCGGCGAAGATCACGGCCAGGGCGACGAACAGCTGGTGGCTATTGATGTAGTCCCGGGGCTGGAGCAGCAGCCAGACGGGCAGCGTGGAAGCCAGCCCACCGTAGATCAGCATGACGATGACCCAGCCGGCGCGGATGCCGTCGGTGGCCGCGGCGGCGTGGGCCGCCGCCATGTTGCCGGCCGCCGCCTGGATTTGGGCGGCGGTGGGCGCGAAGTGGAAGAAGTCGGGCAGCTGCGGCTGGATGTACTGGCCGAACCAGATGTAGGCGTAGAGCAGCAGCAACGCGACGATACTGGGGACCAGGATGCCGGCGCGCGTGCGGTACACCAGCAGGCCCACCACCACGGCGGTGGGTAGCGCCATCCAGATGGGGAAGATGGCGCCCGGGTTGGCGATGAACAGGTTCGCGATGATGACGGCGAACACGGCGTTCACCATGAGCAGCAGGAAGAAGATGATGAACAGGAACAGCACGCGGGCGCGGGAGCCCAGCACGCCCTGGGTCACGGTGCCGATGGAGTGGCCCCGGTGCCGCACGGAGAGCCAGAGCGCGCCGAAGTCGTGCACGGCGCCGGCGAAGATGGTGCCCAGCACGACCCACAGGAACGCCGGTAGCCAGCCCCAGATCACGGCGATGGCCGGGCCCACGATGGGCGCGGCGCCGGCCACCGACGTGAAATGGTGCCCGAACAGCACGTGCTTGTTCGTGGGCACGTAGTCGGTGCCGTCCTCGAACTGGTGGGCCGGCGTGTTGAACTCCGGGTCCAGCTGGTAGACGCGGCGCGCGATGTAGCGCGAGTAGATCTGGTAGCCGGTGAGGAACGCAGCCAGACCGATGACCAGCAGTGCGATTGCGCTCATGGGCCTCTCATGGGTCTCGGAAAACCGTGCCCTGCCTCGGGGCGCCCCCCGGGGGGCCGGGAAGCCGTCGCCGTTGGGTGTTACCGTTTTCGGATAGTGAGGCGGCGGCGCGTGCAGGCGCAAGCGCGCGCCGGCGTGCCGTCCCGGGCCGCGCTGCGTTCGAGGGCCCACCGCGACTTCGCGACGGTGGGGATCAGAGGGAATCCAGTGCGGCGGGCGCTTCGGTGCCGATGGCGTCTGTCACGGCGCGGAATCGAGGCTGGTCGCGCAGCCGGTCGACCAGCGGGTGCACCAGGAGGAAGGGCAGGTTGGGATCCCTGCCCTCGACGTAGGCCTGCTCCACCATGCGCAGGGCGCGGTCGTTCGCGCCAAGGGCGGCGAACAGCAGGCCGCGCTGTCCGGCGGGCAGCGCGTTCCCCAGACTGTCCAGCGCGGCCACGGCTGGCGCGCGCCGCGCCGGCGACTCCAGCCCGTCGACTACCGCCTGCACGGTGGTGCGCACGGTCGGATCCGCGTACGCGCCGGGCACCGCTTCCCGCGCGGTCTCCCAGCGCCCCGCCGCCAGGGCCGTCAGCAGCCGGCCGATCCAGCCGGGCACGAAGTCCGGCGCACGCCGGAGCAGCTGATCGTACGTGGCATCGGCGGCGGCGTAGTCGTGCTCGACGCTCAACAGGTAAGCCTTCGTGTACTGGGCCGCGGGCGACAGCGGGTCCAGCGCCAGCGCCCGGTCGATCTCCGTATGCGCCTGGCGCAGCCGGCCCAGCATGATGAGCGTCTCGGCGTACCACTGGTGTCCCGTGGCGTAGCTCGGGCTGAACTCCAGCGCTTTCTGGTACGCCGCCTCGGCGCTCCCCAGGTCCCACTCCAGCGCCTGCGCGATCTGGCCCAACGCCGCGTGGGCTTCCGCCAGGTGGGCGTCCAGCGCCAGCGCATGCGCCGCCGCCGCGTTGGCCTTCGCCGCCGCTTCCGTCGGTGAGACGTCGGTGTAGAACGGCAACACGGCGTACGTCTGCGCCAGACCGGCGTACGCCAGTGCGTAGTTCGGGTCCTCCTGCACCGCGCTCTGGAAGTACGACAGCGCCTTCTCCAGGTCCGCCGCCGTGCGCCGGTGCCAGCGTGCCAGACCCAGCAGGTAGTCGTCGTGCGCCTTCACGCTCTCCGTGCCCACCAGCGCCTCGGCGCCGCTGGGCGAGAGCTGCAGCCGCAGCTCGTCCACGATGGCGTTCGCGATCTCGTCCTGGATCTCCAGGATGCCGCCCACCGCACGGTCGTACGTCTCCGACCAGAGCTCGAACCCGCTCGCCACGTCCGTCAGCTGCGCCGCCACCCGCACCCGATCGCCCTCCCGGCGCACACTGCCCTCAAGCACCGCGTCCACGTTCAGCCGCTGGCCGATCTCCTTGATCCCCAGCGTCGTGCCCTTGAACGCGAACGACGACGTGCGCCCTGCCACCTGCAGCTCCGGCACCCGCGCCAGCCGGTTCAGCAGCTCCTCCGTCACCCCGTCCGTGAAGTAGCCCTGGTCCTGCGCCGCGCTCAGGTCCAGGAACGGCAGCACTGCCAGCGACTGCACCTCCGCCGGCGTCGTGCGCGCGGTCCGGCTCGGCCCGTAGTGCGCATACGCACCGAACCCGATGAGGGCCACCAGGATGCCCACGCCGAACACGCCCGCCAGTCGGCTGGCAGGGGGCCCGGCGCGCACGATGACCGGAGCGGTACCGCCGGCGCCCGTGGCCGGTGCGTCGCCCGTCACCGCGCCCGTCACCGTGCCGCCCACCCCGCCTTGGCCGTCGGTCCCGGTGATCGCCGGCGTGCGCACCACGCCCTCGGGCGTGATGTCGAACGCCCATGCGAGCGTGAGGGCGACAGGGACTCCGAGGAAGGCGCCGAGCACGGCCAGTGTCGAGACCCAGTGCGGGAGCCCGAACACGTCGAAGGCGGTCAGCGCGATCTCCAGCGTCATCCACACGACCACCACGTACGCCCCCGCCACACGCCACACCCGTCGGCGCTTCATTTCGGCGAGGAAGGACTGAACGCTCATGGGGTCGTTGGTTCGGGGATCCCGATCAGCCTGCTATAGATGAGACACGTTCCGACCCTGGAAAGTTGGCACGGCGGGTTCAGGTCCGCCACTACTCTCCGATCAGTGTCACCACCACCGTCCGGCTTCGCGGCCGCGTGTCGAAGTCCAGCAGCACGACCTGCTGCCACGTGCCCAGCGGCAGGTCGCCGCCCACGATGGGCAGCGCCAGCGACGGACCCAGCAGGCAGGCACGAACGTGGCTGTGCCCGTTGTCGTCGTGCCACGTCTCCTCGTGCCGGTACCGACCCCGCTCCGGCGCGATCTTCTCCAGCGCCGCCCGTATGTCGTGGCGCACCAGCCCCGGCTCGAACTCCAGCGTGGACAGCGCGGCAGTGGAGCCCACGACCATGGCCGCGGCCTGCCCGGTGCGGATGCCGCTCGCGCGCACTAACGCCCGCAGCTCGTCCGTCAGATCGACGATGTCCGTGTTGCCCTGCGTGTCCCGCTGGATGGTGTGGTGCTCGGTCGTCATGTCGCTGCCTCTCTGGCCCCGGGCTGGCCGGAACCGCCTTCGGACGGACGTTCCGCCGCCGGGTTAGCTCAGCGCCCGGCCGCCCCCACCAGGTCCGTCATCACCGCCCGCCGCAGCGGGTCCAGGTCCGCATAGTAGCCCTGCGCGTCCGGCCCCACGTTCTGCCGGTTCGTCAACAGCACGACGGCCAGCCCGTACTTCGGCACGCCGGCGACGAACGTGCCGGTGAAGCCGGTGTGGCCGAACGTGCCGGCCGGCGGGTGCTCCAGCTGCACCATGTTCGGCGCCATGCCCCAGCCCAGGCCGTTGTCGAACCACAGCGGCTGCAGGAACTCGTTCACCACGCGCGCCGAGATGTAGCGCTTGCCGCCGTATGCGCCGCGGCCCAACAGCAGCTCCAGCAGCACGTGCAGGTCGTCGGCGGTGGAGAACAGGCCCGCGTGCCCGGCGATGCCGCCGTTGGCGTAGTACGCGTTGCCGTCGTTCACCTCGCCCACCAGCGTGTAGTCGCGCCAGCCCGTGAACGACGTCGGGTCCTCCGTGCACGTGTAGCCGAACGTCGAGTCGTAGACCATGTGCTTCTCATACGGGTTGCCCTGCGACGTCGCCGCGAACGGGCCCAGCCCGCGAGCCTTCGGATTGAACGCCGTGTGCGTGAGGCCCAACGGGTCGTACAGCTCCCGCCGCACGAACACGTTCAGGCGCTCGCCCGTCACGTGCTCCACCATGTAGCCCAGCAGCATGAAGCCAAGGTCGCTGTAATGCCGGCCTTCGCCCACGCCCCACTTCAGCGGCAGGTCCCGGATGTACGCGTATGCGCCCTGCTCGTTGCGCGCATGGTAGTAGATCGGCACCCACTGGCGCAGACCCGCCGTGTGCGTCAGCAGGTTGCGCACCGTGATGCTGTCCTTGTGCGCCCCCCGGAAGTCGGGCAGGTAGGTATGCAGCGGCGCGTCCAGCGACACCTTGCCGCGGTCCACCAGCATCATGACCGCGAACGTCGTCGCCATGACCTTCGTCACCGACGCCAGGTCGAACAGGTCCTTCGTCGTCATGGGCACCGGATGCGCCAGCCGCACCACCTTCCCGTCCCGCAGCACCTTCAGCTGCGCGTACCCGAACGCCCGCTCCTGCAGCACCCGCCCTTGCTGCGCGACCAGCAGCACCGCCCCCGGAATGCGCTCCGCTTTTACCCACGCGTCGATGGCGCTGTCCGCCGAGGCCAGCGCGGATTCCATGGACGGGCCGGTTGCAGCGGCAGAGGCGGGCTGCCCCGCCTGAGCGGCGAGGCGGCGGGGCCCGAGCATCGCCGTCCACCCGGCGAACACGATGGTGGTGAAGAGCAGCGTTCTGGTTCGAAGGAGCATGGGCTTTCACCGGAATGGGGTCAGTGAATCATGGTAGCGACCATGAGGTCCGCACCGAAAGGTGCACCGGATGTGAGCCGCATCCCTCTCGCCTCACGCTCTGCTCCGTGTCGCCTCGGTGTGCCCTCCTCGTCCCGAGGCGACAAGCCGGTTAGATTGCGTCCCCGGCGTGCAGTCTCGACAAACTCTCCTGGAGGTTTCCCATGTTTCGAAAGCTGGCTCTGACCGCGACACTGCTGGCTCTGCCGCTGAGCAGCGCCGCCGCGCAGCAGAAGACGTTGGACCAGGTGTTGAAGTGCTACTACGACGCCATCGGCGGGCTCCAGGCGTGGCACGCCGTGAACAGCATGGTCTCGTACGGGTCCATGTCGGCAGGCGGCATGCAGTTCCCGTTCATCGGCTACCAGAAGCGGCCGAACATGCAGCGGGCCCAGTTCACCGTCCAGGGCATGACGGGCATCCAGGCGTTCGATGGGGAGACGGGCTGGATGGTGATGCCGTTCGCCGGCGTCACGACGCCCGAGAAGATGACGGAAGACCAGGTGAAGCAGATCAAGGAAGGCGCGGACATCGACGGCCCGCTGGTGAACTACCAGGATAAGGGGATCCAGGTCAAGATGCTGGGCACGGAGGACGTACAGGGCACGCAGGCCTACCGGCTCGAGGTCACGCTGAAGGACAGCACCGTACAGTACTACGACATGGACACCGACTATTGTCTGCCCATTCGCGTGTCGGGCAAGCGGGAGCAGGGCGGCCAGGCGTACGAGTACCACACGACCATCGGGGACTACAAACCGGTGAAGGGGCTGGTGATGCCCCATTCCATCCAGACGACGGTGACGGGCATGCCACAGGCCGATCAGACGCTCACCGTCGATTCCGTGAAGCTGAACGTGTCACTGCCTGATTCCCTGTTCACCATGCCGGACACGACGTCGTCGCACTAGTGCGGCGCGCGTCCGGCGTTCGCACCGGAATCAGCCATCGAGCCTCTGCCCTGCGAGGTCGTCATGCACAGCCATAGAACAGCCGCGGGCGTGCTGGCGGTTCTGGCGGTCGCCGTGCCGTTGCGTGCACAGCAGCCGGAACAACCGGCACCGGAACCGCCGCCCATCCGCTCCACCCTCTTCACCGGTCTCCCGGCCCGCGCCCTCGGCCCGGCGACCATGAGCGGCCGCATCGCCGCCATCGACGCCGTGCCGGGCGACCGGCTCACCATCTGGGTGGGTGCCGCGGGTGGCGGCGTGTGGAAGTCGGACGACGGCGGCACGCGCTTCCGCTCCGTGTTCGACGACCACACCCAGTCCATCGGCGCCATCGCCGTGGACCCGTCATCACCCGACACGGTGTGGGTGGGCACGGGCGAGGCGTGGACACGCAATAGCGTGTCGGTGGGCGACGGCGTCTACCGCACCACGGACGGCGGCGACACCTGGGAGCACATGGGGCTCAAGGATTCGGAGCACATCGCCCGCATCGTCGTGGACCCCAAGGACGGCAGGACGGTCTACGTGTGCGCGCTGGGCCACCTGTGGAGCACCGGCGGCCAGCGCGGCGTGTTCCGCACGAAGGACGGCGGCAAAACGTGGGACAACGTCCTCAAGGTCGATGACAAGACCGGCTGCTCCGACCTGGCCATCGACCCGCAGGAGCCGAACATCCTGTACGCCGGCATGTGGCAGGTGCGGCGCTGGCCGTGGAAGTTCGTGTCGGGCGGCCCCGGCAGCGGGCTCTACCGCAGCCGCGACGGCGGCGACACCTGGCAGGAGCTGAAGAACGGCCTCCCGGAAGGTGAAAAGGGCCGGATCGCCGTCGCGCCGGCGCCCTCGCGGCCCAGCGTCGTGTACGCGCTGGTGGAGGCGAAGAAAACGGCGCTCTACCGCTCCGACGACCTGGGCGAGCACTGGAAGGAAGTGAACACGTCCACCAACGTCCAGATGCGGCCGTTCTACTTCGGCCTCGTCGTGCCGGACCCGGTGGACTTCGACCGCGTCTACAAACCGGGGCTCACGCTCAGCGTGTCCACCGACGGGGGGCAGTCGTTCACGTCGCCGTTCACCGCCATCAGCGGCGGCGCCGTGCACAGCGACCTCCACGCCCTGTGGATCAACCCGAAGGACCCGCAGCAGCTCGTCCTGGGCACCGACGGCGGCGTCTACATCTCCGACGACGGCAACCTGCAGCTGACGCGCAACGGCGGCGGCTCCTGGACGAACGTTGTGCACAACGTGCCCGGCGTGCCCGACGGCACCTGGGTCTCACACGTCGAGGCGAGCCCGCACG
>JARRJS010000046.1:0-20066 GCA_037388885.1 Gemmatimonadota bacterium
CCGCCATCGACCTCATCGCCAGCGCGACTCGCCGCGAGGAGCTGCTGCTGTCCAACGACGAGCTGCGAGCCATGCATTCGCTCCGACGCGAGATGTCCGGCTTGCCGCCCTCGGAAGCCATGAACACGCTGCTGGGCGCCATGAAGCGTACGGGCTCCAACGAGGAGCTGTTGAGGCGGTTCTTCTCGGCTGCATGACCAGGCCGGAAGCAGCGAGCCCCTTGCCCCGCGCCGCCGGGCCGCACATTGTCTCCCCTCCCGTGCCGACTGTCCGGACCTGATGAAGAAAGGGCCGGCAACTGGCGCCGGCCCCGGATACCTTGCACCGCGATGGCTCAGTGCAGTGCGCCGCTGTCCGGCTGGACACCACGCACCGGCAGGTGCGGCTGCCAGCCCTGGGCGACCCTCGTGTACAGTCGGTCGTACGGCGGTCGGTCCCAGCGCAACGCGTACAGAACCTGATCGTTCGCGCTGTCGACCTGCACCAGGTCCTGTGCGGGGATGCGGACCGGCATGCCGGCTTCCGGCCAGTGGGTGCCCTCGAAGACGGGCCCCGCATGACCCGGTGTGGCGGGCGGGTAGTCGTTCGCCAGCAGCGGCTTGAGCGGCTTGAACTGGGCCTGTGCGAGCGGGATGTTGCCATTGAGGCCTACGTCCTTGCAGCCGGCGAGAACGATGACGGCGAGGACGGCCAGAGCACGGCTGTACTTGCTGCGCATTTGTTGTCGGGGTTGAGGGGACAAACTGGGTGTGAAGATGTCATGACGATGACGCATGCGCCAGTGCAGGGGCGGAAGTGTGCGGCAACGTTCTTGCAAAGGCGACGATGAAACGGCAGAACGCACAAGGGGAGACAATAGGGATGCGAATTGCACTGGACCCGGTGCCACTAGTGCTCGGCGTGTATGCTTATGTCGGCCAGCTCCTGTCGAACGCTTCGCGGCGCACGGAGGCGGCGGATCCGAAGGCTCTGGCCCGCCGGTTCGCCGGTGGCCGTGGCCAACCGGCCGACCAGGACGTGCGCAAGATGGTCAAGACGGTGCACGCCGACGTGAAGACGGCCGACAAGCTGCTGAAGAAGACGGCGGACGTGTGGAAGATCTCCCAGGAGACGGACCTCGTGGAGCTGGTGGTCCAGGGCCGCGACGAGGAGTTCGCGCCGCAGGCGTATGTACTGCTGCGTCCGGACGATGTGCGGGCGTTGCTGCGCTCCATCGGCGAAGCGGCGGAGGGTGCAGGCGAGGGGGCCGAGGTGGTGGAAGCGCTGGCGAACGCGGCGTCGTCGGTGGAGGGCAAACCGAACGACTACATCACGTTCGGCTTCCATCCCTGGAGCGCCTGACGCGTCAAGCCGGTTGTTGGGTCGGCGGCGACGGTCGTATCTTGGCCGTCGCCGCCGATTTCTTTGTGAGTGTTGAATGACCCGTCTATCATCCGTCGTGACGGCTGTCGCCGTAGTCCTGCTCGCCTTGCCCGGAGCCGTGTCGGGCCAGGCGACGAGCCGCGTGGGTCCTGCCCTCCGTTATCTGATGCGGTTGGGCGCCGCGGCCGTGCCGCCGACGTCGGAGGCAAGGATGGAGGCGAAGCCTGCGACGCCGGGCGAATTGTGGCCGAGGGGCGCGATGGGCCCCACTGCTGCCCTCGAAGCGACGCCGACCGGCATCCTCGTGCACACCCTGGTGCGCCTGGGCCCGGGCGGCGAGCAGGCGTTGCGGGCGGCAGGAGCCAGCATCGGCACCCGGGCGGGCGACATCGTGACTGCGCGCATCCCGCTGGCGGCGTTGCCGAGGCTGGCGGCGGCGCCGCAGCTCCGGTACCTGGAAGCGGCCATGCCGCTGACGGCGACCGCCGTGCCGCCGGGACCGGTTCCGTACGGGTCGCGGGCGGTCGCGGCGGCGGCCATGCCCAACAACGTCACGCGCTCGGAGATCCGCGTGAACGAGCTCTGGCGGCGCGTCGGCGATCACTTCGTCGGCATCGCCGGCCAGGGTGTGATAGTGGGTGTCGTCGACGATGGGCTGGACCTGAAGCATGGAGACTTCCTGGACCCGGCCGGTAAGACCCGGGTGATCGCGGCGTGGGACCAGGTGGCGGACAGTGCCAAGCCGCCGGGCGTCATCGGCGGCGACAACTTCATGTACGGCCACGTCTGCACCGCGGACGACATCGATGGCGGGAACTGCCCGATGGACGACAGCATCGGCCATGGCACGCACGTCACCGGCACGGCGGCCGGCGACGGCTCCGCCACGGGCAACGGACAGCCCGCCTACCGTTTCACCGGCGTGGCCCCGGGCGCCGGCCTGATCATCGTGAAGAGCGGCGAGCTGGGCTTCACGTCGGACATGGTGGTGGACGGCGTCGCGTACATCTTCGCCATGGCGCAGAAGCTGGGCCGGCCGGCGGTGGTCAACCTGTCCCTGTCCTCGCAGCAGGGGCCCCACGATGGGACGACCTTGTTCGAGCAAGCGTTGGACAACCTGTCGGGGCCCGGGCACATCGTCGTCGCGGCGGCGGGCAATGAAGGGGCGAACGACAACGAGACGCCGAAGGTGGGCATCGGGCCGCAGCACGCCATGGGCGTGGCGGACGGTCCGCCGGACACCCTGCTGGTGCCCCAGTACACGCCCCGTCCCGGCCCCCAGAACGACGCCGTGCAGCTGGAGCTCTGGTACAGCGGCGCCGACTCCCTTGCCGTGACCGTAGTGTCGCCATCCGGCATCCAGTTGAGTGCCGCGTGTGGCGACACTGCGTTCGTGGGCTCGAGGGATGGCGCTATCGGCATCGACAACGCCTCGCAGGGCCGGGATCCGAACAATGGTGACCGCGTGGCTTTCATTGCCGTTGGCGATCTTTTCGCGCCGGCGGCACCCGCCGCCGGTCGCTGGCTGATCCGCGTGCATGGCGACGGTCTGGCCCCAGGCTCCACCGGGCCGTACCACGTGTGGCTGTCGTTTCCGGGGCTTCCCATTCCTCCCGGACGCGTGCAGTTCGCCGGTGGATCCAATGCGTACGTGGTGGGCGCCCCGGCCACCGCCGACCGCGTCATCGCGGTGGCGGCTTACGCGGCGCGCCATGAATGGACCACGCTGGGCGGGCAGCGGGCGTCCTTCCCGTACCAGGAGCCCCTCGGCGACATCGCATTCTTCAGCAGTCCCGGACCCCGCCGCGACGGCGTGCTGAAGCCGGACGTGGCCGCGCCGGGTGAGGTGGTGATCTCGTCGTTGGCCCGGCACGCCACGCTGTGGACGCAGGATCTCAAGTTCCTGATCGAGGCCGACAGCGTGCATGCCGGCTCGTACGGCACCAGCATGGCCGCGCCCGCCGTCACCGGCACGGTGGCGCTGCTGCTCCAGCTCCAGCCGGACCTTACACCGGAGGCCGCGCGGGAGCTGCTGGTCCGCTCGGCCCGCCAGGACCAGTTCACGCCGCACCCCTACACGGGCCAGCCGAACGCCGTACCCAACGCCCAGTGGGGGTACGGCAAAGTGGACGCCGCGGCGGCCGCGGCGCGCCTGCGGCCCCAGGGCCTGCCGCCCGCCGGCGAGCAGGTGAACCTGTCGGAGAACCCGGTGCGCAGCGATGCGCTGATCATCACGTACGGGGAGCAGCCGAAGAGCATCGCGATCTACTCCCTTACGGGCCGGCGTGTGCGGGTGTTCGGCGCCGGTGAGATCGGACCCCTGTCCACCGTATGGCCGCTGGACAACGAGCGTGGGGCGACGGTGGTGAACGGGCCCTATCTCGTCGTGCTGGACTTCGCGCACAGCCGCGTCATCAAGAAGGTCTTCGTGGTGCGGAAATGAGATGCGCCCCGTTCTGCGCCGGCCTTCTACTGGCGTTCGGGTTCGCGCCGCTGCGCGCGCAGGATGGCCCGGGCACGGAAGGCGCGCTGCTGTTCCAGCTGTCGCCCGCGCCGCGCGCCGTGGCCCTGGGCGACGCGTACGCCGCCCTGTCCGGAGGGCTGGCGCTGTTCCACAACCCGGCGGGGCTGGCAGGCGCGCCCACCAGTGTGAGCCTGGCGTACCAGACGCTGCCGACGGACGCCAGCGCGGGCCTGGCGTTTTCCGCGTTCCGACTGGGACCGGGCGCGTTCGCGATGGGCCTCCAGTTCCTGGACTACGGCAGCATCGACGAAGTCAAGCCGGATGCGTCCGGGCTGCTGGGCGTGCCCACAGGCGTCAAGGTGAGCGGGGGCGAGGTGGCGGCGTCCCTGGGCTATGGTGTGCAGCTGGGCTGGTTCAGGCTGGGCGCGGCTGCGCGCGTCCTGCGGGTGGACATCGCCGAAGTGTCTGCCAACACTGCTGTGTTCGACGCCGGGGTGGCGGCGAATCTACTGGGCCGTCGGGTCATGATCGCCGGCGTGGTGCAGAACATGGGCCGGCCCGTGGCTGCGGGGCGCGCGGCGCCACTCCCGCTGACGGCCCGCGTGGGCCTGGCCGTTCGCGGGCAGCCGGCGCCCGGCCGGCGTGGGACTCTGACATTCGAGCTGACCAGCCGGCGTTCCGATCTGGGCGGGCCCGGCCCCGTGACCGCAGGCGCGGGCGTGGAGCTCGCGGCACTCTGGAAGGGCGTGTGGTTCCTGGGACGTGGTGGGTATCGACAGAAGGCGAGCTCGGGAGACGCAGGAAGCGGCCTGGCCGTGGGCGGCGGCATCCGCCTGGGATCGCTGCTCCTGGATTACGCCTACCAACCGATGGGAGTGCTTGGCGCTACACACCACTTCGGCCTGACGTATATCCCGAGACGTTGACGGCCAGGCTCATTCGGACGATTTCTCGGCTGCCTCCGCTTCCGCCGCCGCCTGTTCTTCTTCTTCTTCGAACATCGGGCTGAGATCCCGCCACAACTCCTCGACCGCGTTGCGCAGCTCCCGGACGCGCTTCTCTTCCTCCGGCTGGTGTTGCAGGTGGTAACGGGCGGCGCTCAATGCCGCAAACGCACGCCACAACGCCGACGACGCCGGCGTGCGATCGGTGCTGCGCCGCTTCTCGTTTCGCAGGCGGGCGACGATCCATTCCGTGAAATCGTCATCGAGGAGCATCACGTCGCCGTCTTCCTTCGACTCCTTCTCGACGAATTTCTGGAGCTTCCGCTTGAAGCTGCGCGGAACACCGCCCACTACGTAGACGGACAGGTCACTTCGTTCGACGATCTCACTGCTCATGGCTTCTCCTCGCTTCTGTCCCCAGTCTCAGCGAGCCGGCCGCGCCCGTCGAGCGCGACCAGGAGATCTGCCCCCAGCGCTTCCACCTGCCAGCGCCGCACCCCTTCCATCGCTGCCAACTCCTCCATGTCATCCGGATCGCACAGGGCCAGCGCTTCCAGCTGCGAACGCGGCATGAGAAATCCACGATCCAGGTCCAATTCCTCCGCGCAACGGTCGCGCACCGACTTCAGCCGATCCACTCGTGCGTCCAACTCCGGATCCCGGGGCGGGCGCCGCGGGGGCTTGCGTCGTACCGGCAAGGCCTTCTCGTCCATTGCCCGGGCGCTGTCCACCGCGCTCATGAGCTCGTCGCCGTACCGACGTGCCAGCCTTTCGGTGATCCCGTGGACCTTTTCCAGTGCCGTACTCCTTGACGGCATTCGGCGTGCCAGTTCCACCAACGCTTCGTTGGAAACGACGCGAAACGTGGCCCGGTCCAACGCGCGCGCCTGCCGCTCGCGCCACGCATGCAGCTCGCGCAATGCTGCGAGTTGCCGCCGCGTCAACGTTCTCGCCCCCTTCATCCGCAGGTACGCATCTCCGTCTTCGGTCTGTGCCCAGCGGGCCTGCTCCTGGACCAGGAACTCCTCCTCCGCCCACGCCAGACGGCCTGCCGCCTCCAGCCGCTCGCGCAACACGTCCCGCAGAACGGGCAGGTGCCGCGTGTCCTCCGCCGCGTACTCCAGCATGTCCGCAGGCAGCGGGCGCCGCGCCCAGTCGGCTCGCTGGTACTTCTTCTCGAGGCGCACGCCCACGTGGCTCTCCAGCAGATTCGCCAGGCCCAGCGCCGGCTCGCCCAGAAACTGCGCCGCGATCTTGGTGTCGAAAAGGCCGTGGACTTCGGTGCTGAAATCCCGGTCCAGCAGCCGCAGATCGTAGTCCGCGTCGTGAAACACCACTTCCTGGCTCCGATCCGCCAGCAGGGGCCCCAGCGGCCCGAGCTCCTCCAGCGCGAACGTGTCCAGAAGGTACGTTTCGTTTCGCGTCGACAACTGCAGCAAGCAGAGCCGATCCAGATAGCGATGGTAGCCCGCGGCTTCCGAATCCGCGGCCACCAGCGGTTCTTGCCGGAGGACCTCCACGGCCCGCTCCAGCTTCAATGCGGTGTCTACGTAATGCAAAGGTTGTGCAGAGCGCAGGAAATCCGCCGTTTGCGCCCGGTCGAAACCCGCGGTACGATTGTCCGCGTGAGCCCCGCTCGCCGCCCCGGCGGAGTCATAACCATAGCAACATAGGGGAATCAGGTCCGGTTTTCCACCGGGAGGACGCATTTCATGACCCCGAACCTACCGCGACCGGTGCTCCTGGCCGCCGGATGCATTCACACCATGGACGAGTCACTGCAGGATCGAGACCCCGACGCCATCCTGGTGCGGGACGGCCGGATCCTGGCGGTGGGCCATGCGTCCGAACTGCAGGGTGAGGCCGGCACCACGTTGTCGTTCCCCGGCGCCACTATCACGCCGGGCCTCACCGATTCCCATGTGCACCTCGTGGAATGGGCGCTCAGCCTGGACCGCGTGAACGTCGCCGAGGCGGAATCCCCGGAAGCTGCGGCCGTGCTCGCCGCATCGCGGAGCCCCGGGCCTGGCGGCTGGATCATCGGCCACGGCTGGAGCCGCCACCGCTGGGGTGGCGCCCCGCACCGTGACGTTCTGGATCGGCAGCTGCCCGGCACGCCCGCGATGCTGACGAGCGCCGACATGCACGCCATGTGGGCCAATTCGGCGGCGCTGGCTCGTGCGGGCCTGGATGAGACATCGGCGGACCCCGACGGCGGTCGCATCGAGCGCGGCCCCGACGGCCGGCTCACCGGCGTGCTGTACGACAACGCCATGCCCTTGCTGCAGCGCGCCGTGCCGGGTCCATCGCCCGCCGAGCGGGCACAGGCGACGGAGGCGGGGCAGGCCGTGCTGCACCGCTCGGGCATCACCGGTGTGCATACCGTGGAGCCGGACTCCTTCGGACTGCTCGAACGGATGCGTGCGGAGGACCGGCTGCGCCTGCGCATCCTGCAGCACCTGCCCCTGGCTCGCCTCGACGAGGCCATCGGGCTGGGCCTGCGCAGCGGGTTCGGCGGCGAATGGATCCGCATCGGCGGCATCAAGATGTTCCTCGACGGGTCCCTGGGCTCGCTCACCGCCTGGATGCTGGAGCCGTACACGGGCTCCGAGGACCAGGGCATGCAGACGCTGGGCACCGACGAGTTTCGCGACGCCATCCGTCGCGCGGCAGACGCCGGACTGGCGGGCACGGTGCACGCCATCGGCGATGCCGCCGTCGCCCTGGCCCTGGACGTGTTGTCGGCGCCCGAGCAGCGCGTGAGCGCCATGCCTCATCGCATTGAACACGTGCAGCTGCTGCCGCCGGGCAGGACGGCGGATGCGGGACATGCCGGCATCACCTGCTCCGTGCAGCCGGCGCACCTGCTGGCGGACTGGGGGCCGGCGGACCGCCACTGGGGTCCGGAGCGGTCGCGGCGCGCGTACGCATTTCGCTCCTTGCGCAGCGCCGGTGCGGTGCTTGCGTTTGGATCCGACATGCCGGCCGGACCCATGGATCCACGGCTTGCCCTGCGCGCGGCCACGACGCGCCAGGAGCCGGATGGCGAGCCCGAGGGCGGCTGGCACCCGGAAGAGCGTCTGAACATGACAGAGGCGCTGGAAGCGTTCACTGTCGGCCCCGCGACGGCCGCAGCCCGGCCCGATGCCGGTCGCGTAGCGACCGGTGCGCCGGCGGACCTGGCCATTTGGCGTCAGGATCCGGTGGAGCTGGGTGGCGCCGGGATCATGGAGCTGGAGTGTCGAGCCACGATGATCGCCGGTGAGGTCGTTTGGGACGCCGACGCGTAGCAAATGGGAGTCGGATCATGCGCACCAAGGTGGTCGCCACCATCGGTCCTGCATCGCGGGAGCGCGATCAGCTGCGGGCACTCATCGGGGCCGGCGTCGACGTCGTACGTCTGAACTTCGCCCACGGCACGCATGACGATCACCGCGAGGTCATGAAGTGGGTGCGGGAGGTCGCCGCCGATCTGGGGAAGCCGGTCGCCGTGCTCGCGGACCTCGCCGGTCCCAAGATCCGGATCGGCGAGCTGGGCGAGCCGCGGCATCTGTCGGAAGATGAGACGGTGGTCATCGTGCCCGAAGCCGACGTGCGGGAAGGCGAGTTGCCCACCACGTTCGAGCGTCTGGCAGAGGACGTGAAGCCAGGCGACCGGTTACTGCTGGACGACGGCATGCTGGAGCTGCGCTGCGACGACGTGGAGCCGCCACGCCTGCGCTGCACCGTGGTGCGCGGCGGCACGCTGTCGTCCCACAAGGGGATCAACCTGCCGGGCATCCAGGTGAGCTCGCCGGCGCTCACCGAGAAGGACGTGGCCGACCTGAAGGTTGCGCTGGACATGGGCGTGGACTACGTCGGCCTGTCGTTCGTGCAGCGTCCCGAGGACATCGATGATCTGCGCTCACGGCTCCCGGATGGTGTGCTCATCGTGGCGAAGATCGAGAAGGACGTCGCGCTCGGGAACCTGGAAGAGATCCTCACGCGCACGGACGTCGTCATGGTGGCCCGCGGCGACCTGGGCGTGGAGCTGCCGTTCGAGCAGGTGCCCATCGCCCAGAAGCGGATCATCCAGTACGCCAACCTGTATGCCCGGCCGGTGATCACGGCCACGCAGATGCTGGAGTCCATGATCGAATCGCCGCGCCCGACACGGGCGGAGGCGAGCGACGTGGCCAATGCGCTGTTCGACGGCACCGACGCCGTGATGCTGTCCGGCGAGACGGCGGTGGGGAAGAACCCGGTGTTGGCGGTGAAGGCGATGGTGCGCATTGCGGCGGAGATCGAGCGGTCGCAGGCCTTCGGCGAAGGCCCGCACTACGACGTGCCGGTCAACATGCACTTGCGCGCGGGGGCGACGCGCACCGAGCACGCCATTGCGGCGGCTACGGTGGAGGCCGTTCGCCTGCTGGGCGCGCCCGCCATCGCTACGCTCACTACCAGCGGCTTCACCACCCGGCTGGTCTCCAGCTACCGGCCGCCGGTGCCGGTCCTGGGGGTCAGCGACGACGAGCGTACACTGCGGCAGCTGGCCCTCGTCTGGGGCGTCCATCCGGTGCCGTGCGCCGAGGTCGGCTACGAGACCATGCTCGACTGCGCCCGCGCCTACCTGCTTACCCACAATATGGGGCGCCCCGGCAGCCGGCTGGCGATCACGTGCGGCGTGCCGTTCCACGTGCGGGGTACCACCAACATGCTGCGCGTGGAGGAGTTGTGAGACTGCGCTTCCTGGGGACCGGTACGTCCTTCGGCGTGCCGGTCGTGGGCTGCGACTGCGCAACCTGCACGTCGGAAGACCCGCGGGATCGGCGGACGCGCCATGCCGCCCTCGTCGAGAGCGATGACGGGCATCGGCTGCTCATCGACACGCCGCCCGAGTTGCGCATGCAGCTCATCGACGCCGGCGTCGGCACCCTGGACGCCGTGTGGTTCACCCACTGCCACGCCGACCACGTGCAGGGGATCGACGACCTGCGGGCCGTGTCCGTGCGCCGCAACGACCCCTTGCGCATCTTCGCCGGGCCCGGCTGCGCCGAGACGCTGCGCCACCGCTTCGAATACATCTTCGACAATGCCTACCGGCCGCCACCCGGGACATCCCGCCCGGAGCTGCGCCTGGAGACTCTCGACCCGGCCCACGAAGTGCATGCCTCCGGCATGACGCTGCGGCCCGCGTGCGCGCAGCACGGCCCCATGACGGTGTACGGCCTGCGCACCGGCGGCCTGGGCTACATCACCGACGCCAAGACGCTCATGCCAGGTGCGTTCGACGCCCTGGCAGGCTGCAGCGTCCTGGTCCTCAACGCCCTCTGGTTCGGCAACCCGCACCCGACTCACCTGAACGTGGAGGAGGCCATCGAGCTGTCGCTTCAAATCGGCGCCGAGCGCACCTTCCTCACCCACCTGACGCACCGGGTGCGACACCAGGAGCTCGTCGACGCGCTGCCACCCGGTATCGAACCTGCATACGACGGACTTACGGTCGATTTCTGAGAAACCTGCACGGAGCGACGATCCGATGGACCGGCTCACGTTGGACTACGGCAACATGATGACGCCCCGGCTGGGCGGGCGTGGCATCGATCCGGACCGCCTGGCAGCCATGGCGCCCCGCTTCGAGGAGATCGTTGCCGGCGTGGAGGAGCAGCGCGATGGCACACTCGGGTTCCTGGCTCTGCCGTACGAGAAGCAGGTGGTGGAACAGATCCGGACGTTCGCCGGGAGTCCGGCCAGCGTGTTCGAGGACGTCGTCGTGCTGGGCATCGGTGGTTCGGCGCTGGGCACCATCGCCCTGCGTGACGCGTTGTTGCCGGTGGGCTGGAACACGCTGAGCGCCGACGAGCGCAATGAGGAGCCGCGCCTGCACGTGCTGGACAACGTGGATCCGCGTACCATTGGCCCCTTCATGAATCGGCTGGACCTGGGCACGGCCCTGTTCGACGTGGTGAGCAAGTCCGGCACGACCGCGGAGACCATGTCCCAGTTCCTGATCGTCCGGGACCGCCTGCGGGCCGCCCTGCCCGACGAGGACGCGTACCGCCGCCACCTCGTCTTCACCACCGATCCGGAGAACGGCGTGCTGCGCGAGCTGGCACAGCGTGAGAAGATCGCCGCCCTGCCCGTCCCGCCCAACGTAGGCGGGCGCTACAGCGTGCTGTCGGCCGTCGGCCTGCTGCCGGCCGCCCTGGTGGGCATCGACATCGAGGCGCTACTGGCCGGGGCGCGGGCCATGGACGAACGCTGCCGCACCGCGATCCTGTCGGAGAACCCGGCGGGCTTGTTCGCCGTCCTCCAGTGGCTGGCGCACACGGAAGCGGGCGCGTCGAACCACGTGATGATGGCTTACGGCGATGCGCTCTATTCCATGGCCGACTGGTTTCGCCAGCTCTGGGCGGAAAGCCTCGGCAAGCAGAAGGACGTGGACGGCGCCAACGTCTACAGCGGCCCCACGCCTGTGAAGGCCCTCGGCACCACCGACCAGCATTCCCAGGTCCAGCTTTACGTAGAGGGCCCCTTCGACAAGACGGTCACCTTCCTGCGACTCGCCGAGCGCGACATCGACGTGGCCATCCCGGAGATCTACGAGGACATCGACGCGCTGGCCTACCTGGGCGGCCACACGCTCGGCCAGCTGCTGGATGCCGAGCAGCGCGCCACGGCCGCGGCCCTGGCCCGGCACGCGCGCATGAACATGACCATCGAGCTGCCGGCCCTCACGCCGCATGCCGTCGGCGAGCTGCTCATGATGCTGGAGATCGCCGCCGTCTACATGGGTGCGCTTTACCGGGTGAACCCGCTGGACCAGCCGGGCGTCGAGCTCGGCAAGGAGCTGACGTACGGCTTGATGGGGCGCCCGGGCTATCAGGACGCGGATCTGCCGGACCCGGACCCCCGTTGGGTGTCCCGGTGAGCATGCTTCCCGTGCCCACCGTCTCATGACGCTTGGGATCGGAGCCCATGCACGCCGTGCCTGACATCCGGCCCGCGGACCTGCGGGCGAACCGGCTCGACCTCGTCAGCAGGCTGGCAGACGACCTGGCCCACGAGATCAAGAACCCGCTCAACAGCATGGTGGTCAATCTGGAGCTCGTCCGTCGCCTCACCGCCGCCGGGCGGGCCGATGCCGTGGGCGAGCGGGTCGGCATCCTGGAGGAGGCGGTCCAGCGTGTGCACACGCTCGTCGACGCGTTGCTGGGCTCCATCCGTCCGCCACGCCCGGGCGACACGGCCGACACCGCCGTCGTGCTGTTCGACGTAAAGCCGCTCCTGGAGGCGCGCGCCCACGTGGCCAGGGTCGAGCTGTCGTTCGAGGGCGATGAGGGGGGGCGCGTGGCCATGGCCGCCCACGAGCTGGCGCAGGTGCTGCTGAACATCGTCGACAACGCCATGAACGTGGTGGGGAAGGGGGGGCGCATCCGGATCGTCACCGCCACCAGCCCCGACGCCGTGTCCGTCGTGGTAGCGGACTCGGGCCCCGGGTTCGACGCCGCCGTTCTGGAGCGGATCGGAGCGGCGGGCGTCACCACGTGGCCGGGCCGCGCCGGGCTCGGACTGGCGGTGTGTCACTGGCTCCTGGAGCGCCGTCACGGCCACCTGGAGATCGAAGCCGAGCCGGACATGGGCGGAGCGGCGGTGCGCTTCGTGATTCCGCGAACCGACGCGGCTTGACCCGGTGTTTCGCGGCTGCGTACCTTCCTTGTTGACGCCGCGGTCCTTCGCCGTGGCGCTTTCATCCATCGGATCCGAGCATCCATGACTCAACCGAAAGTCCTCATCGCCGACGACGAGAAGCATGTCGCCGAGGGCCTGCAGATGATCCTCAGCGACGAGGGCTACGAGGCCGAGAAGGCGACGGACGGCGACGAGGCGTGGGAAAAGCTCAAGGGCGACGACTTCGCTCTGGTGATCGCGGACCTGAACATGCCGGGCATGGACGGCCTCGAGCTGTTCGCCCGCATGCGTGACGACCATATCGACAGCGAGTTCATCGTTATCACGGGGGAGGGCACCATCGCGTCCGCCGTGGAGGCGATGCGCCACGGCGCCTATGACTACCTGCTCAAGCCGCTGGACATGGAGCGCCTGAAGGCGCTCGTGCCCAAGGCGGTGGAGAAGCACCAGGTGCGCACGGCGAACCGGCGGCTGCAGAAGCAGCTGGAAAGCCTCACGCGCTTCGCTGACATGATCGGCCAGTCGGAGGAGATCCGTGAGGTCTGGGGGATCATCGAGGCCGTGGCCCCTTCGGTGGCCAGCGTCCTCATCAGCGGCGAGAGTGGAACGGGCAAGGAGCTCGTGGCTCGCGCCATCCACGAGAAATCGCACCGTGCGAAGGGGCCGTTCATCGCGCTGAACTGCGGCGCCTTCCCTCGCGAGATCCTGGAGAACGAGCTCTTCGGACACGAGAAGGGCGCGTTCACCGGCGCCACGAACGAGAAGGCGGGCGCCTTCGAGCTCGCGGATGGAGGCACCCTGTTTCTCGACGAAGTGGCGGAGATGGAACCGGATGTGCAGGTGAAGTTTCTGCGCGCGCTGGAACAGCGGGCGTTCCGACGGCTGGGTGGCAAGAAGGAGATCCACGTCGACATTCGCGTGATCGCGGCCACCAACAAGCGGGTGGAAGACGCGCTCGAGAAGGAGGAGTTACGCGAGGACCTCTACCACCGGCTGGCCGTCATGCCGATCCACCTGCCGCCGTTGCGGGACCGAGGCGCGGACATCCGGCTGCTGGCCCAGGCCTTCCTGGAACAGTTCTCCGAGGAGCACGGCAAGGAGCTGGACGGTTTTGATGACGGCGCGCTCGAGTACCTCGAGACGTATCCGTGGCCGGGCAATGTCCGCGAGTTGAAGAACGCCGTCGAACGGGCGGTGATCCTGGCGACGGACCGGCGCATCTCGGTCCGTGATCTGCGTCCGCGGCACGCCGCGCTGGAAGAGCGTGAGTTGCGCATTCGAGCGGACTCCACGAGCCTAGAGCAGGTCGAGCGGGAGCTCACGCTCAAGACGTTCGCAATGGCCGGTGGCGATCATAAGAAGGCGGCCAAGATCCTGGGCGTCACACAGAAAGCCCTGAAGGAACGGCTCAAGGATTACATGGACAGCAAGTGAGGGTTCGGCGTTCCCCGGTTTTGACGCCGGACTGGCCGCAAGCCTGAAAGGAAGGAGGGGATCAATGTCGGATTTCGATGATGAGCGCTACATCGTCGTGGACCGAGGCTCCGGATTCGGGAGCTTCCTCTGGGGCCTCCTGATCGGCGCCGGCGCGGCCCTGCTCATGGCTCCCAGGAACGGCCGGGAAACCCGTGAGGAGCTGCGGCAGCGCTGGGATCGCGTGCGGGAAGGCGCCGAGGGCCGGCTGCGGGATGTCCAGGACAACCTCGGCGACACGGTGGAAGACGTGCGTCGTCAGGTGAATGACGGGTTGGACCGGGCTCGCCATGCCATGGAGAGCGGGCGCGAGGCTGCTCGCGCCTCGAGAGACGAGATGGAAGGCAGGATCCGGGAGTCGGCGGCCGCGTTTCAGGGTGGCTGGAACGCCGCACGTCAGTCCGGCGGCGAATCCGCTACTGAGCTGGAAGAGCCCGTCAGTGAAACGGCCGCAGAGGACATCGAGGAGCCTTCCGGGTCCTGATGTCGGCTGATCCCCGAACGGCGTCGGCTGCCCACGGCCCCGCTGGCGTCGCGGGATCGCGACGGCGTAGACCTTCCCGGCTCCGGGCGGCAGGGGAGTGGGTGGCGAGCCTGGTCGCGGGTGTGTGGAAGAAGGCCGAGGAGGACGACATCTTCTTCCTCGCTGGTGCCATCTCCTTCAACATCCTCGTCGCCTTCCTGCCACTTGTCGTGGCCGTCATGGGGATCGCGGGCACCATCGTGAACGCCGTGGGCGGCAACGCCGGCAACGTCGTGGAACGCTACATCACCCGCTCCATTCCGGGCGCGGTGCATATCGACGTGGCCGGCTACATTGACACGATCCGGGGGCACAGCGGTACCCTGCTCAGCGTGGGCGGCGTCTTCCTCATCTGGATCTCGACGCGGCTGGTTTCCACGCTGCGCACCGTCCTGCGCGAGATCTTCGACCTGAACCGGGCGCGCGGCATCGTCACCGGCAAGCTGTACGATGTCCAGATGGTATTCCTGGCCGGCACCCTTTTCGCCCTCAACATCTCCATCACCATCGCCGTCGAGGTTATCGCGCAAGTCGGCGCCAACACGTTCGGGGTATCCGACCTGGGGCTGCCTCTGGCCATTCCCTGGGCGCGCCTGACCGCGTTCATCACGCTCTGGGTCATGTTCCTGGTCATCTATCGCTACCTGCCGCCTCGCAGGACCCGCTGGAAGACCAGCCTGACCGCCGCCACATTCACCGCCGTGTTTTTCGAGCTGCTGAAGCTCGGCTTCAGCTGGTACGTCACCGGCATCGCCAACTTCGGGTCCACGTACGGCAACATCGCCACTTTCGTCGTGCTCATCTTCTGGATCTACTACTCCTCCATCGTGTTCGTCCTGGGTGGGGAGGTGGCGCAGGTGGGCGCGATGCGCGCGGTGCGTCGACACCAGCGGGAGCGCCTGGTATGAGAGGGCGAGCGCCGGGCACGAGGCGCGCCCTCGTCGCTCTCGCGGTTCTGGCGCTTGTGCCCGGCACGGTGGCCGCCCAGTCCGTGTTCGGGCCGATGCCGGAAGACACTCTCCTGGACACCGGCGGCACACGGTTCGCCGAACCGCCCCTGGACGTGCACGGCCGCTACATCGTCATACGACTGGCGGACAACCGCCTGTACCTGATGGAGGGTGCCGACGTAATCTGGTCCGCGCCGGTCGCCACCGGCACCGGCTTCCGCCTTGCCTCCGCCCGCGAGCACTGGACGTTCGTTACCCCGCGGGGCGTGTTTCGCGTGCAACGGAAGGAAAAGAACCCCGTCTGGATCATGCCCGACTGGGCGTTCGTGGAGTCGGGCCGCCCCGTGCCGCCCCCCGACTCCCCGGCGCGCCGTCGCCGGGGCATGCTCGGCAACACGGCCCTCTACATCGGCTACGAGCTGGCCATCCACGGCACGAACCGCCCCGACCTCGTGCTACGCAACGACCCGAACAAACGCCGTGTCTCCCACGGCTGTATCCGCATGACCGACGAGGATGCCCGCGAGCTCTACCACCGCGTCGGCGTCGGCACGCTCGTGCTGATCTACTGAGGGCAGAGCAGCCTCCGCGTCTCTGGGTTCCTGGCGCCCGGTGTCGCGGCGTACACGGACGCCGTAGATTTCAACGATCATGGGTGCCACCGGCGAGGGGAAGAAGGTCATCGCGCGAAACAAAAAGGCGCGACATGAGTACGAGATCCTCGACACGTGGGAAGCGGGGCTCGCTCTCGCCGGACCCGAAGTGAAATCCATCCGTGCAGGCCGCGTCAGCCTCAACGAGGCGTTCGCTCGCCTCGACGGGGGCGAGGTCTGGCTGGAAGGGATGCACGTCAGTCCGTATGATCCGGCGAGCCGGTGGAACCTCGACCCGGTGCGCCCCCGCAAGCTGCTGCTACATGGCAAGGAGATTCGCCGGTTGATCGGCGCGGTGCAGGAAAAGGGGTTGACCCTCGTGCCGTTGGACCTGTACTTCCGGCGGGGCTATGCCAAGGTCACGCTGGCGCTGGCGCGCGGCAAGAAACGCCACGACAAGCGTGAGACGCTCAAGCGACGCGCGACGCAGCGCGAGATCGAGCGGGAGTTGAAGAAAGTCCGATGATGCGACGTCTGGCCTTTCTGGCGCTGTTGCTGCTGCCTGCCAATCTGGCGGGGCAGTCGGCCGTGCCGCCGCTGCAGATCCAGGGGACGAACGAACCACTCACGGTCACGGTGGCCAACCACCGGGGCTACCCGGCCTACCCCGCCTGGACCTTGCGCACCCTGGGCGCCAAGGTCGACGCCACGATGCGGGGTGTGATCGTTACCATGTACGGCGACACGCTGGCGTTCGAGAACATGTCGCCGTTCTTCACGGTGAATGGCCGGGATCAGCAGCTGGCGTACCCGGTCTATCGGGAAGGCGGCATCATCTACTTCCCGCACCAGTTCTTCGCGGAATGGTTGCCGCAACACTACCCGCGGCGGCTGCGCTATGCGGACGGCACGCTGCGCGTCCTGACGGCGGCCGACTCGGCGGCCATGCCCGGGAGCGCGCCCGACACCGCGGCGACCGACACGACGACGCCGCTCGTCGTCATCGATCCCGGGCACGGCGGCATCGACCCCGGACGCACGGCACCGGGCCTGGTGGAGAAGAACCTCGTGCTGCGGGTGTCCAAGCGGCTACGGGCCGTGCTGCAGAAGCGTGGCTACGACGTGCGTATGACGCGCACCACCGACACGCTCATCGGACTGATGGACCGGTCGCGCATGGCCAACGAGTGGAAGGGCAACCGGTCGGCGGCCGTGTTCATCTCCATCCATGCCAACGGCGTGGCCGACGGCAGGGCGCACGGGTTTGAGACGTTCTTCCTTTCCGATGCCCGCACGGACGACGAGCGCCGCGTCGCCCAGATGGAGAACGCGTCGATGGCATACGAAGACGCCACCGCCAGCCACGTCGGCAAGGGCAAGGACCTGGAGGCCATTCTCAGCAACCTGCGCAACGACTTCTACATCCACGCGTCGCATCAGCTAGCGGCCCTGATCCAGAAACAGTTCGACCGCTTTCATCCCGGGCCCGACCGGGGCGTCAAGCAGGCGGGCTTCGTGGTGCTGGTGGGCGCCTTCATGCCGGCGGTGCTCGTAGAGCTGGGCTTCATCTCCAACAAGCCGGAGCGCCGGGAGCTGGAGACTTCGGCGTTCCAGGAAAAGATCGCCAACGGCATCGCGAATGCCGTGGACCGGTTCTTCGCCGAGCATCAGGACCTGGTGGTAACGCCGGCCAGGGAACGAAGATGACCGTGCCGCCCGTGGCTGGCCCGCCCGCCAGGCAGGACGGCGCCGCGGTTCTCGCACAGACGATCTGGGGCGTCGAGTTCCAGAACCCGATCCTGCTGGCTTCCGGCACCGCGGGATACGGCCGGGAGCTGGACGGCCTGCTGGACATCGACGCCCTGGGCGGCATCGTCACCAAGGCCGTCACGCCCGAGCCTCGCAACGGCAATCCCCCCATGCGCGCAGCCGAGTACGACGCCGGCATGCTCAACTCCGTCGGCCTGGCCAACGTCGGGTTGGACGCGTTTCGTGCGGAGAAGCTGCCCTGGTTGCGCCAGCGGCTGCGGCGGGCCCGCGTGCTGGTGAACGTGGCCGGTCGCACCGTAGAGGACTACGTCCAGGTCATCCGCACGCTGGACGACGACGACGGCTTCGTCGGGTATGAGCTGAACGTCTCGTGCCCGAACGTGAAGGAAGGGGGCGCAGTGTTCTGCATGCGTTCCGAGCTCCTGCAGGAGGTGGTCTCGGCCGCCCGGGCGGCATCCGAGCGGCCGCTGATCGTGAAGCTGTCGCCCAACCTGCCGGACATCGGCGCCACCGCCGCGGTGGCGGTGGATGCCGGCGCGGACGGTGTCACGCTCATCAACACGTTCCCGGGATTGCTGTTCGACGTCGAGACGGGCCGGTCGGTGCTGGGCGCCGGGACCGGCGGTGTCAGCGGGCCCGCCGTGCTGCCCATGGGGGTGCACGCCGTATGGCAGGCGCACCGCCGCGTCGATGTCCCGCTCATGGGCGTGGGCGGCGTGCGTACCGGCAAGGATGCCGTGCAGTACCTCCTCGCCGGGGCCTCGCTCGTGGCGGTCGGAACCGCCACATTCGCGGATCCCCGGGCAGCGGAGCGTGTAGTGTTAGGATTGAATGACTATTGCGCGAGACGCCACCTGCCGATCGGCGATGTGGTCGGCAGTGGCACGGTCGAAGGACGGATCTGACGAATGAGTGAGCTCATCGTAGCGCTGGATCTGCCGGATGCGGACAGCGCCCTCGGGCTGGTGGATGGCCTGGGCGATGACGTGCAGTGGTACAAGGTCGGCATGCAGCTGTTCACCTGCTGCGGCCCCGATCTGGTCGGCCGGCTGAAGGACCGCGACAAGCGCGTCTTCCTGGATCTCAAGTACCACGATATCCCGCACACCGTCGCCCGGGCGGCGGAGTCGGCGACCCGGCTGGGCATTGACATGATGACGCTGCACGCGTCCGGCGGCACCGCCATGCTGGCGGCTGCGCGGGAAGTGCTCGGCACAGATGGGCCGAAGCTCGTCGGCGTCACCCTGTTGACGTCCTTCACCGCGGCCGACGTGGAGGAGGTCTGGGACAAACAGCTGCGCTCGCTGCGGGAAGAGGTGGCCCGGCTCGCGGCCGTCGCCGCGGACGCAGGCATGGACGGCGTGGTGGCGTCCGCGCTGGAAGTGGAGGCGCTCAAGCGTCGCCACGGGCCGGAATTCATCGTCGTGACGCCCGGCATCCGACCCGAAGGCAGCCTGACCGGCGACCAGGTCCGCACCGCCACGCCGGCGGAGGCGGTGCGCGCCGGCTCGGACTTCCTCGTGGTCGGACGGCCGATCTACGCGGCGGACCGGCCCGAGCAGGTCGTCGACGCGCTTCTGAGCGAGATGGCGGACGCCCTCGTCGAGACGGAGCAGGAATGAGGCTTGCCGTCGCATTTTTGCTGCTGGCCGTTGTGGCCACCAACGCCGCTGCCCAGCAGGACAGCACGCTGGACCGGGCGATGACCCGGCTCGTGCGCCAGTGGGCTGCGGGCAACGCCGCGGGCCTGGCAGCGCTGGCGTCGGCCGACGGCCTGTCCATCGAGCTGGACGGGCAACCCACCGGGCCACTGCACGCGCGCCAGGCTGCGGCTGCGCTGCGCCGCCTGTTCGAGCAGCGGGAGACCATGTCCATCTCCCCGGGCATGAGCGGCCCGGTCGCTGGCGATGCCAACAGCGCGTTCGTCGAGTTCGACTGGATCGTGCGCATCCGCGGCACGACCATCCCCGAACACGTGACGGTGTTCGTCGCGCTCAAGCGGGAAGACGACAACTGGCGCGTCACGGAGATCCGGGTCCTGAGGTGATGGTGGTCGGACCCGTGGTGATGGGAGGATGACGGGATGCCGCTGAGATTCTACAATACCCTGACGCGCGAGCTCGAACCGTTCGAGCCGCTGGAGCCCGGCCGCGTGCGCATCTACGCCTGCGGACCGACGGTCTACCAGCGGCCGCATATCGGCAACTATCGCACGTTCCTCTTCAACGACCTGCTCCACCGCTACCTGGAGTGGCTGGGCTACGACGTCCGGTTCGTCATGAACCTCACGGACGTCGATGACAAGATCATCCACAA
>JARRJS010000047.1:0-20708 GCA_037388885.1 Gemmatimonadota bacterium
CTCCACCAGGTCCTCCTTCTCCCACGCCACGATGTGGCCGAACTCCTCCACGAGTTGCATGGAATAGACGACGTAGTGGCGGATGGCCAGGTCGGCGCCGATGGCGAAGTACGGCACGCGCACGTGCAGCAGGGACAGGTAATACGGGTTCACGAAGAACGGGATGCCCTGGTCCCGGGCGGCATAGAGCACCTGCATGGTGTCCGGGTCCAGGGACTCGCCCAGCAGCTCGTTCAGCAGATCCGGCGAGCGCACGGCGAACTTCAGGTGGAAGTGCATGTCCTTCCACCACTCCAGCATGCGAGCTCGCTTCTGCTCCCGCGTCGTGCCCGGCCCGAACCGGTACCGGGGGCTCGATATCTCGCCCCGGTCCATCCGGTCCATGAGCAGGCCGATGATCCGGTCCCGGTTCTCCTCCCGCAGCTTGACGATCCGCGGGTCCAGCCCCGACGGGTAGCGCTCCATCCACGCCGCCAGCCGCGCCCGGTCTGGCGCCGCCGGCCGCTCGCCTCGCTGCGGCCCGTGAACTGGCGGAACAGGTGCAGCATGTCCTCGAAGAAGGCCGGCTTGGCGCCGCCCGTGCCGTGGTGCACCGCCAGCCAGATCGCCCGGATCGGGTCGCTCACCGCCAGCTCGCCCCGCAGGTTCAGGTCTTCGAACTCGCGGCCGGCGTGGTCGATGTAGTCCAGTAGCCGGATGCCGGCGAAGTCGCCCCATTCCAGCGCCTCGAATTGGTCCCGCGTAGCATGCTCCGCCTCGTAGTATGCCAGCGCTGCCGGCCGTCGTCGCAGCTCTTTCAGGACCAGGTTGCGCAGCCCGACGAGCGCTTCCGTCTCGTTCGCGGCGTTGCGCATGATCTCATCCAGCTCGGGGTTCTCCCGCAGGAGGGTCTTCAGCAACCGGTGGGACTTCACGTAGGCGACCGGCCGGATTCCAGGGGCGAGCGCCGGGCGCGTGCGGCGGCCCCGGTTGTACGCGAACGCGAACACGTTGGCTGGAGCGTCGTTCCCCCGCACATTGAAGCCATGGAACCGGATGCGAACCCGACGGAACGCGTGGACGAGCGGGACACCATGTTCGCGCGCATGGCCCGCTCGCCCCGTACGTCGGCGTACGACGACTTCTACGAGCGCCGGCCGGAGCTGCGCGAGGCCGACGACCGACTGCGGAGCCTCCCGGTGCTGTGCCAGCCGGGCGGTCGGCATTACGACCCGGCCATCTCTCCCCAGGCCGACGCCTACTTCGATGCCATCGGCGATATCCGGCCCGAGCCCGGGAGGGTGCTCCGGGCGGTCGCCGCCATCGAGGAGGCACGTGAGAACACGGACGCTTGGGACGGCACGGCTGCGCTGAAAGGACTGGCACATTCGCTGGGGGCTGTGGCCGCAGGCTGCGCCGCCGTGGACCCGGCATTCGTCTATACGCACAAGGGCCGCCTGGACGAAGACTACGGCCGACCGGTGACGCTGGACCATCCGTCGGCCCTGGTCTTCCTGGTGGAGATGGCCTACGACGCCATGCGTCGCGCGCCGGAGGCGCCCGTGATCCGTGAATCGGCGCGTCAATACTACCGTGCCGCCGTCATCGGCAAGACCATCGCCGCCGTGCTGCACCAGCTCGGCTACGCCGCCAAGCCGCACTACGACGCCCACTACGACGTCATCCTGCCACCGCTCGCCGTGCGCGCCGGGCTCGGCGAGCTGGGGCGCAACAACCTGCTCGTCGCCGACCGCTACGGCAGCCGCGTCCGCATCGGTGCCGTCACCACGGATTTTCCCCTGACCCGCGACGCGCCCGTCTCCCTCGGGGTCCGGGAGTTCTGCCGGGTGTGCCGCAAGTGCGCCGACAACTGCCCGCCGCGGGCCCTGTCGGACGGCGAACCGGTGCAGGTGCGGGGCGTGTGCAAGTGGCCCACACGCGTGGAACAGTGCTACGGCTACTGGCGGCACATGGGCACCGATTGCGGCATCTGCATGGCGGGATGCCCGTTCTCGCACCGCGACACCTGGTTCCACGGCGCGGTGCGCCGCACGCTGCGCCGCATGCCCTGGCTCGCCCGGCTCGCCGTGCTCGGCGACGACCTGGTCTACGGCCGGCACTGGCCGGCGCGGTAGACGCCGCCCCAGCCGTCGGCCAGCCCCACGCCGGCGCCGGCGGTCCACCCCCCACGCACGCGCCCGGCCCCGGGCTTGCATGACTACTGTCGCGAGCACCTGCATACATCAACGGAGACCGTCATGGCCGACAACGACCGCCGCGCGATCGGTTACTGGGGTGCGGTGGCCATCGGTGTGGGTGGCATGGTGGGGGGCGGCATCTTCGCCGTGCTGGGGCTGGCGGTGGAGCTCGCGCACGGCGGCACGCCGGTAGCGTTCGTGCTGGCCGGCGTCGTGGCGTTACTGACCACCTATTCCTACGTCCGGCTCTCCCTGGCGCTGCCCAGCCAGGGCGGCACCGTCACCTTCCTCAACCGCGCCTTCGGCACCGGCCTCGCCACGGGCGCGCTGAACGTGCTGCTGTGGCTGAGCTACGTGGTCATGCTTTCCCTGTACGCTTTCGCGTTCGGCAGCTACGCGGCGGCGCTGATGCCGGGCGGCGGTCCCTTCGAGAAGCACCTGGCCATCAGCGCCGTGATCGTGCTGGCCACAGGCCTCAACTCCATCGGCTCCAGGGTGCTGGGCGAGGCGGAGACCTGGATCGTAGGGATCAAAGTGGCGATCCTGCTGTTCTTCGTGGCCGTGGGTCTTTTCGGGCTGGACCCGGGGCGCCTGTCGCCGGCCGCGTGGACCGGTCCCGTGCAGCTGTTCGCCGGCGGCATGATCATCTTCCTGGCATACGAAGGCTTCGAGCTCATCGCCAACACCGCGGGCGACCTGGGCGAGCCGGAGCGCACGCTGCCGCGGGCGTACTATTCCGCGGTACTGTTCGTCATCGCGCTGTACGTGCTGGTGGCGGCGGTCGCCGTCGGCAACCTGCCGGTGCCGCAGATCGTGCAGGCCAGGGACTACGCCCTGGCGCAGGCCGCGCGCCCGTTCCTGGGCCAGGCGGGCTTCACGCTCATCGCCATCGCCGCCCTGCTGTCCACCGCGTCGGCCATCAACGCCACGCTCTACGGCGCCGCCCGTCTGAGCTACGTCATCGCCAGGGACGGCGAGCTGCCGGAGGTGCTCGAGCACAAGATCTGGAGCAAACCGCTGGAAGGGCTGTTCCTCACCGCGATCGTGACCCTGCTGGTCGCCAACCTGTTCGACCTGTCCAGCATCTCGACCATGGGCAGCGCCGGCTTCCTGCTCATCTTCGGCGCCGTGAACGCCGCGAACCTGCGGATGGTCAACCGCACGGGCTCGAACCGGTGGATCCCGCTTGCCGGCCTGCTGGCGTGCGCCGTCGCGCTGGCCGCACTGCTCTGGCACACCTGGACCACGTCACCAGCCCGCATCTTGGTGCTGGCCGCCATGGTCGTGCTGTCGGTCGCTATCGAAATGGTCTACCGGCTGGCCACCGGCCGCGAGATCCGGCTGACCCACTTCAGCCGGCCCACCCCCGGGGAGACGGCGCGAGCGAACCAGGGAGCCTAGCCCCGCTCCCCCCACGTCACCTCGCCGCGTGAAACGTGGAGAGTGACGCGTGAAACGTGGTACCTCACCACCGGCCTCGGGGGCGCCGGCATGCGAAATCGGCCCTCAGTCCCCTGGAGCCACGGCGAGTGCGGCCCGCCGGTTCCGCACGAGGATCATTGGCGCAGCGACGACGGCCGACACGAACAGGCCGATGTCCTGGAGCACGCCCAGCCCTACGACGGCCGACAGGCCCACGACGCCCCAGACCACGGGAATCACCAGGAGCCAGCCGGGCACGCGGCCACGGGCGAACAGCAGCAGGCCGAACGTGAAGATGACCGACGGGCACGGCGCGCCGAACGTGGGCGTGGCCGGGTACCGGTGCCCGGTGGCGCGACCCAGCAACGGGTAGACCACGAGCGCGTAGAGGATCATCAGCCCACCGACGGCCGTGTAGGCATCCAGCCGCCCCGCGAACGACAACCGGCCGGTCACCGCCATCCAGGCGAACATGGCAGCCTGCACCACGAACAGGGCGCCGAACAGGTACGCGCCGCGGTTGATGGAAGAGAAGTAGGCCAGGTGGTAGGCGACGCCGGTCCACGCCCAGAGCACGGCGAGGAAACCGGTGATGGTGCGGTCGGAGCGGTCGCCCTTCAGAAAGAGCAGCACGAGCGCCACCACCGCAGCGGCGGTCAACACTATATGCGCGGGCCAGACTGCATCGTTGTAGGAAGCGAAGACGCCGAAGAACTGGTCGACCGTGAACGGCAGGCGGGACATGATGCCTCCTCGGTGAGCGGAACGCCTCCATGGGCGGGACGCCTCGATGGGCAGCACCGGCAAAGTGGGGACGCGCTACCTCCTCGGCCACCCTTCGTGAAACGGAAAGCGGAAAACAGGACGGGGCGGCTGGGGCGGACGGGAAAGCTCGCATCGCGACGCGATGCGCGCTAAGATGCCGCGTGTCAACAAACGGCGAGGGAGGAACCCCCATGACATTCGTAGAGACGCTCGAGCCGAAGGCCCTGTGGGCCCATTTCGACCGGATCCTGACGATCCCGCGCGGCTCGAAGGACGAAGGGCAGATACGGCAGTACGTTATTGAAGTAGCCGAGCGGGCCGGGTTGTCGAACGACGAGGACGCGACCGGCAACATTATCGTGCGCAAGCCGGGCACGAAGGGGCACGAGAACGCCCCGGCGCTCATCCTCCAGGGTCACCTGGACATGGTGAACGAGAAGAACTCGGATGTGCAGCACGACTTCGACAAGGACCCCATCCAGCCGGAACGGGACGGGGACTACCTGACGGCGAAGGGCACGACGCTGGGGTCCGACAACGGCATCGGCGTCGCGACCATGCTGGCGGTCATGGAAGCCGACGACATCGTCCACGGCCCGCTGGAGCTGGTCTTCACGGTGGACGAGGAGACGGGTTTGACCGGTGCCGCCGGCCTGAAGGGCGAAATCCTCGAGGCCCGGCAGCTCATCAATCTGGACTCGGAAGAGGAGGGCGCGCTGTACGTGGGCTGCGCCGGCGGCGGCGACAGCACGCTGACGCTCGCGCTGGGCACGGAAGCGCCGCCAGCCGGCGCATCCGGGATCCGGTTGCGGCTTCACGGCCTGAAGGGCGGCCATTCCGGTGTGGACATTCACCTCCAGCGGGGCAACGCCGTCAAGCTTATGGCGCGCATGCTGCACGCCGGTGCGATTACGACGCCGTTCCACCTGGCTGCGTTCGAGGGCGGCAACAAGCACAACGCCATCCCGCGCGAGGCCGTGGCGGTCGTGGTCGTCCCCGGGCCCGTGTCCGGCGAGCTGACGGACCGGATCAAGGCCGAGTTCGAGGCGGCGAAAGCCGAGTACGGCAAGCCCGATCCCGGCATGAAGCTGGACATGGACAGCGCCGATGTGCCGGACACCGTCTGGAACACGGACACGACGTGGACCGTTCTGCGGCTCGTCGAAGGCCTGCCGCACGGCGTCCTGGCCATGAGCAACGACGTGCCCGACCTCGTGGAGACCAGCAACAACGTGGCCGTGGTCCAGGCCAAGGACGGCAAGCTCGTCGTCACGACCAGCAGCCGCTCGTCCATCGACGCCGCCCTGGAAGCGGTGCGCCTTCGGATCCGCGCCATCGGCGAGCTGGCCGGCGCCGACGTCGAAGAGCACGACGCCTACCCCGGCTGGAAGCCGGACCTGGACTCCCACTTGCTGGAAGTCGTCAAGGAGCTGCACACGCAGATGTTCGGCGAGCCCGAGATCAAGGCGATCCACGCGGGCCTCGAGGCCGGCATCATCGGCGAGAAGGTCCCCGGCATGGACATGATCTCCTTCGGCCCCCAGATCGAGTTCCCCCACTCGCCCGACGAGCGCGTGGGCATCGATTCCGTCGGCCGCTTCTACCAGCTCGTCAAGGCGACGCTGGAAAAGCTGGCGTAGGCGCAGCCTTTGGCTGCGCGATCGCCGATGGACGATCGCTGATCGACGCCGGGTCGCGGGGTAAGCCCGCGGCCCGGCGTTTCGTTTTCGACGAGGCGCACGCAACGATCGAGGAGCCGTGTCGTGCCTGCGCAGGGCTCGGATCTGGCCGAGATCTCTCCCGCTCTCCTGCGAGCGGGCCGCCGCCGCGAAACAACGACGGTCGTCGGTCAACGGTCGTCGGTCGTGGGCGTCCGGCCGGCGAGCGCCGACGCCCTGGCAATACCCGAACATCGCCGCTACACTGCCCGAACGAGCCCTACAACCGGACCCTCCCGCAGGAGTCTTCTCGATATGCCCGACGACCGCCGCTGGACTCCCGTCTCGCTGCCCGACACCCCGCCTCCCGTGGGCGCGTACTCGCGAGCCGTACGTGCGGGCGATCTGCTCTTCGTATCCGGCCAGCTGCCGCGGGACCCCGCCACGGGCGAGCTCATGGGCGACGACATCCGCAGCCAGAGCCGCGCGGCGCTGGCGAACCTGGAGCGGGTGCTGAAGGCTGCCGGCGCCGGCCTCGACGATGTCGTGTCCGTCAGCGCCTACCTGGCCGGCATCCAGCACTGGAACACGTTCAACGAGGTGTACGGCGAAACGTTCTCGCCGCCGTACCCCACGCGCACGACGGTCGCCGCCGAGCTGCACGGCGCGTTGGTGGAGATCTCGGCAGTCGCGTATCTCGGCGGGTGATGGCACAGGACACGGGTTCTGCAGAGGGGCCGGCGCGGCGCAGGGCGCCGGCGTGGCCGCCGCCGGGCCTGGAAACGATCCAGGGGCGGCTTTGGACCGCCATTACGCTTCTGGCTGTGGGCGGCCTGGCCATGGCCGTGCCGGTGCTGGTCACCGCCGCCCTGCCGCGCCCGTTCTGGAGCGTGGGCCCGTTCGGCACAGCCTGGTGGGCGCCGGCTACAGCAGCCGGCCTGGGCATGGTGGCGGCGCTGGCGGGCTTCGACCGGCTGTTCCGACTGCTGTGGCTGGGGGCCAACGCCGCGCGCGACGGTCATGACTGGCGCACGGTCGTCGCGGTCGCGGCGGACGCCGGCGACACGGGCCACCTGCTGGCGGGCACGGCGCAGTTCTCCTGGACGGCGCCCAGAGAGCGACGCTGGACCCTCATCGCGCGCCTGACCGGTGCGACGCTGGCCCTCATCGCCGCCCTCTGGCTGCCGCTGGGCCTCATCCTGTCCACGCTGCTGGCCGCCAATGCCGGCCTGAGCACGATGGGAGCGTGGGCGCTGACGCTGGCGCCGACCGGCGTGCTGGCGCTGACGGCGGTGTTGAGTCGGGCGTTGGAACGCAGCGTGGTCGGTGGTGCGGAACGGTCGTGGCGCGCCCATCAGCCGGCGGAACTGGCGCTGCGCGGTGAGATCGCTCGCTGGAACCGGGAGGCGGCAGCCGCCCTGGAGCGGGCCGGCGACCCGGGAGAGCGGCCCCCGATCACGGCGGCCTCTGCCGCAACCGAGTCCGGCACGACGGGTTCCGCCTCCCGGCTGTTCCGGGCCGCTGCGCTGGCGACGCTGGTCATGGGCCCGCTCGTCGTGCTGCTGGTGGGTACGTTCACCATTGCGTCCGCCATCGGTCCGGTGCTCGGCACGCTGGGCACACCCGGCGGCGAGTTGCCGCGCCGCGCCCTCCAGGTGGAGCCGCTGCGCGCGCTGCGCGTGACCGCCGACTCCGCCATCACGCCCCAGGAGGCCGCCCGGTCGCTCACCGCCGTGTCGGCCGTCGGGCGGCGGGCTCGGCCCGGAGCCTTCACGCCCGCCCCCGACACGACGTATGCGGATCACTGGTTCGGCAACGAAGACGTGTTCGGCATCGGGCCCGGCCGATACCCCGCCAACCTGTTCGAGCGCGTTGGCCGGGGACTGACACCCGGGCAACGCAGCTTCCTGGCCCACGTGGCGGATCACCCCGCCCAGGCCCGATTCTCTCGCCTGGCGAGGGCGCCCGCCGTGGATGTGGCCGCCGCACGCTGGACGATGCCCCTGCCCGACAGCGTGCCCTGGACCGAGCTCGACGGGCCGGGCGGCGATATCCGGTCCGCCGCGCGCGCCCACATCGTCCGTGCCGCCTATCTGCTGGACCGGCGCAGGGATGCGGCCGCCGACACGACGCTGCGAGAGGTGGTCAGCGTCGGGTTCCTGCTGCTGGACGACGGACCTACCCTCCGGGACGCTGTGCAGGGCATCGCGCTGATCCTGGATGGGGCCCGCAGCCTCGAGAACTTCTATCGCGCGACGGGTCAATCCGAACGTGCCCGCCGCGTCGCCGACGACATCGCCCTCGGCACCCGCATGTCCCGCCTCGCCGCCGCAGTCGCGCCGCGCTCCAGCTCGCTGCGCGGCGTCCCGGACCTGGTGCTGGACCCGGAAGCCGTCCGCGGACTGCGCTGGAACCGCTTCGCCACGCTCGCCACCATCGGCCCGTGCCTGAACCCCCACAACGCCATCTTCGGCCCCGACCGGGACTATCGCCGGTGGCTCGCCCAGGCCGACAGCGCCCTCGTCCGCTGGCCGAGCGAAGAGCAGATCTTCCTGCACCGCCGCTATGGCGACCTCCTGGCCCCCGCGCGCGCATCCAACACCGTCGTCCGAGTCCTGGGCATCACGTTCGGAGGTCCCGGCCCCGGCAGCTGCGCCGCATTGCTGGGCACCGTGCGGGGTCGCTGAGATCGTCGATCGTCGATCGATGTGTGCAACACCCACCCCTTCATTCGTCACCCCCATCAAGAGCACACACCAATGGAGGTGACCCATGAGACGCTCGAGACCCAAGCATGGCGGCCGGCTGCCGTTCGCGCGGCCGAATGCGGCGCTCTTCAACGGCGCGCTCACTGCCGCGGCGGTCCTTTTCTTTGCCACACCCATGGCTGCCCAGGGCTGGATCGAACCGGTACCCGGCGGCGGCGCTGTCGTGCGGTTGCGTACCAGCGTGGCAGTGGACGTGACGGGCCGCATCGCGAACGTGCAGGTGGAGGAGTGGTTCCAGAACCGCGGCGGGCGAGTGGCCGAGGGCGCCTACCTGTACCCGCTCCCGGGCGAAGCGGTGTTCTCCGGGTTCTCCCTGTTCCAGGACGACCGGGAGCTGCGGGGCGAGACCATGGACGCGGACCGCGCCCGGCGGATCTACGAAGAGATCGTACGGAAGCGTCGCGACCCGGCGCTCATCGAGCTGGCGGGCCACGGGCTGATCCGGGCGCGCGTGTTCCCCATCGAGCCCGGCCAGACGCGCAAGATCACGTTGCGCTACACCCAGGTGCTGGAGCGGGCGGGCGACGCGCTGCTGTTGCGCTACGCGGCGGGCTCGGCGCTGCCCGGTCGCGTGCTGCCGCCGCGGCCGAGGCCCAGGCCGATCCCACTGCGCCGGCCGCAGGACGCGCGGCACGCGGATCCGCGAGCCACGCAGGTCCGGCCAGGACACGGCAACGGCACGCCGCTCACCTTCGTCGTGCGCATCGCCGATGGCAGCCGCTTCCGCGACCCGTTCTCGCCCACACACGACGTGCATGTGACCCGCGAGCATGGCGCCATCACAGTGCGCCCGCAGGGCGAGCTCAGTGGCGACTTCTCGCTGTTCCTGCCGCTGGCCCGCGGGCTCGTGGGCATGACGGTCGCGGCGCATCGGGCCGATGACGACGACGGCTACTTCATGCTGACCCTCTCGCCGGGCGAGGCCGACGTGGCCGCCACACCCCGCGACATCACCGTGGTCGTCGATGTGTCCGGCTCCATGTCGGGCGAGAAGCTGGACCAGACGAAGCAGGCGCTACATCAGCTCCTGAGCTCCCTCGCCAGCGGAGACCGGTACCGCCTCGTCGCGTTCAACAACCGCGTGGAGCGCTTCCGGTCGGGCTGGACATCCGGCGACCAAAACGCCGCCGATGGCTGGGTCGACGGACTGCAGGCCGAGGGCGGCACCGATATCGCCGGCGCACTGGCGGAGGCGTTCCGCCTGCCGTCGCCGGAAGGCCGGCTGCCCATCGTCGTGTTCCTCACCGACGGTCTGCCCACCGTGGGCGAGCGGAACCCCGAGCGCATCGCCGCGGAGGCGGAGCGCGACCGGGGCCGGGCCCGCGTGTTCGCGTTCGGTGTCGGCTACGACGTCAACACGGTCCTGCTGGACCGGCTGAGCGCCGCGGGCCGGGGCGCCACCGCGTACGTGGAGCCGGGCCAGAACGTCGAGACGGCGCTGGGCTCCCTGGCGACCAAGATCCAGCACCCGGTGCTGACGGACCTGCGCATCGACGGCGCCCCGGTGGAGCTGCGGGAGATCTACCCGAAGCAGCTGCCGGACCTGTTCGCCGGCGAGGACCTGGTGCTGTTCGGCCGCTACCGGGCCGCGGGGCACGGCAATGGCGCCGTGCGCATCACCGGCCGGCGTGCGGGCCGCACCGAGCGGTTCGCCACGGACGCGTCGTTCCCGGCCCACGAGACCGCGAACGACTACATCCCGCGGCTGTGGGCGTCCCGCAAGGTGGGCGCGCTCATGCAGCAGATCCGGCTGAACGGTGCCGACCCCGAGCTGGTGGAGGACGTGCGGCGCACGGCGCTGCGCTACGGCATCTTGAGCGAATACACGGCGCACCTGGTCCAGGAGCCGAACCGTGTCGCCGTGGGCGGTGCGCCCGTGCCGACGTCGTTCGCCGACGCCATGTCGCAGGCGGCCAGCGCGCCGGCCAGCGGCCAGGCGGCGGTGGCCCGGGCCAAAGCGACCGCACGCAGGCAAGCGGTGGTGAACGAGGCGCAGATGGAAGCCGCGGAACTGTCGTTCCAACATGGTGTTACGGCGAACACGCGTGTCGTGGCAGGTCGCGCGTTCGTGCAGGACAGCGCCGGCTGGCGGCAGGTGGACGCGGATCGCAGTCTGCGCGTCGTCGCCGTGAAGCCGTTCAGCGAAGCCTACTTCGACCTGCTGCGCGCGGCGCCGGAGCTGAAGCCGGTGTTCGCGACATTCGAGCAGGTGGTACTGGGCGGTGTCCGCGCCAACATTGCGTTGGCACCCGACGGCGCCGATAAGCTGAGCGCGCGTGACATCGAGAAGCTGGTTCGCGATTTCCGCGGGCTTTAAACTCGGGTTATGAGCGTCGACTGGGCCGAGGTGTATCGATCCACATACCGGGACCTGGTCCGCTTCCTGTACCGCAAGGTATGGGACGCGGACCGGGCCGCCGATCTGGCGCAGGAGGTGTTCGTGCGAGCGCTGGAGCATTCGCCGGAGCGGCCGCGCGCCTGGTTGTTCACGGTGGCGTCGAACCTGGCGCGGGACGAGGCGCGGGGCGCCATTCGCCGGCGACGTCACCTGGCGCTGGTGCAGAGCGAGGCCGAGGCGGCGCAGGCCGCGGCGGCCAGCGAGCCGGACCCGGTGGATGGGCTGGAGCAGCAGCGTCGGGCGGCGCTGGTGCGGGCGGCTCTGGAACAACTGTCGGAGCGGGACCACGACGTGCTGCTGCTCTGGCAGTCGGGTCTGAGCTACAGGGAGATCGCGGACCAGGCGGGCCTGGCCATTGGCGCCATCGGCACCACCCTAGCCCGGGCCCGCGCCCGACTGGTGGACGCGGTCCACGAGATGGAGCAGCAAGAGACGGAAAAGGAAGGGACGGACGATGTCGCACGTAGATGACGGCCTGTTGCACGCCTATCTGGACGGCGCGCTGCACGCGGAAGACCCGGCGGAAGCCGAGCGGGTCGAGCGGCACCTGGCCGTGTGCGACGACTGCCGCGCACGGCTCGAGGCGGCTCGCGGCCTGCGCGCAGAGGCCGACGCCCTGCTGGAGGGCGCGACGCCGGCGGAGCTGGACATGCCGCCATTCGAGACGATCGCGGCACGGGCGGCGGCGCGGGCCACGAAGGCGGGCGTTCCGGACCCGGACCGTCCGACCGACGCCGGTGGCGGGGACGGGGTGGGCGGCACCCCCCGCAGGCCTCGCCGCTTCGTCGTCACACGCACCCTCGCCTGGGCCGCCAGCATCGTCATCGCGCTCGGCATGGGCTGGTGGGCCCGCGAGCTGGCGTACCAGCCGGGCGGGTTGCCGCAGGCATCCATGGAACGGCAGGAGCCGGCGCAGGGGACCGCGGAGGTGGCGCAATCGCTGCAGGTCGCCCGGCCGCGAGCCGCGGATGCCGCGGCGCCGGCGGAGGGCGCGGCGAAGGCGCCAGAGAACGAGGCCGCCGCGCCGAGCGCGGCGGCGGAGCCGGGCGGCGCGGCGAGGAACGCGGCGGGCGCGACGAAGGCGACGATCTCGCGGCAAGCGGCTGCAGGTGCGGGTGAGGCACTGCAACCATCGGGTGAAGCGGGCGCCGGTCGGCATGAAACGGGCGCGGTGCCCACTGCCAAGCAGGCGACGGCGGCCCAGCAACCCGTTGCCCAGGAGTCCGCCGCTCAGCGGCTGAATGCCCTTCGCCAGCAGACCCGGGCAAAGGTCGCGGAAGCGCCTGCGACGCTGTCGGCCCCCGTCCCCACCGGTGTCGCGGAGCGGCCAAAGGCAGCGGAGCCGGCGCCATCCAACGCCGCGGATGCGGCATTCCGGGGACTGGACGAGCTGGGAACGAGGAGATTCCTCACCGCCGCGGGGGCGCAGGAATGGTTGGGTGGCCCCGTGTACGCCGTACAGGGGCTCGATGTAGTGAGGGTGGTGCCGTCCGCTGCGCCGAGCGGCGTGCGGGCGGTGACCGTCTATCAGCGACTGTCGGGCGCGGACACGATCGGCCTGCACCAGCAGCGGCCCGCGAGCGGAGACGCGTTCACGCTGGGGCCGGGTGGGACCGGCCTGATCCGCAACGGCACGCTCATCTACATCAGCAGCACGGCGCTGCCGCCGGATTCGGTGCGGGCCCTGCTACGCCGGCTGGTGCCCCTCCGGCACTGACGCGCCCGCAGGGACCGCGGGTTCGGCTTCGCCCGCCGGTTCGGCGGGGCCCGAAGACTCTTCGCTGCCGGCGCCGCCATTGCCACTGGCCTGCACGGCGGGGCCGCCGCGGGCCGCGTCCGCATCCGGACGCATGCGCCCCTCGGGACTCCCCCACCTGGATCGGGCGACGGACCGCTCCGCACGCGCCCGACTGCCGAACAGCGCACTCCCCAGCACGTAGGCGAACCAGAGCTTCGCGGCCTTCACAGGGTGGAACACCGTGAACGCCGTGAGCGGCGCCTTGACATAGAACACGAGCTTGACGATTCGGCGGATCATGACCCCTCCCGCGTACGATTCATCGCTGACTCAAATATGCAGCAAAGGTCGTGCGGGGGCACCGGGTCTGCGCCCCCGGCGTCCGTCAATCGGCGGGCTCCCAACGGCGTAGCCGCACACCCCACCATAGCCCTGCGGCCGCCACGACGAGAACTGCCAGCACACCGCCGGTCCAGGCTCCCGGGTACGGCGCACGAAGCGTGAACACCACGGCGTCGAGGATCATCATGACGGCGACCAGCGGAGGCAGTACCGCGCGGCCGACGCGGCGAACCAGCCAGAGCAGGCCGTAGAGGACCAGCCACGCGGCCGCGCTGGCGGCCGCCCACTGCACGATGGACGCCCCGGTCTCCAACCCGGCGAAAGCGATGCCCACGGCAAGCGTCACAGCCACGCTGGCCCACGGTCGCCGGCCGCCGCCGTCGGCGGCGTCGAACGCCACGACGGCCGCCAACGCGCCCACGACGGTCAACACGAAGTTGATCACCGGCGCCAGCAATGCGGCGAGGAAAGGCACGGTCGCGGCGGCGCCGGCGAAGTCCGGCCAGGTCGGGACGCGGTCTGGCGCCAGACGCTGGATCGCCGCCAGCACGCCCGCCAACAGTGCGCCGACTGCGAGGCCCGCCAGCACCGCGTTCCGTCGACCGTGCGGCAGACTATCAGGCGTGTGCCCCAACCCGCCCAACAGACCGAAGATGGAGCCGGCGATCAAGCCGCCCAGCAACAGGCCGGCGATCACCGCGAATTCCTGGAAGCCGAGGGGCTGGGCCGTGGAAAAGTCGGCCACGATGCTGGGCCACCGGCCGAACGACTGGACGAGGATCAACCCGGTCACGACGCCGGCCACGGCCAGGAAGGCCCGCGGCGCGTAGCGTCGACGGCTCCAGCGGATGATGCCGAAGACCAGTAGCGCGATGGCGAGCAGCAGCAGCAAGCCGCCGCCGGCCAACCGGATCACGCCGTGCAGGGACTGCCGTCCGCGGTCGGCCCGTTGCCACGACTCGGGAACGTGCACGAACCGGCCTGTGCTGACCACCTCGTCGCCGGCGATGTCCACCGCCACGCGCGTCTGGGCGTCCTCCGGCAGCTTGGCCACCGACGGGACCGAGAATGTGATCGTCCAGTCCAGGCGATTCGGGCGTTTCTGCTGTTGCGCCGAAACCTGCGTCAGTGAGTCCTCCGGGAAGTCGTAGTTCCGGTGCACGGCGGCCACCGCCAGGTCGTGCGCCTGCTGCTGGGTCAGCGTCCCGCCCGGCCTCGCCTCCGGCAGCACGTGCTGGTACCGCGTGTCGCTCACCGTCGGGCCGACCCACACGTCGTACTCCTCCGCACGATCCGCCACCGGACCGGTGAAGCGCGCGAATCGCACATGCCACCGCGGACCGGGCAGGAAATGGCCGAGCAGCATGCGGTACGCCGCCGGGCCCCCCTCCTGCCATACGAAGCGGTCCGCCGCACTCGGGCTGCCCGTCACCGTCCGCAGCGTGCGCCAGCTGTCATCCAGCTCCACGTGATGCTTCGCCAACACCGCTCGCGCCGTCGTCTCCGCCTGCTGCGCGCTCACGACCAACCGGTCGGTGTCCATGCCCGTCCGCACGAACAGCACCCAGAGCGCCATGCCCACCAGGAGGCCGGCGATGAGCACCGGCGCTCCCAGCCCGCGCGCCGGCCGCGCACCGGCGCCCATGCCCTCGGCGGCGCCCTCGCCGGCACCCGCACCGACCCCAGCCACGCCGCCGGCCGCGACACCCTCACGGCCCTCGCCACCCTCTGCGACGCCCCCTTCCGCGGGCAAGCCTTGCGCCTCGCCGGGCACAGCACCGGCGGCCCCGGCCGCTGCCGCGCCGGGTTCCACCGCGCCCCTGGGCGCCGGCTTCGCCGTCACCGGCGTCCAGGCGCGGTTGTAAGCATCGGCCGATGCCTCCCTTCGGGCGCCGCGCCGCAGCCGCGCTACCAGCACGACGCCGAGCGGCACCAGCGCCGCCACGATAACGATCGCCTTGCTCGACGGCGCGCCGCTCATGGAGAACAGGGGCAGGGAGAACCACGTCAGGTCGTAGGTCGCGTGGGCCAGCACGCCGGGCAGCAGGCCGAAGCGCAGGTACACCAGGCCCAGCGCGATCGCCGGCAGGAACAGCTCGACGACGCGGGCGTACGCCGGCTGCTGGGCGTAGTTGGCGTGCGCGGACGCGAACACCAGCGCTTCCAGCAGCAGCGCTCCCACGATCCAGGCCTTGCGCCGGCCGAAGCGCTCGCCCAGCAACGCGGCGCCCGCCAGCGGCACCGCCCGGAACAGGGATTCCTCCCAGAAACCTGCAAAGAACGACGTCGCGACCCCGGAGATCCACGGGAACGGGGTCGCCAGCAGGTCCGGCTGCACCATCGCCTCCGACGGCGACCACCACCGCAGAACGTGCGTCGCAACCAGGTAGAACACGACGGCGTAGGTGATGAAGAAGCCGGTGAACAGGTACCCGCCCAGCGTCTGGCCCAGCACCGTGTTGGAGCGCGCGACATCGCCCTTCCACACGCGCCAGAGCTGCACGTGCTGCGGGAACGCGCGCCGGTCCATGGTCTCCGCCGTCATGAACACGACGGTGAGCAGCAGCGCCGTGCCCACGAAGGCGCCGACGGCCGTGAGCACCTGCCGGGTCAGGAAGCTGCTGGCCGACACGGCGGTGTCGTAGCCCATCCACTGGAGCGGCAGCTGGTTGAGCGAGGCGAGGAACATGAGCACGCCGATGATCGACGCCCACTTCAACGGCGTCCGCCAGCGGACCCAGCCCGCGCGCAGTAGCAACAGCAGCGCCAGGCCACAGCCGCCGCCGAAGTACAGGATGATGAACGCCAGGTTGGAGATGAGCGCGATCAGCGTATTGCGCGAGCGCATGTCCTCGTAGTGCCGGGTGAACGCCTCCGGCACCTTCACGAGGTGCGTGAGCTGGGCGAAACTGCCGCCCACTACGCCCAGGCGCAGCCGCACACGCGCATCGCCGTACGGCTGGTCGTTCAGCTCGTACGTGAACGTGTGATCCACGCGGCCTGTCGGGCGCGCCTCCTGCGAAGCTTCCAGGAAGTGGTACTTCGCCAGGTCCACTCCCCACTTGCTCGTGGCGGCGTGCTCCGCGAGGGCCCGGGCGCTGTCCACCGACAGCGCCGCGCCCGGCTCGTCTTCCGGGATCTGCAGCCGGAAACCCACAGGCACGCCGTCCGGCGCGAACCGGACGCGTGCCTCGTGGGCATCGCCTTCCCGGAACTCGCGCACCGTCCAGATGTACGGCCGGTACGGGCTGCTCTCCAGCAGATGCTTCCACGCCGACTCGCCGCCGCCCTCCAGCTCCACGTACGTCTGCACTTCGGAGTCGCGCAGCCCGAACGACGCCGCCTGCCGGAACTCCGACGTCGACCAGTCCAGCGACGTTGCCCGCTCTCGCGCCGCCGACAGCGCCTGCTGCCGGTCCATCCTCAGGTCCAGCGAGACGACGGGGAACGCTTCATCGAAATGCGCGCTGGCCGTCACCACCGCGGCGCCGGCGAACAGGAACAGCACGATCCAGACGATGGGTTTGCGCCACATCGCAGCGTCTCCGCTCAAGTGTAGGAGTCACGGCCCGGACGCGTGGGGTGCGCCGGGCAGTGCGTCAGCTCTTCAGTATCACGATGGGCCTCGGTCCCGCGGCTCGAGGCCCGGCAGGCTCAGACCGTTCACGGTGATCCGGCCGTAGCGTACGATCCAGTGCAGGTGCGGACCCGTGACACGCCCCGTCGCGCCGACCTGCCCGATGACCTCCCCGGCCGAGACCGCCTGCCCCTCCTTCACCAGGATCTTGCTCAGGTGCAGATACGCGCTCACCAGGCCAGCGCCGTGGTCGATGTACACCACGTTGCCACCCAGGTAGAAGTGGCCCGTCAACGCTACGAATCCGTTGGCCATGGCCCGCACCGGCGCGCCTTCGGCACCTGCCAGATCCACGCCCATGTGCCGGCTCTCGATCCGGCCGTTGAACTCGCGCCCCTCGCCGAAGCCGCTGGTGACGCGGCTGTCGCGCGGCAGTCGGAACGGCTGATCCCAGAGACGGGGCACGTTTTGCGACTCCCGCGACACACGGTGCGCTCGCGCCGATTCGTCCGCCATGCGTCGGCGCAGCTCCGCGCTCGGCGGCCTGCCGAACCGGGGCGCGACGCGCAGCCGCTCCATCCGATAGTCGCCCTTCCGGACCCGGACCGTCGCATGCAGCGTGTCCGGTGGGCCGCCGTCCTCCAGCACGATGGGCATGGTCAGCTCGCCGCTGGCGCTGATGGGCACGGCGGCCAGCGCCCACCACACGCCGTCCCGCTCCTCGAAATGGAGCGGCTCCCCCGCGCATTCCCCGTTCACTGCGAACACCGTGCGCCCGCCCAGGGTGCCCGGTTTCACGAACACCCGGAACAGCGTGCCCTGCATCGGTAGCTCCGGGGCAAGAGTCACCCGGGTGACCCCGACCCGGCTCGGCAGCAGCTGCGGCTGGCCCGATTGTGCGGCGAGCGGCGTCGTCGTCAGAACCGCCACCCCCAACCACGCCAACGACTTCCGGTGAAGCACTACGACTCCTCGAGCGGTTCCACTTCCAGGCGCGCCGTGAGCTCGGGACCCAGCAGCTGCTCCGTCCGACCCACCCGTACGCGCACCGGCCCGCCGAACGGCGCGCGGTCCAGGACCTCCACTTCCACGCCCGGCACCAGGTTCAGGCGGGCCAGGTAGCGCAGCGCTTCCGGGTCCTCGTCGGGGACCCGCCGCAGGATCGCCGCGTGGCCGGTCTCCACGTCCGCCAGGCTGGGCAGCCGGTCGTCGCTGAAGTCGACTCCCGCTGCGGGAATCGGCGCACCGTGGGGATCGAACTCCGGCTGACCGAGCACACGGTCCATGTGATCGATCAGCCGATCCGACGCCGCGTGCTCCAGCCGTTCCGCTTCGGCGTGCACCTGGTCCCAGCCATAGCCCAACACCTCCACCAGGAACATCTCCAGCACACGATGACGGCGGATCAGCGCCACTGCCTGCTCCCGGCCCCGGTCCGTCAGCCGCGCACCGTAGTACGGCACATGCTCCACGTAGCCCTGCTCGCCCAGCCGCTTCAGCATGCCCGTGACCGAGCCGGCCGCCACGCCCAGCCGCTCCGCGATGGCCGATGTGCCCACCGGCTCCCCGCCCTGGGAGAGCTGGTAGATCGCCTTGAGGTAATCCTCTGTCGCGCGCGTGATCATCGCCCCGGGACGTTAGCTCCGCCAACGGGACACGGCAACACGAAAACGTTGACCACCATCGCCCGCAAGCACCATCATGAAGCCGTTCCCACCCAGCATCGCCTCGCCCGAAATGCGTCGCCCGACGAGCGGCGCCAGTCATCCCCCGGACGGAGGATTCCATGGGTAGAATCAACGGTAGCAGGGTCGTACTCGGCGGTCTCGTCGCCGGTGTCGTGATCAACATCGGAGAGTTCATCTACAACGGCCTGCTCGCCGCGGACGCCATGGCGGATGCCATGGCCCGGCTCGACCTGCAAGGCTACCCGCCTGGTGCCATGATCATGTACGTCATCACGGCCTTCATCATGGGCATCTTCGCGGTCTGGCTCTACGCCGCCATGCGGCCCCGCTTCGGCCCGGGCCCGAAGACCGCCATCTACGCCGGCCTCGCCTTCTGGGTCGCCGCGTCGCTCTTCCAGACGGTGATGCAGATGGGCGTGGGCCTCTGGCCGACCGGCTTGCTGTGGGCCGGCACCGGCTGGATGCTCCTCGAGCTGCCCCTGGCCACGCTCGCCGGTGGGTACGTGTACAAGGAAGGTGCTGAAGCGAAACACGGCGTGGCTGCCCCTGCGTCGTCGGCCATGACAGGGAGCGGACCGTCCACGCCGCCCGGACACGGCACGCCGCCGTCGGGTTCCTCTACGCCGCCGTCCGGCCCGGAGGGTCCCGGCTACTGACACGACGCAGGCGGCCGCGCTACTCGTCCAGCAGGCGTCCCGGCAACAGCGCGTTCTTGCCGAACCGCGCCCGCAGGTCGTCGACGGCGCGCGACAGACTGCGGTCCCGCTCCGTCTCCAGGTTCGCCGAAGCTTCGCGGAACAGCGCGAGCTGCGTCGCGCCGTCGTCCTGGGTGAAGTTGGACACGGCGATGCTGAGCAGGCGCGCCGGCGTGCGGCGCCGGGCTCGCAGGCGAGACAGGAGCTCGCGCCCCACGACGTAGATCGCACGGTCCGATTCCAGCGGTTGGTCCAGCGTGCGGCTGGCCGAGCGGTTGCGGAAGTCCGCGTCCCGGATGCGCACCGTGACCGTGCGCGCCCGCAGGCCGCTCTCCCGGAGATCGCCCCCGAGCCGCACCACCAGAGCGAGCAGCTCCCGCTCCAGATCCTCGTCCCGGTGCAGGTCCCGGGGGAACGTTTCGTCCCGGGAAATGGACTTCGCTTCCGACTCCGGCTCGACGGTCGCGTCGTCCAGGCCGCGCACCCGGCGATGCAGCCACGCGGCCCGCCCTTCGCCCAGCAGGCCGACCAGCGTCGGCTCGTCCAACGGAAGCACGTCCGCCAGGCTCACCAGTCCGTACTTCTGCAGCTCTTCCTGGAACACGGGCCCGACGCCCGGGATCGCCTTCAGCTCCAACCCCGCCATGAACGCGGCCTCGCCGCCTGGCGGCACGACGTGTACGCCCGCCGGCTTCGCGCGGCCCACCGCCAGCTTCGCCACCATCTTGTTCGTGCCGCCGCCCACCGACACGACGATGTCCGTTTCCGTCCGCACCTCCGCCTGAAGGCGTTGCGCCGTGTCCTCCAACGTCTCGCCGCCGTACAGCGCCTCCGTGCCTGTCAGGTCGATGTACGCTTCGTCGATGGATGCCGCCTCCACCAGCGGGCTGTAACGCCGCAGGACGTCGCGCACGGCCCGGCTCTTCTGCCCGCAAAGCGCCCGCGGCACCGGCGCCACCTTCGCTTGTGGACACAACCGGAGCGCCTGCGCCGTCGGCATGCCCGACCGACAACCGAACGCCCGCGTCTCGTACGACGCCGACGTCACCACGCCCCGCTGCGCCGGCGTGCCACCCACCAACAGCAGCCGCTCGCGGCCCGCGCCCTCGGGGTCCGCGATGCGGGCGCACTGCACGAAGAACTGGTCGCAGTCGACGAGCAGGATCCGTCGTGGTTTCGGCTGGGTTTCGGTCATGGGTTCAAGATAGTGCCGGGCGAGGCAGCGTGCGCGGGGGGATCCTGCCTCGGATCGCGGATCGCGGATCGCAGATCGCGGATCGCGGTTGGTTCGCGGCGTACGCCAACCACCAGGCGCGGCGCCGACGACTCCGGCGTACGCCGGGATTCCGATTGCGCGGGACCAACGACACAGCGGGCCAACACCCGCGCCAAGGCGCGCGGTGCCCAGCAGCTGACCTGTACGCCACGAATCGAATCCACCGGACACCCCACCCGAACCCGGCCGTGCCCGGCAGCGAGT
>JARRJS010000048.1:0-28532 GCA_037388885.1 Gemmatimonadota bacterium
CTCCGCCGGGCGCACCCACAACCATGTGCACCCGGCCATCCTTCAAGACGATGGTGGGCGAGATGGTGGAGTTGCGCGTCCGCCACTGGGCGGGCAGCTGGCCGGCGAGCTCATCGTCGTGGAACCGGTAGCCGGAGTCGTTCAGGAAGAACCCGTCGGCGAAGGCGCCGGAGCCGAACACGGAGCTGTTGGTCTGCGTGAGGGCGACGGCATTGCCGTCCGCGTCGACCACGGAGATGTGCGTCGTCTCGCCCGGGCGCGCAGCTTCCCGCGCCGCGCGCGTGGCCGGGCCGACGGCCTCGCCCTGCGCCTGCGAGGCGACGATGTCTTGCGCCGGCGCGCCGTTCGCCGACGCTCCGGCCGGAGCGTCCGCATCGCCCTGACCGCCTGTGGCGCCTCCCCACGGATCGTACGGCCGGCAGTCGGCCGGCGGCGGCGTGTCATCGAATGCCGCTGGGTTACCCACGTGCACGGTGTCGGCCACGTGGCCGGTGCCTACCTGGGCCTCCTGCTCACGGGCGTAGCCTTGCGACGTCAGGCCGCGGGCCGGCACGTCGGCCCAGCGGGGGTCGTCGTTGAACGCGCCGGCCAGCATGCCGACTCGCAGGGCGGAGGTGAGGACGTCGAACGCGCGCGCGGAGCGCGTCGGCAGGCCGAGCTTCGCCAGGTCGTACGGCTCCAGCAGCTCCAGCGTGTGCAGGATCTGGATGCCGGTCTGCGGCGGCGGCGCCGACAGCACCACCATGCCCCGGTAATCGCCGCACAGCGGCCGCTTCCACTGGGGCCGGAAGGCCGCGAAATCCGCCAGGGTGACCGGGTGGCCACCGGCGTTCATCACGGCGACGACCCGCTGGGCCGTGGGGCCGGTGTAGTACCCGGCCACCCCCTGCTCCACCACGCGCCGGAGCGCGGCCGCCAGCTCCGGGTTGCGCACCAGCGCGCCCGGACCGAGCGGCCGGCCGCCCGGCCAGAAGAGGGCCCCGCCATCGAAGCGATTCAGCTTCGCGGAGTCCGACCCGATCATCTGAGCCAGGATCTGGTTCACCGGATACCCTTGCTCCGCCAGTCGGATCGCCGGGGCCATCACCGTCGCGCGGTCCAGTCGACCGAACCGGTCCAGTGCGGTCAGCAGGCCCGCCACATCGCCCGGCACGGCCACGACACGGAGGTCCCCGGCCCGATCCGCCGACGGCCCGGTGTGGCCGCGGAACGCGGCTGCCGGCTCCGACGAGTAGAAGTCCAGGTAATCGGCCCGGCCTTCCGCCTGTCGCCACACGAGCATGGCGCCACCGGCGCCCAGCCCGGACATCTCCGGCTCGACGACGCCGATGGCGAACGCCGTCGCCACCGCCGCGTCCACCGCGTTGCCACCCTTGCGCAGCATCTCCACTCCCGCCTCGCTGGCCAGCGGGTTCGCCGACGTCACCATGGCGTGCGCTGCCACCAGCCGGTGGCCGACGTCGGGCGGCAGCGTCGCTGCGGGCGCCGTCGGAGCCTGTGGCTTGGCCGCCGGCGCCGCGGGCGCGACCGCCGCCCTCGGCGCAACCGTGGGACTCGGCGACGCCGGCGGCGCGGGCGCCGCGCACGCTGCTAGAAGCACCACACTCAACAAACCCAACCGCTCTATGCGTGTCACCATAGCCTCCTGACAAATCACCGAAGACATGAACCGCACCCGGGGCCCGAAAGCCCCGTCCTGGCCAGGCGGCGGACCGACGTCCAAGCAGCGGCCGCGCCGCTGCATCCTAACGACGGCGCGGCCGGCCCGTCGTCCTCCTACCATCGTACCAGCGCACTGCCCCAGGTGAAGCCACCGCCGAAGGCGGTCAGCACCAGCAGGTCGCCGCTCTTCAGCAGACCCTTTTCCACCGCCTCGTCGATGGCGATGGGGATCGTAGCCGCCGTCGTGTTGCCGTAGCGCTGAATGTTGTTGTAGACCTTGTCGTCCGGCAGACCCAGATGCTTCGCCACCGCCTCGTTGATGCGCAGGTTCGCCTGGTGGGCGATCAGCAGGTCGACATCGTCGATGGTGAGATGGTTGGCGTCCAGCGCCGTCTTCACGCTCTGCGGCATGCGCACGACCGCGTGCTTGAAAACCTCCCGGCCCTCCATCTGTGCATACTGCCGGCCCTCCTCCAGGTCTTCGTGCGAGATGCGCGGCATGTGCGCCGACGCGTCGGACTCGCACCACAGCTTCTCCGCGTAACGCCCGTCCGCCCACAAGTGGGTGGACAGCACGCCGCGCTCCGGGTCGTCGGTGGGACCCAGGATCGCCGCGCCCGCGCCGTCCCCGAACAGGACCGAGAGGTCCCGCCCTTCAGGGCTGAAGTCCATGCCCGTGGAGTGCACTTCGGCGCCCACCAGCAGGATGCGCCGGTACTGGCCCGTGCGGATCCAGGCGTCGGCCACCGACAATCCGTAGAGGAACCCCGAGCACTGATTGCGTACGTCCAGCGCCGGGATGCCCGGCACCCCCAGCTTGCGCTGCAGGAAGACGCCGCTGCCCGGGAAGAAGTAGTCGGGGCTCAGCGTCGCGTACACGATGCAGTCCAGCTCGGACGCATCCATGCCGGCGCGCCTGCTCGCCTCCCTCCACCCAGTGGCGCTGCTCGATGCCCGTCCGCTCCCGGATCCATTCGTCCGACGTCTCCCACCACCGTGTCAGGTCGTCGTTCTTCAGGACGCGCTCCGGCACATAGAAACCGGTGCTGATGAATTCGGTGCGCGGCATCCCGGCCTCCTACTCGAAAGTGTGATTCACACGGATCATGGTCGTTCCGTCGCGGATGACCCCAGGCTAGCGCGTGGGCGCCGAACAGGAAAGAGCGCAGTTCACCGCAGAGGAACGGAGGACGCCGAGGGCCCGGATACTCGCAAGGCCGACACGGATCCTCCATCCGCGTCAACCGCACAATGGACCATGCACTCCGCGCACTCTGCGTCCTCAGCGGTGAGCGCCGGGACCGGCCGCGCCCACCTCCGTCGGCGCCATGAGCGCCAGGAGGCCGATGGCGCCGATGTCGGCAAAAAGCAGCGGCGCCATGAAGGGCGCGCCGCGGATGAAGCGCTCAAGCACGACGGTGCCGGTCGTGCCCAGGTCGGTGCTGACGTGCAGCCAGGCGCCACCCAGACCCACGGCGATCATGAGCAGCATGGCCACGAAGTAGACCCGCAGGTCGCGGCGGGTGGGCCGGTCCAGGGCGCCCAGGCCGATCGATACCACGGTGGCGAACACGCCGACGGCGGTGGGCAGCCACAGGCGCGGGTCCTGGAAGCCGGTGCGGGCGTGGTCCAGCACGCTGCTGATCACGGTGGCGAGGCTGCCCATGCCCACCATGAACAGGTACGCCCGCGTCTTGCTGTAGGGCAGTCGCAGCCGCCACCCGCGCAACAGGACCAGCGCGCCGCTGTCCGGCGGGTCTTCCAGCCAGGCGGCGCTCAGGCCGACGAGTCCCACCAGGCAGAAGGTGAGTGGCCCCAGGATGGGTGGTGCCCAGACGAGCAGGTCGACGTTGGCGCGCTCGCCCATGGGTGCGGAAGGCAACAGGGCGTATCGCAGGTGGAAGTACGCGCCCAGGAGGCCGACGACGATGCTGGCCACGAAGACGACGTTGGCGAAGACGGTGGCGATGTCACGACGACGTCGTGCGACCAGGCCTGCGGCCAGCAGCAGCGCGCCGGCCACAGGTCCGAAGATGATGGGGATCCACTCATCGCCGACGATGGACCCGCTGATCTGGTGCGCGAAGAAGATGTCGATGCCCAGGAAGATCTCGTTGGTCGCGGCCATGAGCAGCATGGCCTGGTCGCGGGTGACGGGAAAGCGTGCGCGTTCCATTGTCGGGAACAACATGGCCAGCAGGTACTGGCCGCCGGAACGTGCGCTTGAGGCGCCGGCGAACGACGCGCCGGCACGCGTCGCGCCGCCGACTTCGCCGAGCTGCGCGTCCGGGTGGGCCGCGACGCCCGGGGGCCGCGAGTCGCCGGCCCCGGTCGCGTCGTCTACCATCAGCGGCCCGCTCCGCCCGTCTGCATCTTCTCCCGGGCCATCTTCCGCAGCTCCGCCAGGTGCGACAGGATCTCGTAGGCGCCGTGCCACTGGGTGTAGTCGGGGCCCTGCATCCAGGCACCGAACTTGGCCGTGCGGCCGTAGAAGTGCCACGTATCGAAGTAGGTGAAGTCGATGGGCTCGTCGAACGGCTGTGGCGTCAGCAGGCCGCGCGCTTGCAGCGGCGCCATGATGCTGTCGCTCTGCGCGATCATGCCGTTGACGGCTTCCGTCGCTTCATCGGCCTTCGCGTAGAATTCCTTGACGAATTCCTCGTTGTGGCAGGTGCGGCAGACGTTCTGCATCCGGGTCCGGTTGTCCTGCCAGCTCGGCCGCCGCGTGCTGATGGGCGCGAACAGGTACCAGGTCAGGCGGTCACCCACGTCGTGCGTCGTGGCCGAGTTGCCGAAGCCGCTCATGTGGCAGATGGCGCACGTCGGTGCCGGGAAGTCACGCGGCGTGAGCGTGCCGGCTTCGGCGTCCCAGTTCCATCGGTCTCCGCCCGTGTGGTACATGATGCCGTGGGGCGACTCGGTGTAGATCTCGAACTGCGGGTGATCCGGCCCGATGTGGCAGGCGTTGCACGTCTCCGGCTTGCGCGCCTGCTCCAGGCTGAACTCGTGGCGGAGGTGGCACTTGGTGCAGTCGCCGATGGAGCCGTCGACGCGAGGCGCGCCGATGGCGTGGCAGACCTGGCAGGCGAAGCGCGTCACCGAGTCGCCTTCCAGGGCGAACAGGGCGTTGCGGCTCAGGTCGGGCTTGTACGTGCCTTCGGGAATGGACTGGTACTCGGCCAGCTGGGCCGAGTCCAGGCCGTCCGAGCCCGCATAGGCGACATAGGCCGGCAGGCTGTGGCGGCTCTGGTCGAATTCGGCCACCTCCTTCGGGTGGCAACGCTCGCAGCTGGCGGGTGTCGGCTCGCCCAGGATCGTGTAGCCCTCGTGCTGGATGGCGCCTGGCTGGCCCGTGTCCGCCCGGTGGCAATCCATGCAGGTCACATCCGCCGCCGCCATGGCGCTGTGCCCGAACTGCTCCACGATCCCGGGTGTCGAGCGACGATGACATTCCACGCACGGGTCGGTGCTGTTGGCCAGCACGTTCACCTGCGGATTGGGTCGCTGGCCACCGCGCCCAATGGCCAGGACGATGATGGCGAGGCCCAGCACGATGATGACCGCAAGCAGGCCGACCACCAACAGACGCGCGCCCTTCAGGGTCCCCTTCGGCTCAACGTCCACCATCACCGTCGCTCCTTTCCATGGTGGAAAACCCGTGTGACGCTACACGTCGAAATACATCATGACCTCGTAGGGGTGCGGGCGAATGCGAACGGCACGGGCTTCCTTCTCCCGCTTGTGGCGCACCCAGTGATCCACGAGATCTTCCGTGAACACATCGCCCTCCAGCAGGAACGCGTGGTCGGCCTCCAGTGCCGTCAACGCTTCTTCCAGCGTGCCGGGCAGGCGGCCCACCTGGCGACGTCGTTCCTCCGTCCACGAGAAAATGTCCTCGTCGATGGGCCCGAAGCCTGCCTCGGTGGGGTCCAGCCGCCGGCGGATGCCGTCCAGCCCCGCCATGAGCTGCGCGGCCACCGCCAGGTACGGATTGCAGGTGGCATCCGGCGGACGGAACTCGATGCGCGTGGCTTCCGGGCGGTTGGTGTAGCCGGGAATACGGACGGCTGCGCTGCGGTTGCCCACGGAGAAGAATGCATTCACGGGCGCTTCGTAGCCGGGGACGAGCCGGCGGTAAGAATTGGTGCTGGGATTCGTCAGGGCGAGCAGAGCCGGCGCGTGGGTGAGCAGCCCGGCGACGTACTGGTGTGCCAGCTCGCTCAGGCTGCCGTAGCCCGCGTCGTCGTGAAACAGGTTCACACCGTCGCCCAGCAGCTGCTGGTGGAAGTGCATGCCGCTGCCCGCCACGCCGAACAGGGGCTTGGGCATGAACGTCGCCGTCTGGCCATGGCGTTGCGCCACCATCTTGGCGACGTACTTCACCAGCATTGCCTTGTCGGCCGCCTCCGTCAGCCCCAGGAGCTGCGTCTCGATCTCCACCTGACCGGGCCCGCCCACTTCGTGGTGGTGGTACTTGATGGGCACGCCCATGCCCTCCAGCAGCATGGAGATCTCCGTGCGCAGGTCATGCAGCTGGTCCTTGGGCGCGATGGCGTGGTACCCGCCCGCCAGGTCGACCGGCCGGCCGTGCCCCGATTCGTCCCAGCCGCCTTCCCGCGACTCAATGCGGAAGCTGGACCGGTTCACCTCGTTCTCGAAGTAGGCCGCGTCGAATACGAAGAACTCGAACTCGGGACCCCAGCGGCTTTCCGTCGCAATGCCAGACTCGCGCAGGTACTCCTCGGCGCGCCGGGCCACATTGCGCGGGTCGTCGGAGAAGGGCTGGCGCTGCTCCGACTCCAGCGTGGTGCAAAGGAAGCCGAGCGTGGCCACTTCGGCGAACGGATCCCGGGAACCCGTGGTCAGGTCCGGGACCAGCACCATGTCGCCTGACTCGATGCCCCGCAGGCCGACGGCCGATCCGTCGAACCCGACCCCATCCTCCAGCAGCGCGGGCGTGAAGCGGGCGGCAGGGAACGTCACATTGTGCCAGCGGCCCCAGGGGTCGGTGTACCGCAGGTCGATCATCTCGATGTCCGCGTCGGCAATGAACCGGCGCACATCGTCGTATGTCTCGAACATGTCTATGACTCCACCGGGCAGACGGCCCCGGCTTGGTTGTTGTCCTCGCGATTGTCGCTTTCCGCGACAGTGAAGCTAAGACCCGCCGGTAAACGGCGCGAGTGGGCGCAGGCACGCGCCATCCTCTGCGCCGACAAAGCTTCGGCTGACACAAACCGCTTTCGCGACAGCCCGCCACCGACTATCTATCCCCCCTGCCCGGGCCGGCGCCGGTCGGTTCCGCGCTGAACGCGTCGTCCTGAACGTCATGCATCACACCGGAGAACGCATGCGACTAGCCGTCGCCGGCGCCATGCCGTGGATTCGTACCAAAACCAGCCGGGCCACCGGCCTGGCCCTGCCCGTCGCCCTCACGATTTTCCTCGCCGGGCCCGCCCGAGTCGCCGCGCAGGCGTACACGCCCCCGTTGCTCAAGGCCGTCCGCATGGCACCGGGAGAAACGATCAAGCTGGACGGCCGGCTGGACGACGCCGTGTGGCAGCGTGCACCGGTCGCTGGCGGGTTCCGGCAGCGTGAGCCTCACGTGGGCCAGCTGGCCACGATGCCCACGGAGGTGCGCGTCGTATACGACGCCTCCACGCTCTACATCGGGATCAAAGCCGTGGAGCCGCCCGGCGACGTCATCGGGCGCATCCTGCACCGGGACCAGCTCATGCACGGAGATTTCGGCGGACTCGGGTTTGCTGGCGATGACGGCGTCGCCGTGCTGCTGGACACGTTCCACGACCGGCGCAACGCATTCGTCTTCGCCACCAACCCCAACGGCGCCGTCTACGACGCGCTGTTGACGGACGAGGGCCGCGAGATCAACGCGGACTGGCGCGGCGTGTGGGAAGCGCGCGCGCAACGCACGAGCGATGGCTGGTCCGCCGAGTTCGCTATCCCGTTCCGGACCCTGCGCTTCCCTGCGAACGACGCGAACGACGACGACGAGACCTGGGGCTTCAACGTGTACCGCGTGGTGCGCGCCACCAACGAGGAGACGCTCTGGAGCTCCTACCTGCGCCTGAACGAAGGGTTCGCCAAGGTGAGCCGCGCGGGCACGCTCACCGGCCTGCACGACCTGCCCCGCTCCGGGATGAATATGGAAGTGAAGCCCTACGCCCTGGCCGGCGGCACCCGCCAGGACACTCTTCTCGGGCAGCCCGGCTCGCCCGCCTTCCAAAACAAGACGCGAACGGAGATGGGCATCGACGGCAAGTGGGAGGTCCACCCGGGCCTGACGCTGGACGCCACCTACAACACCGACTTCGCCCAGGTGGAGGCGGACGAGGAGCAGGTCAACCTGACCCGCTTCTCGCTGTTCTACCCGGAGAAGCGCGACTTCTTCCTGGAGAACGCCGGCATCTTCCAGTTCGGCCAGCGCGGCTTCCACGGCGCGCCGGCGTTCCTGATGTTCTTCTCCCGGCGCATCGGCATCAGCGCCAGCCAGCAGCCGGTGCCGGTGCTGGGCGGTGCGCGCCTCAGCGGCCGGGCGGGTCACCAGACCATCGGGCTGCTGGACGTGGCTACCGACGCCAAGTACGGCGAGCCGCGCACCAACTTCGCCGTCGCCCGCATCAAGCGCGACGTGGGCCGGTCCGGCTACATCGGCGCCATGATCACCGACCGGCGCGGCGGCGGTGCGTGGAACACCGCCGGCGGCATCGACGCATCGCTCTGGGCGTACAACGTCAACTTCCAGGGTTTCTTCGCCCGCACCGCCAACTCCGACGGCACCGGCAACGACAACGCCTGGCGCGCCTCCCTGGACTACACCGGCGACCACTACGGCTTCAACCTGGGCCACACGGGCATCGGCACGCACGTCGACGCGGCCAGTGGGTTCGTCACGCGCACCAGCGTCACGAACAACAACTGGGAGGGGCGCATCACGGCGCGCCCCGGCTTCCTGGGCCTGCGCAAGATCGACTTCTTCCTGAACGGCAACGCCATCACCGACCTGGCCGGCCGGCTTCTGGACTTCAACATGGGCCCGACCATCGGCCCCGAGTGGAATTCCGGCGAGGACCTGCGCCTATCCTACGAGCCCGGCAGCACCCAGATCGACGAGGCGTTCGTATTGAGCGGCGTCGTCCCCGTGCCCGCCGGCCGCTACCGCGCCGACCAGCTCAGCCTGTCCGGCGGCACCAGCTCCAGCCGGTCCATCGTCGCCAGCGCTGGCATCAACTTCCAGCGCATCTACGACGGACATATCAACTCGTACAGCGCGAGCCTGAGCCTGACGCCGGACCCGCACATCACCACATCCCAGCTCGACAACACCATCTCCTCCAACATCCGGATCGATTTCATCCACCGGCCCGGCAGCGACCTGTTCATCGTCTTCAACGAGCACCGCGGGTCCGCGGCAGACCTCTGGGCGCTGGGGGACCAGGGGGCGGTGGTGAAGCTGACGTACCTGGTGAGGCTGTAGGGCGCAGGAGCAGCCAGGGCGCCCGAATCGCCCCAGCGAACCGAGCCGTGGACCCAAATCGAGTGCGACCACGGCCCGCCGTCCGCGCGCTTTCCGCCGCCTCTTGCGCCGCTCACCCCCCGCTCCCACTGTAGCGGCCACAATCGGGTTGTACCGCGTCCACGAACACCCGAGGCCCGCCATGAAACGCACCACTGTTCTGCACCGCGTCCTGTTGTGCACTGCGCTCTCGATCTTCTTCACGCTCTCCACGGCTGCCGCAGCGGCCGCGCAGGTCGGCACCGTCGACCTGGACACGGTCCACGCCGGGCCGCACGCCATGGGCAAGATGTGGACGTTCGAGTATCCGCCCATGAAGTACTTCACCGACACGTACGGCTTCAGCGCCGACTCCGCCTGGTTCCACCGGATCCGGCTGTCCGTGCTCCGGATCCCGGGCTGCTCGGCGTCGTTCGTGTCGGGCGAAGGGCTCGTGGTGACCAACCACCACTGCGTGCGCGGCGCCGTCGCGCGTGTCACGCGGCCGGGCGAGACGTTGCTGGACAGCGGATTCTACGCCGTCACGCAGGACCAGGAGCGGCGCATCCCCGGCTATTACGCGGACCGGCTCATCGCCGTGCAGGACGTGAGCGACGAGGTGTTCGCCGCCATGGACCGGGCGAGCACCGACGAGGAGCGCCGGGACCTGCGCGCGCGGGCGGTGGACCGCATCGAGAAGCGGCTCCGCGAGCAGTACGACGACGGCCGCTCCACCATCCACGTGCAGGTCATTCCGCTGTACAACGGGGGCCGCTACTCGGCCTACGCCTTCCGCCGCTTCACCGACGTGCGCCTGGTGGCCGCGGCCGAGCTGCAGATGGGGTTCTTCGGCGGCGACTCGGACAACTTCACCTACCCGCGCTACGCCCTCGATTTCGGGTTCCTGCGCGTGTACGACGCCGACGGCAAGCCGTTCCACACGGACCACTGGCTGGCTTGGCGCACGAAGGGCGTCGAACAGGGCGACGTCGTGTTCGTCGTGGGCAACCCGGGCCGCACCAGCCGGCTCACCACTGTCGCCCAGTTGGAGTACGACCGGGATGTGAACGTGCCCGCCGTCGTCACCGCTCTGGACGAGCGCCTCCAGGCCATGCGCGCCTTCTACAAGGCCGACCCGGAAACGGGCGAAAAGCTGGACCTGCGCAACCGGGCGTTCTCGCTGTCCAACTCGCTGAAGGCGTACAGCGGGCGCCTGGACGCCCTCCACGACCCCGTCGTCATGGCCATCCGTCGCGACATCGAGGGGAAGTTCCAGGCCGCCGTGGACGCGGACCCGGACCTGAAAGCCCGCTACGGCGACGTCGTGCAGAAGATCGCCGACATCCAGCGGCAAAAGCGGGAGCTGGCGCCCCGGCACGCGGCGTTCCTGCTCCTCGGCAGCTCCCGCGGCTCGTCCGTCACCCTGATCCGCGCCACTCTCGCGGCGCAGTGGCTCGCCGCACGCGCGGCCCAGGCGCCCAGCGACGCGGTCGACGCCATCCGCACACGCCTGCTGGCCGTGGGCAACCAGCCGCGCGCGCTCGAACAGGCTCTCCTCGCCGCACGCTTCGCAGACTTCCGCCGCAATCTCGGACCGGACGACCAGCTCACCCGCGTCGCCCTCGGAGGCGCCGCCGCCGACCACGCCGCCGCTGCTCTGCTGGACGCCAGCGTGTTCGCCGATTCCGCCCGCACGGCAGAAGCGGTCAGGAAGGACGCCGTCCCGGATGACGACTCGGCCCTGCGCGTCGCCCGCGTCCTCCTGCCGCGCTACGCGGACTACAGCGCGCACTACAACCGCCTGTCCTCCGCCGAGCGCGACCTCGCCGAAGACCTGGGCCGCGCTCGCTTCGCCATCTACGGCACCGCCATGCCGCCCGACGGGTCGTCGTCGCCGCGCATCACCGACGGCGTCGTCCTGCCCTACGCGTACAACGGCACAACGGCGCCGGTGTACACCACGTTCTACGGCATGTACGACCGCTTCAACGCCTTCGGGCCCGACTCCGAGTGGAACCTGCCGCTCCGCTGGCGCACGCCACCGCCGGGTCTCGATCTCGGAACACCGCTCAACTTCATCTCCACCGCGGACACTTACGGCGGCAACTCGGGCTCGCCCGCTGTCACGCCCGACCTCCACATCGTCGGCCTCAACTTCGACCGCAACATCGAGGGCCTGTCCCGCGACTACGTCTACACCCTCCGCGGCCGCAACATCATGGTGGACGTGCGTGCCGTCATGGCCGCGCTCCGGAACGTGTACCACGCCGATCGTCTCGTGCAGGAGCTGAAACGGCAGGCGGGGGCGGGGGCGGGGGGTTGACATGACTATATGGTTGAACAGTAATTCATACGTCGTGTCCCGAACCAAGGAACAAGCATGAGACGGATCTGGATCGTACTGGCGGTGGCGCTGGCGGCGTGCAGTGCGCCGCAGGCGGGTGCACAGCAGCATGCGACGAGCGCGCAGGCTTCGCCGGCGCAGACGCAGTCACAGACGGCGCCGAAGACGCGAGCGGACTCGCTGGCGCAAGTGGTGTTCGTGGATGTGCGAACGCCGCAGGAGTTTGCGGCGGGCCACGTCAAGGGCGCCATCAACATCCCGTACGACCAGATGCAGACGCGCTGGAAGGAGCTGGCGCAGTACAGGGACAAGCCGATGGTGGTCTACTGCCGCACGGGGCATCGCGCCGGTATTGCGTTGAGCGTGCTGGAGCAACACGACTTCCCGAAGGCCATCAATGGCGGCGGGCTGGTCGGCCTGGAGCAGCACGGAGTTCCGGTCACGCAGTGATGCTGCAGGCGGGGGCAAAGGCGGGGGCGGCCAGTCCGGCGCGACCCCGCCCCTGTCCGCGTCTGCCTTATCCCGCCCCTGCCCTCGCCCTCGCCTGCATTACTCTCCCCCGCCTGCAGTCACTGACCAGGGTGTGCACGAAGCCTTCGTCGACCCACCACCAGCCATGCATCTGCCCTTTCGCCGACCGCACCGACAGCCCACCGCGGGAGATGTCGACATCGACGACGACGCTCCGGGTGTCTTCACGCAGGCCGGTGCGCAGGGCTTTCAGCGCGCTCTCCTTGGCGCTCCAGACGAGGGTTGCGGCGAGGTCGCGGTGGAACATGCGGCTGAGGTGGCTGAGAGCGGGCAGCTCTTCGAGGGCGAAAACGTCGGCGATGAACGCCTCGCTGCGCGGCTCGATCCGCTCCACGTCGCAGCCGAGCGCCATGCGTGTGGGTGACGCGGCCGCGAAGCCGCGGTCCCCACTGTGGCTCAAGGAAAGGACGATGTCGCCGGGGGTCGCCGGAGTCAGTTTCGGCTCGGGCGCTCCATCGGGCGCAGCGACGATCTGGATTGCATCCATGCGGCGTGCGGAGTCGATGGGGCTGGCGGCGTGCCATGCGCCCGCGGCCTCCAGGGCGGAGGAGACGACCCGCTTGGCTGTCCAGCGGCCGAGGCGCCAGTCGTGGCGGCGTTTCGGGAACCGGAGCGTTGCAAGCTGCGCGCGTTCCTCCGACCCGAGCCATTCGTCGTGCTCCGGCAGGTCATGGAAGGAGCACGTGGCCCAGTAGACGCAATCACTCATCACCGCCCCACGAGCGTGCGCAGCGAAGACAGGGCGTGCTCGTCCGGGGTGTCCGGCAGCGCCATGGTCCGGTATCCGCGCAGGGACAGGCGCAGGTTGCCCGCCTGGTCGGCCAGGTCCACGTCGAAGGCGCCATCCTCGGCCGCGCGAGCCAGGGCCACCAGGGCGTCGTCCTCATCGTCCGCGCCGTTCAGCAGTTCGAGCCGTTCGATGCGGTAAGGCAGGCCCATGCGTGCATCGGCGGCGAGCTCCCGCAGCCCTGCAGTCTGGAAGCAGAGCTCCACGAGCCGAGGCACGGCGAACGTCGGCTGCTCGGGCGGCACGTGGTTGGGCGGCAGGCCTTCCGCCAGCCGGCCCACGATGACGTCGTCGTCGTGCCACGCCTGCGCCAGGACCTGGTACGCGGGTCCGTGGAAATAGAGGTGGTAGATATCGGCGGCGGAAACCGTGTCGGCCCGGGACGACGGCTGTGCGGGCACCTTCACGGCGTGCGCCTCGTGACCGACCGATTCGGCCGCCGCGCGCAGCCGGACCTGTGCAGTGAAGTGCGTCGTCACTTCCGGCTCGGACCTGCCGTGGAGCAGACGTGAGCCGAGGAGCCGGCAGTCGGCGACGATGTCGTCGTCGTCCTGCCGGAACGACGCCTGCACGATCACCGTGCGCGGTTCCGAGCGATAGAACTTGAACGGCGCGTGGAATTCCACGTGCTCGATGGTGGCAACCCGCATGTCCGGGAACAGCAGGCCGGCGGCCTCGGCCATGGCTTCGATGCCCATGACACCGGGCAGTACGGGAGTCTCCGCGATCTGGTGGTCGTGCAGGAACGGCTGGGCCGCCGGGTCCAGCTCGGTCTCGACGACCAGTCCCGAATGCACGCCCATCGATCGGACGGTGCCGATCATGGGTCCGCGCGCCGCCGCCAGCGACTGCGCCGCGTCCCGGTCCAGGCCGCCGGCTTCGTCGAATTCCTGCACCATGACGCCCAGCGAGCCGGCGATCACCACCTCGCCCTTCGTGCCGCCGGTCAGCTCGCGCCGCACGACCGGGATGCCGACGGCCGGCGCCAGCATGTCGATGCCCGCCTGCTTCATGACGGCGGGGATGGAGCCGCGAGCGGCCATGCCGATGTCGGCCCACGCGGTCCAGTCGATGGCGATGCCGAGGGTGTCGGGCCGGGTGGCACGGAAGCTCGAGACGATCTTGCACATCAGGTCGTTCGCGGCGCTGTAGTCCGCCTGGCCCGCATTGCCGAAGCGGCCCGCGATGGAGCTGAACACGACGACGGCGCCCAGGGGCACGTCGTCGAACGCCGACAACAGGTGGAACAGCCCGTCCGCCTTGACGTCGAAGACCAGGTCGAACTCCCCGGGCTCCTTGTCCGGCAGCAGCCGGCTGATCTCGATGCCCGCGGCGTGCACCAGCGCATCCACGCGCACGGACGTCTCCCGGATTCGCCGGACCGCTGCATCGACGGCCTCGACGTCCAGCAGGTTCACGACGTGGTAGTGCGCCGTGCCGCCGGCCTCCTCCACCGCCTCGATGGCCGACAACGCCGCCGCGGAGCGCTCCAGACGCGCGAGCTCCTTCTCCACTAGGGCGGGCGTGGCGCGCTCGCCGGAGGCCTTCAGGCGCTCGAAGATATCCCGCTTGAGGCCGTCCCGATCGGACACGACCCGGCGCAGGTCCACGTCGTCGCGGTCCGGCTCGGGCGTCAGGTCCAGCAGGTGGAACGTGGCATGGGACGCTCCGGCCAGGTCGGCAATGATCGCCGACGTGATACTGCCCGCAGCCCCCGTTACCACGAATACCGAGTCCGGGCCGAGATCCAGCGGCGTTCCGTGAATGGTCGTCACGGCCGCGGCCGCACCTCGCGCAGCGTCAGGTCCCGCGGCCGCCGTGCCGCCGTCCGGGGAGCGTTCCCTGAGCCCGACGGTCCAGCGGCGCCCGTCGCGGTGGCCCACTTCCACCACCCCCGGGTCGCGCAGAGTCTCCTCGATAAGCATGTCGGCCAGGGCGGCCGTCTTGCGGCTCGGCGCGAAGTCCACCGCTTTCACCAGTGCGTCGGGCTTCTCCCGCTTGAACGCCTTCGTGAACCCGGTCACCGCACCGCCCAGCGGATCCACAGCGCCGGCAGCGTCGTATCCGTGCTTGCCACCCAGCCGCGTCCCGGACACCAGGAAGGTGCCAGCGCCGCCCACGGTGTTATACAGCGCACGCATGGTCGTGTACAACAGCTTGACACGGATCCGCAGCGCTTCCCGCCAGCTCGCCGCATCCAGGGCGGACAGGTCTTCGGCATCCAGCGCCGGCAGCCAGTACACGCCCCGGATCCCGCCGTCCGCGGTCCATGCGTCGAGTTGCGACGCCAGGTCCTCCGCCTGCGGCGCACCCTCCACGACGAGAGCCTCGACCCCCCGCTTCTCCAAGCGGCTAATCAGCGCGCGCCCCACACCGCCCCGATCCGGGAACACGATCACGCGGTCGCCGTCCGCCAGGTCCACGCCGTTCGCGCTGGTCAGGTCCAGCGGCGGCCGGAGAACCGGAACCGGTACGCGCCCGGCCCAGGAATCGCCGGCGGCCACCGACCCCGCTGCCGTGGCGCCCGCCGAGGCGGGGGCAGGGGCGTTCGCAGTAGCAGCCACCCCACCGGGACCCGGCCGGGCTGCCCCCGCCCCCGCCCCCGCCTGCCTTAACTCGGGCCGCTTCTCGTACACGAACTCAATGACCCGCGCCAGGGTCGGATAGTCTCGCAAGGCCACGGTATCGTCCCGCTCGATGCCCCACTCCTGCCGCACCGCCGCGAACATCTCCGCCTGCTTCACCGTGTCGATGCCCAGGTCCGCCTCCAGGTCCAGCTCCAGCTCCAGCATGTCCTCCGGGTAGCCCGTCTTCTCCGCCACGATCGCCAGGATCGTTGCGGCCACGGGGTCCGCTGGCGCGGCCCCCGCGGTCGAAGCGGGGGCGGGGGCGCGGGCGGCAACCGCCGCTTGCCCGCTGGATCGGCCTGCCCCCGCCCCCGCCCCCGCCTGCCTCAACTCGGGTCGCTTCTCGTACACGAACTCGATGACCCGAGCCAGCGTCGGATAGTCTCGCAAGGCTACGGTATCGTCCCGTTCGATGCCCCACTCCTCCCGCACCGCGGCAAACATCTCCGCCTGCTTCACCGTGTCGATGCCCAGGTCCGCCTCGAGGTCCAACTCCAGCTCCAACATGTCCTCGGGGTAACCCGTCTTCTCCGCCACGATCGCCAGGATCGTTGTGGCCACGGGGTCCGCTGGCGCGGCCCCCGCAGCCGAGGCGGGGGCGGGGGCGGTCGGTGCGGAGCGTGCGGCGTCGGCCGGCGCCGGCGCAGTGCCCACCGGTGGCCGTCCCGCCTCCGGCGTCCCGACGTCACCGAGAACGGGCCGGGCCGCCCCCGCCCTCGCCCCCGCCTGCATCACCTCGCCTCCGGAGCGCACACGCAGCGTGCGCCGGACCACCTCGATCTGTGGTTCCGTGCTGCCCGTGGCGCGCTGCAGAAACGCCGTCCAAGCCGACGGGTCGACGACGCGGTAATCATGGCCCAGGGCGTCGAGCGCGCGGCGGGCTCCGTCCGGCGCGGGCACCCAGCGCATGAGGTCCATGGCGATCTGCGAACCGAAGCCGGCGCCGAGACGCAGTGAATACAGCTTGGGTTGGGAACCGCCCCTGGACAGGTTGAGCTCGCCCAGCTCCGGGTCGATTTCTCGGAAGTTGGCCACGGGCGGCACGATGCCCGTTTCCAGCATCTTGACGGCGAGGGCGTCCTCCATGGCGACCGCCATGGGGTGTCCCGTGTAGCCCTTGGTGTTGGCGATGACGAGGTGATCGAAGGTGTCGCCGAACACCTTTCGCAGGGCCAGGATCTCGGCGGATGCGCTGCCGCCACGGGCCGGCGTGTAGGTCTCGTGGGACACGAAGACGGTCTGCTCCGCGATGGCTCGCCGGTCGATGCCCCAGCGCGCCTCGACGCCGGCGACCAGCTCCTCCATGACGTCGGTGATGTGCTCGACGTTCAGCCGGCTGCCGTGGAAGGCGCTGTTGGCCATGACCGTGCCCAGCACCTCGGTGATAGGCTGGATCCCGCGGTCGCGCGCACTGTCCAGGCTTTCCACCACCAGGGCCGCGCCGCCCATGCCAATGATCAGGCCATGGCGACGCCTGTCGAACGGGATGGCCGCATCCTCGACCCTCTCGTCGGCGGCGGCCGCGCCGGAAGCGAGGAACGCCGAGCCGAACCACGGCATCAGGTGGTCGGTCGTGACGTCGTCCGCCGAGATTACGATCACGCGGCGGCATCGGCCGGTCTGGATCCAGTCCTGGGCCATGGCAATGGCCTGCGTGCCGCTGGCACATGCGCCGTTCGTGCCAACGTTGGGGCCGCGCGCGCCGATGTACTCGGCGAACTGCGAGTGCCCCATGTTCAGCACGCGGAAGAGGAACCGCCGATCGAACACGTATGGATTCGCCTCGATCTCCTGCTCCAGCTCCGCGATACGCCCGTCCAGGTCCTTCACGACGGCAGAATCATCGTCCCCGGCCCGCGCCCGCAGTTCCCGCAGGTCGGCCAGTTGCTCACGGCGCCGGGCGTCCCGGTGATAATCCTCCACGATCTGCACGAGGGAGTCGAGGCCGGGGAACGCCGAGGCGAAGATGATGCCCGTGTCGTCCCGCATCTCTTCCGGCAGCACCCACCCGTCGGGCAGCCGGGAGCCGGTCGTGGTGGTGCGATAGCGCTGCACCAGCGGAATACCGGCGTCTCGCAGGGCGTCCAGGCCCGCAGCAATGGCCAGGCAAGTCACGCGGTCCAGCGCCTCGAGACGATCCTCCGGGAAGCCATACTCCTCCGCCAGGTCCAGCTCCCCGCCCCGGCCCGCCAGCTTCACCACGTCCGCCGGGTCGTCGATCGTCTCGAAATGCGCCTGCCCGCCGTTGCCCTTCACCAGGCGCACGATGTGATGGTCCGCCATGGCGCGTCGCAGCTCGTGCGGCACCGCCACAATGAACTGCCCACCATCCAGAATGCGCGACAGGTTCCGTTCATCGAACACGCGCTCCGTGCCAGGCAACCCCAGCGCAGCTCCCGTGACACCGATCCGCACCGGCTCCACCGCGTTCGGGCGGGTTCCGGCCGGTTCCGGCTCGGACGCACCGCCCCGGTAGATGGCCATACCGCGATCGAGGAATTCCGCGAACAGCCGGCCCAGCTCCTCGTAGGGGCCGGCTGCCGGGGCGGCCCGCCAGGCGAAGGCCGGTGTCCCGGCGTCAGCAGGTCCCGTGGCCACGACCGGCATTTCGGCGTCGGCCAGCGTGGCGGTCGGAGCCGACGCGGGCGCGGCGTCGGCGGTCTGGACCTCGGCGACCCCGGTGCCGAGGCCGGCAGCGTACAGGCCGCACAGCGCGATGTTCACGCCCGTTGCGTCATCGAGGCGAGGGTGGTTGGTGAACAGCGGTACGACGCCGTCGTAGTCGCCCAGCACGTCGGTGACGAACCCGGTGAGAGCCCGTTTCGGGCCCAGCTCGACGAACACGCGTGCGCCGGCGTCGTAGAGCCGTCGCAGGCCTTTGACGAACTGGACCGGCGAGCCGACCTGCCGGGACAGGATATCCACCATGTGGGCCTTCGCGCCGGGCCCGGCCGGGTAGAAGTCGCCGGAGATGTTGGCGATGGTCGGCACGGTGGGCGGCTCGATGCCCAGCCGCTCCAGCACCTCGGCCAGCGCGCCACTGGCGGGCGCCACGATCTCCGTGTGGAACGCGTGGCTCACGGGCAGGGCCGTCACCCGATAGCCCGCGTCTTGCAGCGCGGCCGTCGCCTTCTCCACGGCCGGCGTGGCGCCGCCGATGACGCATTCCTTCGTGCTGTTGATGTTGGCGATGACCACGTAGCCGTCCACGCCGTCCAGGATGCCCTGCACCTGATCCAGCGGGCCGAAGACCGCCGCCATGGTGCCGTTGTCCTCGAAGGCAATGCGCGTCATCTCCTTGCCGCGCGCCGACACCGCCTTGAGAGCGTCCGGGAAGGAGAGCGATCCTGCCGCGACCAGCGCTCCGTACTCGCCCAGGCTGTGGCCCATGGTCATGTCCGGCACGATGCCGTACGCGCCAAGCAGCCGGGCCAGCGCCGTCTCCGTCGCCAGCACCGCTGGCTGCGTAATGGCCGTCTGCTTGAGCGCCTCCTCCGCCGCCGCCACCGCTACTTCGTCGCCGCCGTCCACATAGATGTGGTTCGTGAGCGGCCGGCCAAGCAGCGGCTCCATGACGGCATCCGCCTCGGCGAACGTTTCTGCCACGACCGGCTCCGCATCGCGCAGCTCACGCAGCATGTTCACGTACTGGGAGCCCTGGCCGCTGAACAGGAACGCCACCTTCGTAGCCGGACCTCGCCCCAGGAATACGCCCTTCGAGCGCAACACGCGCCACCGACTCGACTGGTCCTGCTCCAGTGCCGCCAGCGCCTTCTCCGCCTTGCCCGCCAGCTCTTCGGCGTCTCCATAGTCGATGGCCAGACGCACCGGCGCCCGCAGGTCTGCCTCCTGCGGCGGCGCCGGCGCCGGCGCGCGGCCCGCACGCGCCTCTTCCAGCACACGCTCGAGCTTGGCACGCACGACGTCGTCCGAGTCACCGCCGATGACCAATGCACCCCGCAGCGGCGCCCGCACGTCCGACGCCCCGCCGGGGTGAACGCCCGCGCCCCCGCCCCCGCCTGCAGTACCGCCCCCGACTGCTATCTCCGCGCCCTGCACCTGCGCACCACCGTTCGTCTCGAGCCGTCCGGGAACATACTCTTCCAGCACCGTATGGAAGTTGGTGCCGCCGAATCCGAACGCGCTTGCACCCACGCGGCGCACGCCGTCGGCGTTCACGTCGTCCCACGGTCGCAGCGTCGTGTTCACGACGAACGGCGACGACGCCCAGTCCACGCCGGGGTTGGGCCGCTCGTAGTTGATGCTGGGCGGCAGCACCTTCTCGTGGAGCGCCAGCGCGGCCTTCAGGATGCCCACGGCGCCCGCGGCTCCCTTCAGGTGGCCGATGTTCGACTTGACCGAGCCCAGCGAAACGGAGCCCGGCGGCAGTCCGAGGTCCTGGAAGACCTCGATCATGCTCTGCACCTCCACCACGTCGCCCACCGCCGTAGACGTGCCGTGACCTTCGACCAGGTCGCCCGGCTGCGGGGACAGCCCGGCGTTCTGCCAGGCGCGCCGCACCGCCAGCTTCTGGCCGGCCGGGTTGGGCGCTGTGATGCCCTTGCCACGCCCGTCGCTGGAGGCGCCAATGCCGCGGAGCACGGCATAGATCCGGTCACCATCGCGTTCCGCGTCCGCCAGACGCTTCATGAGGAACGCCACCGCGCCCTCGCCCATCACGAATCCGTCTGCACCCTCCGCGTACGGCCGCGAGCCCGTAGCCGAGAGCGCGCCGATCTTGCAGAACTTGACGAAGCTGGCCGGGCTCATGTTTGCGTCTATGCCGCCCGTGAGCACGGCGTCGTAGTCGCGCTGGACCAGGCCCTCGATGGCCGACTTGGTGGCCGCGACGGCCGACGCGCATGCAGCGTCGGTGGTGAAGTTGGGGCCGCGGAAGTCGTAGAGCGCGGCGATGCGGCCGGCAACGATGTTGGACAGCTCGCCGGGCATGGTGTCTTCGGTGATGGGCGGCAGGCGCCGGCCGATGCCTTGCTGCAGCTCCTCCAGCACGGCGGCCCTCACGTCGGCGGGTAACGCGCCGAAGCTGGGCGCGCGGTCCAGCTCCTCGGCGTATTCGGGGAAGAGGATGCGCGCCGAGGAGTAGAGGTGGGTGTCACCGCCCATGGCATTGCCGAAGATGACCGCCGTGCGCTCCGGGTCGAGCTGTTGATCCGGGTAGCCGTAATCGGCCAGGGCCTGCCGCACCACCAGGATCGCCCACTTCTGGGTCAGGTCCATGGCGTCGCCGACCTTCGGCGGGATGGGCAGCCGCCACTTGAGCGGCTCCCATTCGAAGTCCCGCACCCAGCCACCGATCTTGGTGTAAGTCTTATCCGGCGCCTTCGGATCCGGGTCGTAGTACAGGTCCGAATCCCAGCGGTCCTTCGGCACGTCGCTGATGCTGTAGCGCCCGTCCTTGACATTCCGCCAGAACGCGGCGGCGTCCGGCGCTTCCGGAAGCACCGCTCCCACCCCAACAATCGCGATCGCCCTACCCGCCGTCGACTCCATCACATTCACTCCGTTCCGTTCACGCTTGTGTCCGGTCGTACAGCACGTCCGCAACCCGGTCCATGTCGTCCAGGGCACCGGCCTGCGCCCGGTGGATCGCGTCCAGCCCCAGCGCCTGCTGGAACGCTGCCATCTCGTTCGTGTCCACGCCGGGCCCCGCGATCCAGCGCATGCCCTCCGCCGCCACCTTCATGGCCGCTTCCCGGCCGAAGACGCGGCTCAGTGTCGCCAGCGCATCCGCGTCGAACCGCTGGTGCGTCTTCTCATGCACCGCCCCCGACGCGAACGCCGCCGCCCGCCGTGCCAACGCCGCCGCCGACTCCGCATACGCGACGAGCTCCCCCAGCCGGAAGAGCACGTGCTGGTTGCGCGTCAGACGCTGGACCCGGGCACGCTCCAGCAGTCCCGCCAGGGCGTGCAGGGTGAGGGCGGCAAGGCCGGCGCCCACCGCCGGCTGCGACGCGTGCAGCGCCTCCATCGCCCGGGCCTGTCCGTGGTAGTGCTCGCCCCGCGTCTTCAGGTGCTCCTGCCAGCGGTCCCGGGCTATAGTCATTTCCATGATCTCCGACGTGCCCTCGTAGATCGTCGTGATGCGCACGTCGCGCTTGATGCGCTCCACCTCGTACTCACGCGTGTAGCCGTAGCCGCCCAGCGCTTGGATGGCCGAGTCCGCCGCCATGTTGCCCGCCTCGGTCGCCAGGTACTTGGCCACCGCGCCTTCCGTGTTCAGGCTGCCCTCGCCCGCATCGATGCGCGTCGCCGTCTCCTCGATGTACGACCGGGCCGCTTCCAGCCGCGCCGCGTGCGGCACGATCAGCTTGTGCGTGTAGCCCTGTTTCTCCGACAGCGGGCCACCCGCCTGGATGCGCGTCTTAGAGTACTCGATGGCCCGGTCCAGCGCCGCCCAGCCGGCGCCCAGCCCGAACGCCGCTACCATCAGCCGCGTGTAACCGAACACCAGCTGCGCCTGGATCAGGCCCTGCCCCTCCACACCACCCACCAGGCTGTCCGCCGGCACTTCCGCGTCATCGAACGACAGCGCCGCTGTATTGCTCGCCCGGATCCCGTGCTTGTCTTCCGGTTTGCCGTGGTCGAAGCCCGGCGTATCGCGCCCCATGACGAACCAGCTCGGGCCGCCGGGCGCCAGCGCCAGCACGCTGTACAGGTCCGCATAGCCTCCGTTGCTGATCCACATCTTCGCGCCGTTGATCCGGTAGGCCACGACCTCGCCGTCCTTCTCCACCGGCTTCGCCGTCGTCCGCAGCGCCCCCAGGTCGCTGCCCGCCTCGGGCTCCGTGGCGCCGTACGCCATCAGCAGGCCTTCCTGCGCGATGCGCGTCATCCAGCGCTGCTTCTGCTCCTCGGTGCCCCCGAACACGATGGGGTCCGCGCCCAGGAACGTCGCCAGCACACCCGTCGCGATGCCCAGGTCGATGCCCGCCAGCGTCTCGCACACCCGATAAACGTCGAACGCGCCGCCGCCCATGCCCTCGTACTCTTCGGGAATGAACAGCAACGAGATGCCCAGGTCGCCGCACATCTCTCGGATCATCTCCTCCGGGAACTCGTGCGTCGCATCCAGCTCCAGCAGCTTGTCCTTGGGAAGACGTTGCGCGGCAAACTCCTGGATCGCCTCGAGCGTAAGCTCCAACGTCTCGCGATCGAGCCCCGCGCGTTGCACGGCTGTGCTCATCGTACTCCAGGTTGTTGGTAGGAATGTCAGCCTGTGAGGCCTGAAACGACGCTGTAATTAGACCTGACGACCCGTGCGGCGGTAAGAGGGAGAACCCGGAAATTGCGGCGGGGATTATCCTTGAGGCCCGGGTAGGGAAATGCCCCACAAAAGGCGGGACGCGGCGCCTGGCGGCTTCGCTAGGATGCTTCGCTAGGATGCTTCGTTAGGATGCTTCGCTAGGATGCTTCGCTAGGATGCTCCGCTAGGATGCTTCGCTAGGATGCTTCGTTAGGATGCTTCGCTAGGATGCTCCGCTAGGATGCGCCGCTAGGATGCTTCGCTGGGACTGTTCGCCGTGCTCCGCCCACCCATCCCGGTGGTTCGTTTGTCTGTCAAGGGAGACGGGGGCCCGACGAATGCGGACCGTGCATGCCGTTCGTTGCCCGTGGCCGGGTCTCCGCCCTATCATGCATCCGGCCCGGACGGGTGACCCGTTCGGCCGCGGACCCGCACCTCTGAGGGCCATGCCAAACGTCCGTCCTGCACGCACCGAGTACTACATGGGCATCGCGATGGCCGTGCGCCGACGCGCGAACTGCCTGGGCAACCGCGTCGGTGCGATCCTGGTGTTGAACGACCACATCGTGTCCACGGGCTACAACGGCACGCCGGCGGGCATGCCCAACTGTGAGGAAGGCGGGTGCGAGCGTTGTGCCCATCGGGATCGGTACCGCTCGGCGGAAGGGTACGACGTCTGTGTGTGCGTGCACGCGGAGCAGAACACGTTGCTGAGCGCGGCGCGGTTCGGGATCCACGTGGAGGGGGCCGTGCTGTATTCGACGATGCGGCCGTGCTTCAGCTGTGCGAAGCTGCTGCTGCAGGCCCGCATCCACCAGGTCCACTACCTGCACGACTGGAAGCACCCGGACGATGACCTGTGGCACTCTTACATGGAGTTGCAGAACCGGTTTCCCGGGGGCGTGCACAAGGTGGACCTGACGGACCCGGACGAGCGTTGGGCGGTTTCCGCGATCCGAGAGGCGTCGCGGGAGGCGAAATAGCCCCGATTAGTGATCGTCGGTGAACGTGCTCTGGATCAGGTCCACGTCTTCCAGAAACTCACCGGCCAGCGCGCGGGCACGCACGTGTAGATGGCTCTGCAGCGCCCCGGCCAGGTCCGCCAGCCTGCGTTCGATGGTTGCGTTCAGGTTGGGCGCATGTTGCACGAGCTGCGGCTGCACGGCGGCGTAGGTTTCCCGGATCTCCCGGAGCGCGCTGCGAGCCGCCGCCCAGGAGCCCTGCTCGGCCGTGTATCGCAGGTCACGGGCGGCGACGTCGAGGTGGGCGACGGCGAGCTGCGCCGGCGTCGAGAACGCCGCCACCAGCGGGAGCAAAGCCCGGCCCACGGCGTTCGCCGACGTGAGTGCCGGCAAGCGCCGCTGGTCTTCCAGCCGGTTGGCCAGCGAGTCGATGAACACGGGAAACTCCGGCCCTTCGTCCCGATGGTTGAAACGCCCCCCGGCTTCCGCCACCTGCTCCAGGCTGTCCAGTGTCGGGACCATCCGCTGAAAGGCGAAGAGTTTCTTCTGCGCGGCGTCCCAGCGTCCGGCAGCGATGTCGTCCTGCAGCTTGTCCGTGATGTTGCCGGCCTGGTGCAGGACGGCCGCGGCCTGGGCCGACGAGCCGGTCACCGCCTGCGCCGGGAGTGACTCCGCCAGCGCGGCACACATCACGGTCACGCCGATGGCCAGCCGCGTTGCTTTCATGTCTATCTCCAGAACGTGTGTCGTCACCGGCTCGGCTGCGCATGCAAACCGGATTCTGCAACGGCCCCTCGGTCGGCCCTGCCGGGTCCGCGGCTTCTTTCTTGCGTTGCGCATGAAAAATCCTGCAGCCCTTGACGAAGAGAGGATTCATGTCGCAACCCCTACACCGCGTGCTTGGCCTGGTCGCGCTCTGCATCGGCCTGCTCAGCGCCGGTCCACTGGCGGCCTTGACCGGGACGGCTTCACCGACCATCACGATGCGGGATGGCTCAGTGCTCCGCACGAACGTCAAGGTGCCGCTTTCCGAGCTGAACGTCCCCGTTCCGAGCTTTGCGCGGCAGACGAACCTGCCGTGCAACGTCTGCCACACGTCGTTCCCGCAGCTCACCGCGTTCGGCCGCGCATTCAAGCTGAACGGGTACACAATGGTCGGCATGAAGCAAGTGAAAACGCAAGGGCAGGGTCCCGGCTCGTTGGCGCTGGATGAGATTCCACCCGTCTCGGCGATGGCGCAGGCGACGATGACGAACGTGGCCCGAACCGTTCCCGGCACGCAGAACAACACGGCCGCGTTTCCGCAGGAGTTCAGCCTGTTCGTAGGCGAAGCGATCACGCCGCACATCGGCACGTTCATACAGTTTACTTACGCGGCCGCCGACGGCTCGTTCGGTTGGGACAACGCGGAGATCCGTTATGCGACCCACATGCAGCTGGACTCGAAGCCTCTCACGTTCGGCCTGACGCTCAACAACAACCCGACCATGCAGGACGTGTGGAACAGCACGCCGGCATGGAGCTATCCGTTTGCGGGTTCGGAAGCCGCGCCGGGTCCGAACGCGGCGCCCATCATCTCCGACGCGCTGGCCCAGCAGGTCGTGGGGCTGGGAGCCTACGCGTTCTGGAACAACACCGTGTACCTGGAGCTGACCGGGTACCGCTCTGCGCCGCAGGGCGCCCCGAGCCCGGCCAACGTCCTTTCGGAAGGCACGATCAACGGCTTGACCCCGTACTGGCGGTTGGCCGTGACGCGGTCGTTCGGCCAGCAGTCACTCGAGGTGGGCACGTTCGGACTGGCCAGCCGGATCTTCCCGACGGGAATCTCGGGGCCCACGGACCACTACACGGACGTAGGCCTCGACGCGCAATACCAGCGGCCCATGGCCACGTCGGTCCTGACGGCGCGTGGCTCCTGGATCCACGAGAAACAGATGCTGGACGCCAGCTTCGCGGCAGGCGACGCGGCGAATCCGACCAACAGCCTGAACACGTTCAACATCAACGGCACGCTGCTGCTGGACAGGGGCCTCGGTTTCACGGCAGGCGTCTTCGCGACGTCGGGCACGGCGGACACTGGCCTTTATCCGGCGGACCCCACCGACGGCAGCGCCACGGGCAGCCCCAACAGCAACGGCTTCATCGGCCAGTTCGACTTCGATCCGTGGCAGAACACGCGAATCGCGCTCCAGTACGTCCTTTACAACAAGTTCAACGGCGGGAGCGCCAACTACGACGGCACCGGTCGTAACGCGTCCAACAACGACACCCTGTTCCTCATGGCCTGGCTGGTGTTCTGACGGCGGTCGGGCGAAACAGCGCCACCGGGCGCTGATTAAACCGGTACCGGCTTGATCACACCGTGAAGTCGGCCGAGACAAAGGGGCCGGGCCGCAATTGCGGCCCGGCCCCTCAACGGTCCTCGCTCAACGGTCGTCGGTCTCGCCAAGCCGGCAGCGCCGGCAGGACGCCTACTGCGCCACCACCTCGCCTTCCGGGTTCAGCACCTTGATCGCCCCGAACCCGAGCTGTCGCACGCTATCCTCGATCTTGGAGCGGTCGCCCACCACCACCCAGATCAACCGATCGGAATGGATCAGCCGCTTCGCCTCCTGCTGCACGGCAGGCAGGGCCAGGTCGCGGACGTGGCTGGCGTACGTCTGCCAGTAGTCATCCGGCAGGCCCAAGCTGACCATCTCCGAGATGGATGATTCGATGGCGCGGATGGTCTCCCAACGGCCGGGTAGCGTCTTCACCTGCCCGTCCTTGACCTTCGCGAGCTCATCCGCAGTGGGCGGCTTCTGCGAGGCGATGCCCGTGAACTCGTTCATGAGCTCCTGCATGGCCGCCGCCGTTTTGTCCGTCTGGATGGGTGCATAGGCGAAGAACGGACGCGGGCCGCGAGCCGACGGCACTATGGTGCGCGCGCCGTACGACCAGTGCTTGTCCTCCCGCAGGTTCATGTTCACCCGTGACGTAAACGCGCCACCGAGCACGTAGTTGACCGCCTGGAGCGCGAATTCATCCGCATTGGACGGAGGCGGGAAGGCTTCGCCCACGATGATGACCGATTGCTGGGCCCCGGGCCGATCCATCAGGTAGACCACGCCCACGTTCCGCGCAGGCGGCGGGCCGATGTGCTTCTCCGGCACGTCCCGCTGCTGCCAGCCCTTGAACCGGGCCTCCAGCATGGGGCGCAGCTCGTCCATGCCGATATCGCCCACCACGATGAGCGTGGCGTTGTTGGGGCGGAACCACGTGTCGTGGAACTTCACCAGGTCGTCGCGCGTCATCGCCTGCACGTCGGACGCGTAGCCGGAACCCGTGAACGGGATGCCGTACGGATGGTCCTTGCCGTAGAGGAGGACCGGGAACACGCGCAGGGCCATCGCAAACGGGCTGGCCTGCTCCCGCTGGATGCCCACCAGCTGCTGCTGCTTCAGCCGCTGGAAGTCCGAGTCGGGGAAGGACGGCCGCAGGATCACGTCGGCGAACAGGTCCAGCGACGGCGCCAGGTTCTCCTTCAGCGCCGACAGGTCCACGTACGACGCGTCGAGGTCCGAGCCTGTGCTCAGCCGTGCGCCCAGACGGGCCTGCGCGTCACTGATCTGGAGAGCCGACATGCTCTCGGTGCCCTCGTCCATCATGTTCAGCGCCAGGTCGGCCGTGCCCGGCCGGGCGAACTGGTCGGCCGCGTAGCCGGCGTCCACCTGCAGCGAGAAGCTGACAATGGGCAGGGTGTGCCGCTCGGCCAGCACGACCTTCAGCCCATTGGACAGCGTGGCCCGTTCCAAGGCCGGGAACGCGGGCTCCGGGGCCGGGCCTGCGTCCGGCACCTTCGAGCGGTCGACGTCTGTCCCCGCAGCGGCCAGCTTGCCGTACGGCACCACGTCCAGTGCAAAGATGCCATCACTCAGCCACTTCCTGGCTGCGTCCCGCACGTCCGCCGGCGTGGCGCTCATCATCCATTGACGATACTGGCGGTACGCGTCCGGAGAACCGCCGTACACCTGGCTCTCCGCCAGCACGTCCGACTTGCCGCCGAAGCCGCCGATCCGCTCCAGCCCGCGCAGGAACGACGCGTGCGCCGATGCCTTCACGCGCGCCAGCTCGTCGGCCGTGGGGCCGTCCGCCAGGAAGCGGGCCATCTCCTCATCGAGTGCGGCCTCCACACGAGACAGCTCGACCCCCGGCTTGGCCGACGCCACGAGGATGAAGTTGCCGCCGATCTCCTTGTCGTTCACGCCCGCGCGCGCGTCCGTCGCGATCTGGTCATGGTACACCAGCCGCTTGTAGAGCCGGGAGCTCTTGCCGCTGGACAGCACGGCGGAGGCCAGCTCCAGGTACGCCAGGTCGCGACTTCCCCATGCCGGGACGTTCCAGACCTTGTACACACGGGCCTGTGGCACTCGATCCTGCAGCACGGCCCGGTGTTCCCCGTGCATCGGCGCCGGCCACGCTTCCTGCTTCTCGATGGGCGGCGTGGGCGGGATCGAGCCGAAGTACTCCTCTACCTTCGCCTTCGCCTGCTCCGGCGTGATGTCGCCGGCCACGACCAGCACCGCGTTGTTCGGACCGTAGTAGGTCTTGAACCAGTTGCGCACGTCGTCCAGGGAGGCCGCGTCCAGGTCGGCCATGGAACCGATCACGGAATGCGCGTACGGATGCCCCTCCGGGTACACCGACTTCTGGATCAGTTCGAAACCGCGGCCGTACGGCTGGTTCTCGCCCTGCCGCTTCTCGTTCTGGACGACGCCTCGCTGCTCGTCCAGCTTGCCCTGGTCGATGGCCCCCAGGAGGTGGCCCATGCGGTCGGATTCCATCCACAGCGCGACATCC
>JARRJS010000049.1:0-23072 GCA_037388885.1 Gemmatimonadota bacterium
GGCAGCACGTTCTGGTCGTTGGTGTTGTTGTAGTCGTAGCCCACGCTCAGGCGGTTCATGAGCCAGTGCCTGGGCGAGTACTCCAGCGTGACGCCCGTGATATAGTGGTCTGACTTGGTAGTGTTGGTCGTCGTGAAGATGTCGCCGTTGTTCATGCAGGCATCCACCGACGGGTCGCACCCGGTGCCACCCGTGAAGTTGCCGCCCGGTCCGCGCGACACGTTCAGCAGCACGCCATTGGCGCTGTTGCCGTCCGGCACCCAGTCCGTGTTCCGCCGTGTGTAGGACGTGTTCACCCGCAGGTTCAGGGTGCTGGTAGGCCGGAAGTTGAAGTTGGCCCGGAACCCGCCCGCGGAGGTGGACGTGTTCTTGAGCGTGCCGTTCTCATTGTTGTACGAACCCGACACGTAGTAGCTCAGCTGCGGCTGGCCGCCGCGCACCGACAGGCTGTAACGCTGGATCGGCCCGTTGCGCAGCCATGAGCCGCTGGACGGGCACGTCGGGTCCTCGAACGTCGTGCCGTCGCCCGCCGTCTGGATGCCGCTGCAGTCGTTGATCCACATGCCCGTGGGATCCACCGACGAGCCGATGTGCCCCTGGTGGTTGAAGCCCGCCGCGATCTCCGCGTTCCAGCGCGGCGCGCCCGACTGCCCCTGCTTCGTGAAGATCTGGATCACGCCCGCCGACGCCTCCGTGCCGTACAACGTCGTCGCCGCCGGCCCCTTGATGACCTCGATGCGCGCGATGTCGTCCGGGTTGATGTCGTTCAGCGGCAGCGAGGCGTTCCGGTTCAGCGGCATGGTCGGCGTCAGCCCGCTGTAGATGCGCACCCCGTCCACGTAGATGATGGGGTTGTTGCCCTGGCTCACGCTGTTGTTGCCCCGCAGGCGGATCGTGCCGCCCGCCCCCGGCTGCCCAGAGTTCGCCAAGACGTACACACCCGCTACGTCGCCGTTCAGCAACTCCTGCGTACCCTTGACCGGCGTCACCTTCATGTCGGCGACGTCGATGGTCGCCATGCTGTTGCCGATCTCCTTCTTCCGCGCCTGGCCCGTCGCCGTTACCACCAGCTCGTCCAGCGCGACTGCAGTCTGACTCAAATTGAAGTTTGCCGTGGCCGTCTGCCCAGCCGCGACTGTCACCTCCTGAGTGATCGGTGCATAGCCCAGCATTTCCGCTCGCAGCGTCACGGTCCCGGCGGGCACGTTCGTCAGCAGGAACGCCCCCTGCGCGTTCGTGATCGTCCCGTGGCCGGTCCCCGGAATGTAGACCTGGGTCCCGGAGATCGGGCGCGCGGTCGCCGCGTCTGTGACCTGGCCACGGATCGTACCCGTCGCCTGCTGCGCCACCAGTGTGGCGGGCGCAGAAAGCCCCGCGAGTAGAACCGCGACCAGACCCGCTCTCATGAGTCTCATCGCTGCCTTCCTGGATAGGGTGATACCCGGCCCGGCGTGAAGCCCGGACCTGTCGCCTCCGGCCGACGACTCTTTGGCAAGTAGGCTACATGTACAGTGCTGGCAACGACGTCACAATAGGGGAATCCCCCACATTGCGGGGTGGGTACGTATGGGGGGAAACTCCCCACAAGCGCTGTTTGAAGCGTGGGGACGCGGCGAAGGACGATCCTGGCGGGCGGTTTGGACAGCGAACCTGGCCGGATGGAGAGGGAGGCTAACCGGGCCGGAGGTCCTGCGTTCTGCCAGTGTCCTGCATGAGCGCCTTGAATCGGGGATCATCGCGGAGCGAGGCGAGGTCGGGATCGCGCTCGAACCATTGGCGGTTCTGGAAGCCGCGTTCGATGGCGGCCTCGAGGCAGTCGATGGCGCGATCGGTCTCCCCTTCGAGGGCGAAGAGGCAGGCGACGTTGTAGCGGACGCCGGCGTCATCGGGGTCGAGGACGAGGGCGCGCTCGGCCCAGGCGAGACCTTCCTCGGGCTGGCCGGTGCGGTACAGGGCGACGGAGCGCATGGTGGCGGCGCGGGGGTCGTCGGGATGCAGCTCCATGTGGTGCTCCACCACCTGGAGGCTGCGGGCGTAGCGGGCACGCGCCTCTTCCGGCCGGCCGAGCGCCTCGAGGGACTGGGCGGAGAAGAAGGCGGCCGAGTAGTTCTCCTGGATGCGGGCGGCCTCCTCGAACTGGCGGGCGGCCTCGTCCATCCAACCGCGCTGGAAGCATGCGCGGGCGTAGTAGTAGCGTGCCTGGAAGAGGCGCGGGTCGCGGGCGATGGCGGCGACGAAGCGTTCGTCGGCCTCCCGCTCCTGGCCCATGAGGAAGAGCACCAGGCCGCGGGCGGCGTGGGCCTCGGCCAGCGTGGGCGCCAGGTCCAGCGCCTTGAGGCTGGCCTCATCGGCCTGGGCCAGGTCCTCGTGGCGTCCAGGGTAGAACATTTCGAGCAGGCCACCGGCCTCGGCGAGCCCGGCCCAGGCCAGGGCGTACGAGGGGTCCACCTGGATGGCCTGCTCGAACATGGTGCGGGCGAAATCGAAGCTCTTCATGCGGGTCTCGTGGAGGAACTGCCTGCCGCGCAGGTAGTACTCGTACGCCCGGACGTCGGCGGGCACGGGTCGTCGGATGGCCTGCCGCTCCCGATCGCTGAGGATGACGCGCAACGCCCGCACGACGCTCTCGGCGATCTCGTCTTCGATGGCGAAAACGTCTTCCAGCTCCCGGTCGTACTGCCGCGACCACAGCCGCTCGCCGTCCGCCGTGCGTACCAGGTCCGTCGTGATGCGGATGCGGTCCCCGGATCGCTGTACGCTGCCTTCCAGGATGGACCCGGCGTGCAGCTCGCGCCCGACCCTGCGCAGGTCGTCCGCCTTGGCCCGGAAAGCGAACGACGAGCTGCGGGCGGCGACGCGCAGTCCTTCCACTCTCGACAGCGCGGTGATGATCTCATCGGCCAGGCCGTCGCCAAGGAAGGCGGCATCCGGATCGGCGCTCAGGTTGGTGAACGGCAGCACGGCCACGGACGCCGACTCGGCTGCGGCGCTGGTGGTGGTGGCGCGGCGGCGCCAGGCGATGACGAGGAACAGCAACAGGACGAAGAAAAGGAACGCGGGCAGCGTGCCCCAGAAAACGGCGGCAGGGAGACCGAACTGCCTCATGGCCCAACGTGCGAGCGTGGGGATTCCTGCGGCGACGATGCCGATCCACACGACCCACCAGAGGGCTCGACGCTGCTTCCCGATTTGCTTCTTGGGGCTCGCCATGGGCGTCTCCGTGCATAACGATGCAACGGCGCGGCAGGCCGCGCCAGGGCGCGGGGCTGTCGCCCCGCTCAGGACGCCGCGCCTTTGGCGCGGCCAGGACGGCGCGTTTCGCGCGCCTAGGATGCGGCGCCTGACGGCGCCGCTAGGAACAACGTCGAGCGGCACGAGGGCAGGACGGGGAGTTTGCTGAAGCCCTCCATGTATCGTTGCCAGAGCTGACGTGGATTCCGAAGCCTAGCGGCGCCAACAGGCGCCGCGTCCTAGCAGGGCGAAGCCCTGCGTCCTAGCCGGCCGCCCGGCAGGCGGCAGGCGTCCTGAGCGGGGCGCCAGCCCCGCGGTCCTGCGGCGCGCCCCGCCTCATTCCCGCATATCCGCCCAGTCCAGCGCGCCGCCGCACCGTCCGCACACCACCCGGCGGAACTCCGGCAGCGGGCCAGCCAGCGGGGTGGGCGAGTGGCGGCAGGGCTGTCACGCCACACTTCGGCCGGCAGCGTGCGTCGAGGGTCGGCACCCAGGCGCACCGCCCAGCGCTTCCACGCCGGACCGTGGTTGGTGCGCGGGCCGGCCAGGGCGTGCGCCGCTTCGTGCAGCAGCGTGTCTACCACGTCGGAGCGGCGGCTGCGGCGCAGGTGCCAGGCCGCGATGTGGATCTGACGGCGGTCGTACTTGCAACGCCCGGCCGTCGACGTCATGCGCCCGTTGATGACCAGGCTCCAGCCGGCCAGGTCCCGATGGTCGGCCTGGAAGTCCTTCCAGATCTTCCGCAGCGCGTCCGGCTCAAGCATGCGCCAAGCTACGACCGGAAAGCGGAAAGCGGAAATCGAGCCGGCTGAAGACCGTCGGCCGTCCACCGATGAATGCCGCCCGATACGAACGTTGCGTCCTGACGGCTTGTTTTGCACAATGATGCCGGCCAGGGAGCGGGAAACGTGATGCGGGAACCGGGAACCGGGGAGTGTGCGCCGGTGATCCGGAAGCCGACCGGAACGCGGAAGCCCCGCCGCGAAACCGCCCCCACGCGTCGTCGATCATCGATCGGCGATCGTCGATCGGATTGCCCCTGAAACGTGCGGCCGCCGGCAACGGCGGCCGACGGTCGACGGTCGTCGGTCAGAACCCGGAGCCAGCCATGCTCGGTCTCGTACTCTTCATCATCGTTGTGTTCGTACTGCCCGCGGTGTACGCCGTGATGGTCTACAACGGGCTGGTGTCGCTGCGAGTGCGCACGGACAACGCGTGGTCGGACATCGACGTGCAGCTGAAACGGCGCCACGACCTCATCCCCAACGTGGTGAACACGGTGAAGGGCTACGCGGAGCACGAGCGGGAGACGCTGGAGTCGGTCACGTCGGCGCGCACGCAGGCGATGCAGGCGGCGAACGCAAATCCGGCGCAGCGGGCGCAGGCCGAGGGCGTGCTGTCGCAGGCCCTGGGCCGTCTGTTCGCCGTGTCGGAGTCGTACCCGCAGCTACGGGCGGCGGAGCCGTTCCAGGAGCTGCAGAAGACGCTGTCGCAGATCGAGGAGGCGGTGCAGAACGCACGGCGCTACTACAATGCGGTGGTGCGCGACCTGAACACGAGGGTGCAGCAGTTCCCGTCCCGTATCATCGCCAATGCCGGCGGGTTCCATGCGCGGGAGTTCTTCGAGCTGGAGGACGAGGGCGAGCGGGCCGTGCCGGACGTGGAGTTCTGATGCGTACACGACGATGCGTGCGCGGCGTGGTCCTGGCGCTGGCCGCGCTCGCGGCGGCTGCCGGCCCCTTCGCCGGCCCACTGGCGGCGCAGCGGTCGCTGGTGTTCGAACGGTTCGATGCGGACATCGCGGTGCGCCAGAACGGGGACGTGGTGGTGCGGGAGACGCTGCAGCCGCACTTCACGGGCTCGTGGAACGGGATCGTGCGGGTGCTGTCCCTTCAGCACACGACGGCGAAGCACAAGCGCGCACGGCTGAACGTGGACTTCCAGTCGGCGACGGACGGCCAGGGCCACGCGCTGCGGCACGAGATCGAGCATCCCGACCGGTGGCACGAGCGGTTCCGGGTTTGGGTGCCCGGCGCCGCGAACGCGACGCGCACCGTCGTGCTCACCTACGTGGTGCACAATGCCATCCGGTTCTTCGAGCCGGATAGCACCGGCGCCGCGTTGGACGAGCTGTACTGGCAGGTCACCGGCACGGAGTGGGAGGTGCCCATCCGGGTGGCCAGCGCCACGGTCATGCTGCCGCGCGGGCTGGCCGTGAAGCAGGCCGCGGCGTATGGCGGGGCGGTGAACAGCACCGCGCAGGTGCCGGTGGAGGTGGAAGGCGGGGTGGCGCGCGTGACGGACGCGGGTCCGTTCACGCCGGGCCATGGGCTCACGATCGCCGTGGGCTGGCCGGCGGGAACGGTGGCGCGGCCCACGGCCGCCGACGCCCTGCGTAGCGGATTCGGTACCTACTGGCCGCTCCTGCTACCGCTGCTGGTGTTCTATTTCGCCTATAGGCGCTGGAACCGCAACGGGCGGGACCCCAAGCCGCACAGCATCATGGTGCGCTACGACCCGCCGCACGACCTGCGGCCGGTGGAGCTGGGCACGCTGGTGGACAACCGCGCGGACATGCGGGACATCACGTCCATGATCGTGGACCTGGCGGTACGCGGCCATATCCGCATCGACGAGCTGGAAAAGGAAGGCCTGCTGGCCAAGCTCAAAGAGCAGGACTACGAGTTCCACCTGCTGAAGCCGCCCAGTGAGTGGCAAGGTCTGGAGCCGTACGAGCACGTGTTCCTCACCTCGCTGTTCAGCCGGGACCACGTGGACCACGTCAGCCTGGGCCGCGCGCTGGCCACCGTGATGGGCAGCGGGGCGCCCCACGACGATGCCCGCAAGGACTGGCCCGACCCGCTCACCGTGCCGACCATCAAGCTGTCGGACCTGAAGAACTCGTTCTACAAGAAGGTCAGCTCCATCACCAACGCCGTGTACGATCGGCTGGTGGACCGTGCCTTCTACCGCACGCGCCCGGACAAGGCGATGCGGCTCTGGCTCGGCATGGCGGTGCCGGCGGTGGGGATCGGCGTCGCCATCGCCGTGGTGTCGCAGTCCGCCGGCGCTGTCGGCGCACGGACCATGCTGGGTGTGGCGCTGGCCGTGTCCGGCGTCATCCTGGCCATCTTCGGCATTATCATGCCCGCCCGCACGGAAACCGGCGCGCGCACGCGCGAAGAAGCGCTGGGCTTCAAGGAGTTCCTGGCGAAGGTGGACGCCGATCGCTTCAAGCGCATGATCACGTCGCCCAAGATGTTTGAGCAGTTCCTGGCCTACGCCATGGCCTTCCACGTTGAAGAGAAGTGGGCCAAGGCGTTCGACGGCATGTTCACCGAGCCGCCCGACTGGTACCGGTCCAGCGCCGGCATGCACGCCGGTGTGTTCAACGCCAGCATGTTCGCCCACAGCCTGTCCAGCATGACGACGCAGGCGAGCAGCACCATGTCGTCCAGCCCCAGTTCCGGGTCCGGCGGCGGCGGATCCGTCGGCGGAGGCAGCGGGGGCGGAGGTGGCGGCGGGTTCTGAGGCTGCCGGTACGCCACGTCCCGTGAACAGCACCGACTCCCGGCACGCGACGGCCCCCGACGGCCCGCCGCCCGCGCTGCGCCGCTCCATCGGCCTGCTCCAGGCCACCGCGCTGGTGGTGGGCATCATCATCGGTGCATCCATCTTCGTGCAGCCCTCGGAGATCACCCGGGACGTGCCGTCGGCGGCCGGAATCTTCATGGTGTGGGCCGCCGCCGGGTTGCTCACCACCGTGGGCGCGCTCATCTGCGCCGAGCTGGCGGCCGCCTACCCGGAGTCGGGCGGCGTCTACGTGTTCCTGCGCCGGACCCTGTCGCCGGCCGTGGGCTTCCTCTGGGGCTGGGCGATGTTCTGGAGCATGCACTCCGGCATCATCGCTGCCATCGCCGTCATCTTCGCCCGCTACCTCGCCTGGTTCGTGCCCGGCGGCGACGGCTGGGTCAAGCCCATGGCCGTCGGCGCCATCCTGCTCGTCTCGGCCGTCAACTACGCCGGCGTGCAGCACGGCAGCCGGCTGCAGACGGCGTTCACCATCGGCAAGGTGGCGGCCATCGCGCTGATGATCGCGGCGGGATACGCAGTAGCAGGCGCGGGCGCGGGCGGGGGCGGGGGCGCGGCCACGGGCGCGGGCGCGGGCGGGGGCATCTCGGGCGCGGGCGCGGCCACGGGCGCGAGCCCCCTCGGCGGCGTCACATTGAGCGCGTTCGTGCGGGCGGTGGGGGCGGGGTTGTTCGCGTTCGGCGGCTGGCACATGGTGACGTATACGGCGGGGGAGACGGTGGATGCGCCGCGGACCATCCCGCGGGCGTTGGTACTGGGTATGGGTGTTGTGATCGTGTGCTATATGGCGCTCAATGCCGTGTACCTGCACGTGCTGCCGCTGGGCGTGGTGATGCGGTCGACGCGCGTGGCGGCCGACGCGGCGAATGCCGTGTTGGGGTCGGGCGGTGCGGCGTTCATGTCGGCGCTGGTGGTATTCTCCTGCTTCGGCGGCATCGCCGGGCTCGTACTGGCCGGGCCGCGCGTCTATCACGCCATGGCGGAGGATGGACTGCTGTTCCGCTGGGCCGGTGCGGTGCACCCGACGTTCCGGACGCCCCATCGCGCCATCGCGCTTCAGGCGGTATGGTCCTGTGTGCTGGTGGCGACGGGCAGCTACCGGGTGCTGTTCACGCGCGTGGTCTATACGGAGTGGATCTTCTTCGCGTTGATGGCCGCCGGGCTGTTGCTGGCGCGGCGCCGCCCGACGTTCCGGCCGCCGTACCGGGTGCGGGGCGGGGTGGTGGTGCCGGTGCTGTTCATCGCCCTGGCGGCGGCCGTGGTGGTGAACCAGGTCGTCACGCAGCCCGCGGAGAGCACCTTCGGACTGGCCCTGGTGCTGGCCGGGTTGCCGGTTTACGCGGTCTGGACACGAAGAGCCCATCGCCTGGAGGAGCGGCGTGCGCATCATCGACTTCCATAACCACTACTATCCGCCCGAGTACATCGAGGCGCTGCGGGCCGGACCGTCCGCCGTGCACCTGACGGTGGACGCGGAAGGAAACCCGTGCCTGCACTATCCCGGCGACTACAACGTGGCCGTTCGCGGCCATCGGGACATCGTGTATCGGGACGGCGTGCTGGACGACGAGGACGTGGACACCCAGGTGCTGTCGCTGACCACGCCGGGCACGCACGTGGAGGAACCGGCGCGCGCCGTCGAGCTGGCGCGGCTCGTGAACGACGCGTTCGCCGACGTCGTGCGACGCTACCCCGGCCGCTTCGCGGCGCTGGCGACGCTGCCGCTGAACGAGCCGGCCGCCGCCGCCGACGAGCTGGAACGCGCCATGGTGGAGCTCGGGCTGCCGGGCGCCATGGTGTTCAGCAATGTGAACGGAGTCGCATTGAGCGACCTCCGCTACCTGCCGCTGTGGAAGAAGGCGAACGAGCTCGAGGCCATCATCCACATCCACCCCACGAACCCCGTGGGCGTGGAAGCGATGACCGAGTTCTGGTTGATGCCGCTGGTGGGCTTCCTGCTGGACACCACGCTTGCGGCCGCGAGCCTGGTGTTCCGCGGCATCCCGGAGGTGTTCCCGCGCATCCGCTGGGTGCTATCCCACCTGGGCGGCACGATCCCCTACCTGGTGGAGCGCCTGGACCGCGGGTACGAAGCGTTCCGCGAGTGCCGCGTGCACATCGACCGGCCGCCCAGCGAGTACCTGCGGCGCTTCTACTACGACGGCGTCAACTTCGACCCGGCAGCGCTGCGCCTGGCCGTCGACTTCGCCGGCGCCGACCAGATCATGGCGGGCAGCGACTACCCACACCGCGTGGGCAGCCTGCCGCTCATGAAGCAGACCGTCCTGGCGGCGGAGCTGAGCAAGGCGGAGCGCACCGCCATCATGGGCGGCAACGCGGCGCGCCTGCTGGGGACGTAGCGTCTTCGGAATCGTCTTCGTCTTCGTGCCAGGCCGGGGTCGCCGCGTGGGGCGGGTGCATCTTGGGCGAACGCGTGCCGTGTGCAGTCGCCAGGGACCCGCGGCAGAACGAAGACGAAGACGACAACGAAGACGAACACCCCTCTGCGCTCCAGGAACTTTCCCCGCCCGCCAAGAGCAGGAGCGCCGGGGTTTCAGCCCTCCGCCAGCCCCAGCTCGCGACGCAGCTCGTCGCGTGCGGCCTGGATCATGGCGCGCACCCGCTCCCGCAGCTCCGGCACGTCCTTCAGCGTCAGCCCCGTCGTTTCCACCGGCTCCAGCACGCGCACCTCGGCGCGGGCCCGGTTGAACACCAGCGACCCCTTCGCCATGGCGTCGCGCGTGCCCGCCACGGCCATGGGCAGGATGGGCACGCCGGACTCCACCGCCACCCGGAACCCGCCGTCCCGGAACGGCAGCAGGTTGCCGGATCGAGAGCGCGTGCCTTCCGGCATGACCATCACCGTGACGCGCTTGCCGAGCCGGTCGCGCATGCCTTGCAGTGCGTGCAGCCGGCTGCGGTTGCTGCCACGCTGTACCTCGATGTCGCCCGCCATGCGCATCATCCAGCCCATGGCCGGCAGCCGGAAGAGCGTCTCCTTGGACACCCACTTCATCTCCCATGGCAAGTGACTGATGAGGAAGATGTCGGCGAACGATTCGTGATTGGACACGGCCACGTATGGACGCCGTGGGTCACCGACGCGCACGCCGGAGACGCGGAAGTGCCAGAGGGGGTTGGTCTTCACCGTGACCATGGCACAGATGCGGAGCAAGCGGCCCGCCGCGTAGCGCCCCGGATCGAATGGCGCCGTGAACACCCAGACGACGGCCATCACGGGCAGAAAGAGCAGTGTCCAGAGGCCCACATTGGCCCAGAGCAGGGCGGAGAGGATGCGTCGGCCCATCAGCGGCCGCCGGGAACGTTGCCCGCGCCGGATGGCATGCGCGGGCACTCGTGTGTCGGTGCCATGGCCACAAGCTACGGTCGACGGACCGGATCGTCGACCCACGGGCGTGGGGACGCCTGCTCCGGGCCCCGAAACCGGGTGCGCGACCCGAACGTAGAGCAGAACAAACAGGACTTTCTTCCTTCGGATGCTCGTGATGGACAACCTGCTGCGAGACCTGCGATTCGGCGTCAGACTGTTGTGGAAGGACAAGGCGGTCACCCTGACCGTGCTCCTCACCCTCGCCGTTTGCATCGGGGCCAACACCGCCATCTTCGGCGTCATCGACGGCGTCATGCTGCGCCCGCTGCCGTACCCGCAGCCGGACCGGCTGGTGCGCGTGTTCAACAGCTACCCCAACGCAGGCGCCACGCGCGCCTCCAACAGCGCGCCGGACTACTTCTACCGGCGGCAACGGGTGAAGGCGTTCCAGAACGTGGCCGAGTACCAGTTCTGGGGGAACACGGTAGGCGAAAAAGGGAGTCCGCAGCGCATCCAGAGCATGCGGGTGACGGCGTCGTTCTTCCCGCTCCTGGGCGTGAAGCCGCTCCTGGGCCGCACGTTCACCGACGACGAGATGGAGCCGGGCAACGCGCATAAGGTGGTGCTGAGCTACGGGTTCTGGCAGGAGCGTTACGCGGGCGATGCGTCGGTGGTCGGCAAGGACCTGCGCGTGGACGGGCGGCCGTACACCATCGTGGGCGTGCTGCCGAAAGGCTTCCACTTCCTGGGCCAGCAGGACCGACGCTTCTACCTGCCCATCCCGTACACGCCGGCGGACCACACGCCCGAACGGTTGCATTCCAACAATTTCGAGATGATCGCGCGCCTGGCGCCCGGCGCAACGGTGCAACAGGCCGACGACCAGATCAAGGCGCTGAACGCCGAGCTGGTGGACCAGGTCCCGATCCCGAACGCCAAGCAGATCCTGAAGGACGCCGGCTACCACGTGGTCGTGGTGGACCTCAAGGCGGACCTGCTGCGGGACATACGCCCGACGTTGATCATGCTGTGGGGTGGCGTGGCGTTCGTGCTGCTCATCGGCTGCGTAAACATCGCGAACCTGATGCTGGCGCGGTCGAGCCGGCGGGCACGGGAGCTGGCCACGCGCATCGCGCTGGGCGCCGACCGGCGGCGGCTCGCGGGGCAGCTCATCACGGAGGCCGTGCTGCTGGCCCTGTTCGGCGGAGCGCTGGGCCTGGCCGCGGGCGCCGGCGGCATGCAGGCGCTGGGTGCGCTGGGCGCCAACGAACTGCCGCGCGGCGCGGAGGTGGGCATCAACGGCATCGTCGTGCTGTTCACGTTCGCCTTGACGCTGGCCGCGGGCGTGTTCTTCGGCGGCATCCCGCTGGCGCACGTGTTCCGCACGGACCTGAACGCCGTGTTCCGCGCCGAGAGCCGGTCGGGCACGGCCAGCCGCCGGGCGGTATTGCTGCGCGGTGGGCTGGTGACCGCACAGGTCGCGCTGGCGTTCGTGCTGCTCATCGGCGCGGGACTCATGTTCGCAAGCTTCCGCGCGGCGCTGAAGGTGGATCCCGGGTTCAAGCCGGCATCGGTGCTCACGGGCTACATCTCCATGCCGACGTCCCGCTACTCTGACGACGCCAGCCGCAGCAGGTTCCTGGACGACATGCTGGCCAAGGTGCGGGCGCTGCCCGGCGTGGAAGGAGCCAGCGTGACCAGCCAGGTCCCGTTCGGTGGCAGCAACAGCGCCAGCGTGGTGCTGCCGGAAGGCTACGTGCCCAAGGCCGGCGAGTCGCTCCTTTCCCCGTTCAATACCGTGGCGGGCCCCGCATACTTCCGCACCATGGGTATCCCGGTCCTGCAGGGCAGGGGTTTCGAGGCGTCGGACGACACCGGGTCCGTGAAGGTGATGGTCATCGACCGCTGGCTGGCGCACCGCTACTGGCCGGACGCCAGCCCCATCGGCAAGCGCATGCTCCTGGGCGTGCCGGGCATGACGGACAACGACGAGGACCTTTTGTACACCATCGTGGGCGTGGTGGGTGACATCAAGCAGAACGAGCTGACGGAGAGCGACCACGTCGGCGCCTACTACTTCAACTACAAGCAACAGTCACGCACGTTCTTCACCCTGGTGGTGCGCACGACGACGACGCCCACGTCGCTCGTCGCGCCGATCCGCAAGGCCGTGAGCAGCATCGATCCCGACATGCCGTTCTACATGCCCCAGACGATGTCGTCCCGCATCGCCGACACGCTGCGGGCCCGGCGAGTCACCATGCTGCTGCTTCTCGCCTTCGCCGTCGTCGCGCTGTTCCTCGCCAGCGTCGGCATCTACGGCGTGCTCGCCTACTCCGTCACCCAGCGCACCCGCGAGCTGGGCGTGCGCATGGCCCTGGGCGGCAGTCCGGGGGAAGTGTTCCGGCTGGTGCTGCACCAGGGGCTGCGCGTCATCGGCATCGGACTGGCCCTGGGACTCGGGGGCAGCCTGCTGCTCTCGCGACTGGTCCGGGCGCTTCTCTACGGTGTACGGCCCACCGACCCGGCCGTGCTCGTCGTCGTGGCCGCCACCCTGGCCGCCGTAGGCATACTCGCCTGCGTGCTGCCCGCGCGGCGCGCCACGCGAATCGATCCCATGGAGGCGCTGGGGACGGAATGATCGACGATCATTCCGTCCCGACCGACGACCGGCGACCGACGACCGTTGCCATTCGTCGCCGTCGAACGATGCCGTAGCGTGAACAGCTGATTCCGTGAACGAAGGCCAGCGGGCGCGAAGGCGCGCGCGTGACCCGGGAAGTCAGCCGTTCCGACCGCAGACTGACCCCCGCCCGTCGTCGATCATCGATCATCGATCGTCGGTCGGATTCAACCGGAAACCGGCGGCCGCCGCCAACGCAACGACGGTCGACGGTCGTCGGTCGGCCGGCGTCACCCGGCCTGCATCTCCCGGGCGACCCGCTCGTTCTCCCGCCAGACCCGGAGCAGGTTGCCGCCCCAGAGCTTTCGGATGTCGTCGGCGGAGTAGCCGCGCTTCACCAGCTCGGCGGTGACGGACGGCGTCTCGGCGGCGCTGTTCCAGCCGGTGACGCCGCCGCCGCCGTCGAAGTCGGATGCGATGCCCACGTGGTCGATGCCCATGACCTGGACGGCGTGGTCGATGTGGTCCACCAGGTCCGACACGGTGCCCCGCGGCCAGCGCTGCTCGATCTCTTCCATCCCGCTGCGGTACTCCGCCCGCTGCTCGTCCGTCATGTTGCGCCACGCGCCGCGGCTCGTGATGCCCATCGCCTGGCGCAGCGAGTCGATGGCCGCCCGCTTCTCCGCCGGGCTCGCCTTCACGTACTCGGCCAGCCCCACCACCTGCAGCACACCGCCGTTGGCCGCGATGGCCTTCAGCTGCTCGTCGCCCAGGTTGCGCGGGATGTCCACCAGCGCACGGGTCGCGGAATGGGACGCGATGACCGGTGCGCGAGAGACCCGCACGGCGCCCAGCGCAGCCTCGTTCGAGATGTGCGACACGTCCACCATGATGCCCAGCCGGTTCATCTCGTGGACGACCTCTTCACCGAACGGGCTCAGGCCGCCGTGCTCCGCCACCGGCTCACCCTCGCGCGGGTTCGCGGAGTCGGAGATGTCGTTGTGGCCCATGTGGGACAGCGTCAGGTAGCGGCCACCCAGGTCGTAATAGCGCTTCAACAGCGACAGGTCCTTGCCGATGATGTAGCCGTTCTCCATGCCGATGACCGCCACCTTCTTGCCCGCGTCGTGGATGCGCTGAACGTCGTCGGCCGTGTACGCGATCCCGATGCGGTCCGGGCACAGCTCCTCGGCCATGCGGTGGATGGCCGCGAACCGGTCCAGCGCTGTCTTCTCGGCCTGCGCGTAGCCTTCGGCCGTACGCGGGCCCTGGCCCACGTAAACGATGAAGAAGACGGCGTCCACGCCGCCCTGCTCCATCTTGGGCACGTCCACCTGGCGCTCCGTCTCCTGGCACGGGTTCACCTCGGCGGCGAACCGCGGCGAGATGTCCACGTGCGTGTCAATGACCAGCGCGTCCTCGTGGATCTTCGCCGCGTCCTGGATCTCCGCCGCGTCCTGGTCCGCCTGGCTCGCGCAGCCGGCGAGCGCTGTCAAAAGGGCGAGGCTCATCATGATGCGGGTGTGGTTGCTCATGGGTCTCGGGCTCGTGTGGTAGGCGAACGTTCGTGGGCCGACGAGTGCGGCCCGGAGAGGAAAAAATGAGGCGGGACGTACCGTTTGGCCAGGGCGAATCCGAATCGACCAGAAAACCCCTGTGCGGGTGCGGGTGCCGGTGCGAGTCACGTGCCCGGTTTCTCCCGTGTCCGGTTGCGTGTCCTCGTCCGTGCCCGTGCCCCGGTGCCGCTGGGCATTCGAGACAAAGTCCGAAGCTCCTGCCCGTTTCAGACTCGGACTTGGACCCGCACACGCAAACGGAATCACGGGTTTGCATCGGGCACGTGACTCGCACCCGCACCTGCACCCGCACCCGGGTTTTCATACCGCCGCGGGGCTAGTTTCCGTACAGCGCCTTCCACTCCGACTCGAACTCGTTGCCCGGCGCCCAGCGCGGCTGCTCATCGGCGTTCGCCACACGCAGCGCCGTCTCGAACAGGATCTGCATGTCGCGTTCGGTGCCGCTCAGGTCCCACGCCGGGCCGATCTCGTCCGTGACCTGGTGGTAGCGCGCCTGGTGGTACTCCCGCGGGTCGAAGTCCAGCGGCGTCACGTAGTCCGTGCCCGCCTGCAGGTACAGCGCCGGCACGCCGGCTTTGGCGAAGCTGAGCTGGTCGGAGCGGTAGAAGCTGCCGGCGGCCGGGTTCGGGTCGCCCTTGGCCTCGAGGTTGTGCTCGTGCGCGACCTGCGTGAACACGTCCCCGAGCGTGCCCATGTCGATACCGATGGCCGCCACGTCCTTCGTCACGCCGAACAGCTGGGGCGAGTCCACGTTGAAGTCGGCGACGATCCGGTTCAGCGGCACAGGTGGGTTTGCAACGAACGCGCTGCTGCCCAGCAGCCCGCCCTCCTCGCCGGTCACCGAAACGAACATGACCGAGCGCCGCGGGTGCGCCGCGGCGAACGCCTGCGCCGCCGCCATGATGGACGACACGCCCAGCGCGTTGTCCTGCGCGCCGTTGTAGATCTTGTCGTCGCCGGGCAGATTCGGGTCCATGCCCAGGTGATCGTGGTGCGCCGTGAACACGATGTACTGGTCCGCCAGCGCCGGATCCGTGCCCCGCACGACGCCGGCCACGTTGCGCGCTTCGGCTCGCTCGATGCTCGTGACGATGTGCGTCGTCAGCCGGTAGCCGGTGTCCACCGGCCGGAAGTCACGCGACTGCGCCTTCGCGAACAGGCCGGCCAGGTCCGTGCCCATGGACGACGCCACCTGCTCCGACAGCGTCGAGTCCATCCACGCCAGCACCGGCAGCTTGTAGGTGCGCTGCCAGACCCGGCGGGAGCCGGTGTTGCCGATCACGCTGAAGCCGTAGCTGGCCGACGTCGTCGTGTGCACGATGATCGCGCCCGCCGCACCGTGCTTTTGGGCCTGCTCGAACTTGTACGTCCAGCGGCCGTAGTAAGTGCGCGCCGGCCCGCCGAACAGCGCCTGGCCGTCCTCCTCCACCTGAGGGTCGTCGTTCAGGAACAGCAGCACCTTGCCGCTCACATCCTGGCCCTTGAAGTCGTCCCAGCCGTACTCCGGCGCCTCCACGCCGTAGCCCACGAACACGACCGGCACGTTGCGCAGGTCCACCGTCGGCCGTTCCGCCGTCGACCAGTAGGTGAAGTTGGCGTCCTGTTCCAGCGGCAGCGCGCCGTCCGGACCGCGCAGCTCGATCGACGATTGGCCGGCATCCTTCCTCAAACCCACCAGCTCTACCGGCAGCATATAGCTGTCGCCCACCGGCTCCAGGCCGATCTGGGCGAATCGCTTCGCGATATAGTCCGTCGCACGCTCCTCCCCGATGGTCGCCGGCGCGCGACCTTCCATGCTGTCCGTCGACAGCACTTCCACGTCCGACATGATGCCGGACGCCGTGATCCGGTCTGCGGGTTTCGGGCTGCAGGCGGCCGCACCGAGGGTCACAGCCGCGGCGAGAACTGACAGAGAACGGTTGCTCATGGGTCTCGGGCTCGTGTGGCAGGCGAAGGTTCGTGGGCCGACGAGTGCGGCCCGGGCGGGGGCAAGATGAGATTCGGCGGGCCGTTTGGCCAGGCCGCATCAGGTAGCAGGTGGCAGGTGGCAGCTTCGGCGTTCATCGGGTGAGCAGGATCCCGGCCAGGCGCACGGCGCTTGTCGCGTGCGCTTCTCTGGTTCGCGGGGTGAGGCGGACGTCTGGCGCGCTGTTGGGCTTCGGGTGACGCCGTGTGGGCGCAGGCTCAGTCGGTGAGCGTCCACTTGGGTACGGGCTCGATCCGCAGCCGCACGACATAGCTCTCCAGCGGGATCGGCTGGCCCGACAGGGGGGTCGGTAGGACTTCGAGGAGCGTCACACGCACCCCGCGCCAGTCCTGGGACTGCGGGTCCAGGGCGGTGTTGAGCTGGAGGGTGTCACCGGCCGCGATCCCCGCGGAGACGGCCACGGTGATGGCAGCGTTGCCCTCCCAGACGCACACGGCGTCCCCGGGGCAGCGGGAATCGCTCTGCACACCGGTGAAGGTGACCTGCACGACATTGCCCACCTGTTGTGTCTCTTCGTAGCCCAGCGCGATCTCGTACGGTTGGTCCAGGACCACGTCGGGAGCCGCCACCGACGAGCAAGCGCCCAGGGCGAGGGCCAGAACAGGAACGCGCGTGCGCATGACATCCTGCCTTCCGGGGTGACACCATGCCTCCCATGATGAACGCCCGAAACCACCGGGATGAGACGAGGCCAGCGTCCTTGCTACCCGTCCCCCAAAGCCGCCATGGGATCCACGCGGGACGCACGTCGCGCCGGCAGGTACAGGGCCAGTCCGGCGCCGACCAGCATGACGGCGGTGAGCAGGACGTAGCTCAGCGGGTCGAGGGGGCTGACGCCGAAGAGCATGCCGGTCATGAGTCGGGTGAGAGCGACCGCACCGGCCAGGCCGAGGACGACGCCCGCCAGGACGACGACACCGCCCTGGCGGAGCACCATCCGGCGAACGTCACGCGCGTTCGCCCCGAGGGCCATGCGCACGCCGATCTCGGAGGTACGTCGGCTGACGCTGTATGCGACCACAGCGTAGACGCCTACGGCGCCGAGGAGCAGGGCCATGAGCGCGGCGAGGCCGATGAGGGCCAGCGCAAAGGCGGTGGGCGCGGTGGCCTGCGCCATGACGGCCGCGAGGGTGCGCACACCGGCCACCGGAATGGCCGGGTCCATGCCTGCCACGGTACGCCGCACAGCGGGCGCCAGCGACGTGGGCAGTACCGCCAAGGCCGTTCGCAGCACGTAGATGAGATGCGACGGCGGCGGCCCGGCTCCTTCCGCGGCGCTCACGGGAAGGTAGATGACGCGCTCGAAGTCGTGGGAGGCGAGCCGTCCGCGCACATTGCGCGCCACCCCTACGACGGTGTGCCACGGCAGGTCCTTGCCGAACCGGACGCGCTTGCCGATGGCGTCCTCGTCGGGGAAGTAGGCCTCTGCCGCCGCATCGCTCAGGATGGCGACGGGCGGGCCCGTCTCGTCGGACGCCGCGAACGGCCGGCCGCGCACGCCAATGCCCAGCGCGCGGAAGTAGTCGCCGGCAACCACCCGCGCGCCCGTCACCGGCGGGACCTGCCCCTGTGGCGTCGGTCGGTCCTCGGCCTGCAACGTTTCGCCCCAGCACATGTTGTCGGAAAGCGGCAGGCACTGGCCCACGGCCCCCGCCGACTGCACGCCGGGCAGTGCCGCCAGCCGGGTCAGCAGGGCGTCGTGGAAGCGGCGCTCATCGTCCTGTGTCGGGTAGCGCGCGGGCGGCAGCCCGATTTCGAACGTCAGGGCCCGGCGTGTCGAGAATCCCGGATCCACGACACGCAGCTCCCGGAAGGTGCGCACCAGCAGTCCGGAGCCGATGAGGAGGATCAGGGCCAGGGCCACCTGCGTCGCCACCAGGATGCTGCGGGCCCGCAGCCGACCGCGACTCGCCGTGCTGCGCGATGCCTCCCGCAGGGCCGTGCCCGGGTCACGCCGCCGCCGGAGCAGCGGGACCATGCCCAGCAGTACCGCCGCCGCCAGGCACACCGCCAATGCGACGCCCAGGACCACCGGGTCCAGGCCCACCGTCCCCAACCGCGGGATGCTCACCGGCGCCCGCTGCTTGAGCACACCCACGCCCACGCCTGCTACGGCGACCCCCAGGGCTCCGGCCGCGGCCGCCAGCAGCAGCGACTCCGACATGGAGCCCCAGACCAGACGGCTTCGATTCGCACCCAGCGCCGTGCGCACCGCGATCTCGCGCTGCGCTTCCTCCGCACGCACCAGGAACAGGTTGGCCACATTCGCCACGGCAATCAGGAGCACGAATCCCACCGTGCCCAGCAGGATCCAGAGGGTGGCCCGCACGTCGCCCACGACGTCGTCCTTCAAGCGCACGATGCGCGGCGCGATCCGGGCCTCGTCCAGGTAGGAATTCACCCGGGCCGGGTCGTCGTTGTGCTCCCGCAGAATCGGCAGCAAGGACGCCATCTCGGCCTGGAGCGCCCCCGGCGCGGCCCCCGGTGCCAACCGCGCCACCGCCCGCTCGTTCCAGCCGCCGATCCCCGTGCGCGGCACGGTCTTGGGGATCCAGAACCGCGCCCGGGCATCCGGGAACGCGAACGACGCCGGCATGACACCCACGACGACGTACGGCTCGCCCTCCAACCGGATGGCCCGCCCCAGCACCGCCGGGTCGCCGGCGAACCGGTCCTGCCACAACCGGTACGACAGTACCACGACGGCCGCCGCACCCGGCGCCGCGTCAGAAGATGCGAGCCAGCGCCCGACCAGAGGCCGGACACGCAGCACGTCGTCCAGGGACGGCGTCGCACGGATGCCCCGCAGCCGCACCGGTTCGCCCGCGCCTGTCAGCGTGTAGTCCGAGCCGTCGTACATGGCCATCGACTGCGCCGTGTGTACACGGCCGGCGTAGAACCGGTAGAACCCGTACGTGACTCCCAGGCCGTGGCTTATGCCAAGGCCCTTCGCGCCGTGGTCCACCTCCACGATTCTGTCCGAGTCGGGGTAGGGTAGCGGGCTCAGCACCACGCCGTACACCAGGCTGAACACCGATGTCGCCGCAGCGATCCCCAGCGCCAGGGTCACAATCGACGACACCGTGAACGCCGGCCGGCGAGCCAGCCGCCGCGCCGCATGACGCACCTCCCGCCACGCCCCCGTCCACCCGCCCCCCGTACCCAGCACCCCCGCCCGCGCCGCCGCCAGGTGCTCCTTCGGCGCCCGCGTCCACAGGTCCAGGATCGCCCGCACCGTCACACCTACCACCGCCAGCCGGCCTCGCCGGGCCCGCGCCTCCCGCGCGATCGCCACGAAACACGCGCACAACTCTCCCTCATACCGGGCCCGGAACGTTCGCGGCAGCATCACCACGAAACGGCCATACAACCAGGCGGCCAGCCGTACCAACCCGGCCGGCCGCCTCAACGGGTCCCCCCGTACGCCAGACGGCGACGCGCCAGCCGCGCCAACTCCTCCAGCCGCGCCGCCTCCGCCGCCACCAGCTTTCGGCCCGCAGCCGTCAACGCGTAGTACCGCCGCCGCGCATCATCGTCCGGACCGCCCGGGCTCTCCGTTTCCTCGATCAACCCTCGATCCACAAGCTCCGCCAGTGTGCCGTACAGCGTCGCCGGCCACAGCCGCACCGCCCCCTCCGTGCGCGCCTCCACCTCCTGACGGATCGCGTATCCGTGCCGCGGGCCACCCGCCAGCGTCACGAGCATCTGGAAGCTCTTCGGGTCCAGCTCTTCATCGTGTATGCTCATAGATATAGAATAATATATATATGGCAGGTGAGTCAATGGACCGCAGGTCTGTCGGGTGGCAGGGCGCCCGCGCTGCGCGCGGGCTGCAGGTGGCAGGTCCGGATTGCCGGTCGAGGGAGTTCGCGGCGGGACTGCCGGCTTGATCGGGTACTCGCTTCGGGTGCATGCAGGCACCCGCCGCGACGTCGACACGCACCCGCCGCGACGTCGGCACACACGCGCCGCGACGTCGGCAGGCCCGCCGCGACATCGGCCGCGTGTGACCACCCCGACGGTAGCAGTTCCCCCGCGAACCGTCAGAACCGGCCGCCCCGGACTGCCAACTGCAAGCCAGACCATTGCCGCAGGCAACGGTCCGCGCCCTGCCACCTTTCGGCACTGGCGCTGCACGTCGCCGCTCCCGACATTCCCGACCTGCCATCGAATTCGAACTTGAGTTCGGCTTTACGTGGACCGATTGACGGGACGGACCCCATGAGGACTCTCCGACGTTCTCTCACCCTGGCGCTCCTGCCGCTGGCCATCGGCGTGCTGGCGAATGGCGCGGCGGCCCAGGGCTCACCCTACAAGGCTTCCACCTTCCGCGGCATCGCGTTGCGCAACATCGGCCCTGCGCTGACCTCGGGCCGCATCGCGGACTTCGCGGTCAACCCGAACGACCCGGCGGAGTTCTACGTGGCCACGGCATCGGGCGGGGTATGGAAGACGGAGAACGACGGCACCATATGGGAGCCCATCTTCGACGGCGAGGGCAGCTACTCCATCGGCGTCGTGCAGCTGGACCCGAACAACCCGCACGTGGTGTGGGTGGGCACCGGCGAGAACAACGGGCAGCGGAGCGTGTCCTACGGGGACGGCGTGTACAAGTCGGTGGATGGCGGCAAGACGTGGAAGCACATGGGCCTGAAGGACTCGGAGCACATCGGCCGCATCGTCATCGACCCGCGCAACTCGGACGTGGTGTACGTGGCGGCGCAGGGTCCGTTGTGGAGTGCGGGCGGCGATCGCGGGCTGTACAAGACGACGGACGGCGGCAAGACGTGGTCGAAGGTGCTGAACATCAGCGACAACACGGGCGTGAGCGACGTCGTCATGGACCCGCGCGATCCGGACGTGCTGTACGCCAGCGCGTGGCAGCGTCGTCGTCACGTGTGGACGTACCTGGGCGGCGGCCCCGAGTCGGCGCTCTACAAGAGCACGGACGCGGGCAAGACGTGGACGAAGCTGACGAACGGGCTGCCGTCGGGTGAGGTGGGCCGCATCGGGATGTGCATCTCGCCGGTCGACCCCGACTACGTGTACGCCATCATCGAGGCCGCGAACGACCACGGGGGCTTCTTCCGGTCCACGGACCGCGGCGGTTCCTGGCAGAAGCGCAACAGCTACAACACCACCGGCAACTACTATTCGGAGCTTGTATGCGACCCGGTACGGCGCGACCGCGTGTACGCCATGGACACGCGGCTCCAGGTCACCAACGACGGCGGCGACACGTTTTCGTGGCTGGGTGGCCCGGACAAGCACGTGGACAACCACGCTCTGTGGATCGACCGGAAGCACCCGGACCACTACCTGAACGGCAACGACGGCGGTGTCTACGAGACCTGGGACGGGGCGAAGACGTGGGAGTTCAAGGCGAACCTGCCGGTCACGCAGTTCTACCGGGTGGCGCTGGACACGGACCAGCCGTTCTACCACGTGTACGGCGGCACGCAGGACAACTTCAGCCTGGGCGGCCCGGCGCGCACCACCAGCGCGCACGGCATCGTCAACTCCGACTGGTTCGTCACCAACGGCGGCGACGGCTTCGGCGCGAAGGTGGACCCGACGGACCCGAACATCATCTACGCCGAGTCGCAGTACGGCGGCCTGGTGCGCTTCGACCGTAAGAGCGGGGAAGCGGTACCGATCCAACCGCAGCCGGGCGAGGGCGAGCCGGGCCTGCGCTGGAACTGGGACGCGCCGCTGCTCATCAGCCCCTTCGACCATACGCGCATCTATTTCGCGGCCAACAAGGTGTTCCGCAGCAACGACCGGGGCGATTCCTGGACGGAGATCAGCGGGGACCTGACGCGGGGCATCGACCGCAACAAGCTGCCGGTCATGGGCCAGGTGTGGGGCATGGACGCGGTGGCCAAGAACATGTCCACGTCCATCTACGGCAACATCGTGGCGCTGGACGAGTCACCGTTGAAGGAGGGCCTGCTGTACGTGGGCACGGACGACGGCCTGATCCAGGTGACCCAGGACGACGGCGGCCACTGGACGCGCATCGACAAGTTCCCCGGTGTGCCGGACCGCACCTACGTGAGCGACGTGCTGGCATCGAACAAGGATGCGAACACGGTGTTCGCGGCGTTCGACAACCACAAGAACGGCGACTTCAAGCCGTACCTGCTGAAGAGTACGGACAACGGCGCCCATTGGACGTCCATCGCCTCCGACCTGCCGGAGCGCGGCTCGGTGCACGCCATCGCCCAGGACTCCATCGACCCCGACCTGCTCTTCGCGGGCACGGAGTTCGGTGTGTTCTTTTCCCATGACGGCGGTGGCCACTGGACGCAGCTCGAGGGCCATTTCCCGACCATCGCCGTGCGCGACCTGGCCATCCAGAAACAGGCGGACGACCTGGTCATGGCCACGTTCGGCCGCGGCTACTGGGTCCTGGACGACATCGCGCCGCTGCGCGACGCTACGCCCGACGTGATGGCGCAGGATGCGCACATCTTCGCGCCGCGCGACGCGCTCATCTATATCCCGTCGCACCGGCTGGGCGGCAGCGGCAAGGGCTTCCAGGGCGGCGCGTACTACGAAGCGGACAACCCGCCGTTCGGCGCGGAGATCACGTACTACCTGAAGAGCGGCATCCAGACGCGGGAGCAGAAGCGCCACGCGGAGGAGAAGAAGCTGCGCGACGCCGGCCAGCCGGTGCCGTACCCGAGCTTCGCGGAGATGCGGGCCGAGGACCAGGAGGAGGCGCCGTAC
>JARRJS010000050.1:0-20385 GCA_037388885.1 Gemmatimonadota bacterium
GCAGGATCCGGGTCACGTTCTCCGACCACAGGTCCGGGTTGTTGGGATCCAGCGCGCTGGCCGTCAGCTGGTACGTCTCGCTCAGGTGCAGCGGCGTCCCGTCCACGCCTTCGATCCAGCCGGCCCAATGGGCCGCGAAGCTGGCGTTCGAGAAGGTCTGTGTGTGCCGCACCGTCCCCTCCGCCACCTTGTTGGGTCCCAGGAGGAACGCGCAGGACAGGTCGTTCAGTGACGTAGCATGATACACGGCCACGCGCGAATCGCCGTCCTGCACCTTCACCAGCCGCTGTTCGATTGCCGATGGCGTCGTGACGATCATCCGGTCGCCCACGTTGAAGTCTCCAGTGAGACAGATGTCCGACGGCACGTGCGCGCTCAACAGTTGATGCGCCGGGTCGAAATTGAAGAAGTAAACCTGCGTCGAGTCAATGATCACCATGGCGCCCTGTCCCTGCGGCGGCGTGACGAGGTCCCTCCGCGCGGCTGGCGGCGCCATCGGCGTCGTCGGGCCGGCACGCTCGCACGCCACGGTGGCCAACACGACGATGATGGCGCCCAGGCGTAACGTCGTTCTCGCCAACAGTGTCTTGCGTCTCATGATGTCTCCTCGCGCTGCTGTGTCTCACGACCCACGAGCCAGTCCCGCGGGCCTCCGCTATACCGTGCGATGTGCGCGGCCGGGACCGAAGGCCGATGACACGACCTGCGCAGGGGTGGGGTGAGACGCGCTGGCACGGGCCGAACTGGAACCGGGTGAACCAGAGCTTCCTGAACCGGTACTGGCTGGCGGAGAGCGGCGTGGGGAAGCGCACCTGTCGGCGGTGCTGGGGGTGGGGGCGCTTTTACCCTGATCCTGGCCACGCTCGGGATCTACGGCGTGGTGGGCTACAACGTGAGCCAGCGGACCCGGGAGATAGGGCTGCGCATGGCGCTCGGCGTTCGCGTTACGCGGCCGGAGGTTATTCCAACCGCATGGTCTCCACCGGGTCCACGGACGCCGCGCGACGCGTCGGCAGGTAGCTGGCGAGGAGGCCCGCAATCCCCAGGAGGCCCACCGCCGCAAGGTACGTGGTGACATCCGTCGCCTCGATGCCCCACAGCAGCGTCCCGATGTAGCGCGCCAGCATGAACGAGAGCACCAGACCCAACACCACGCCCGTCGCCACCGCCTTCATCCCCTGACCCACTACGAGCCGGGTGATCCTGCCGCGGGTGGCGCCCAGGGCGAGGCGTACGCCGATTTCCTGCCGGCGCCTGGACACGGACATGGCCAACACTCCGTATACGCCGAGCACGGCCAGCAACAGGCCGAGGCCGCCGAACGCATCCAGGATGAGCGCATGGAACCGCTGTCTCCCGACGGACTGCCGGAACCGGTCCTCCACCAGGAACGTGGCACCCACACCGTCCGGATGACCTGATCGGGCGTCCCCGTCGATCTCACCAGGAGCATGCCCGAGCGCGGGGTCTGATCGGAGATCGGAAGGTAAACCTGGATCCGATCGGCGCGGTCACCCAGCCACCAGGCCTTCACGTCGGGCACCACGCCCACCACGGTGAGCCAGGGAGAGTTGTGCCCCCCGGAGGCCAGCGCGATGCGGCTTCCCACGGCGCCGCCCAGAGGCCAGTAGCGCTCGGCGGCCGATCGGTTCAGTACGACGACCGGCGCCTCGTCCGCGACATCGGCCCGGGTGAAGGACCGCCCCTCCAGCATCGACATGCCCACCGCGCGGAAATATCCGGGAGCAACCCAGTCGCCGGCGTGGACGTCCTCGGGCTCCGATTCATCAACTGCCCGGCCTTCCACGACGATCCGCCCGTACGCTCCGAAGACGCTGGGAGGCACCGCCCGGGCCCAGCTCGCCGCGCTCACGGCGGGCAGCGCCTGGACGCGTCGCGTCAACTGGTCGAAGAACGCGATGCGGCCGGCCGCGTCGTCGTAGCGCGCCCGGGGCAGATCGATCCGCATGGCCACCAGCCCGTGCGTGTCCATCCCGGGGTCGACGTCCAGCAGCCGCCACAGGCTCCTGGACAGCAGCCCCGCGCCCAGCGTCAGGACCAGGGCCAACGCCACCTGGGCCACCACCAGCGTCTCGTGCATGCGCCACCCGCGGCGATTCACGCGCTCCGACTGCCGGCTCAGGTCGGACGTGCTGGTGGCGGTCAGGCGCATGACGTGCCGGAGGGGCACGAAGCTGGAGATGATCAACGTTACCACGCCCAGACCGATGGCGAACGCGAAGGCCGCTGGATCGAGTCGCGCGCCCCGGACCTCTTCTATGGCGCCACCGGCGATCCATTCGCCGGCCGCGATCACCCAGCGGGCCGTGACCGCCGCCAGGACCAGGCCGGCCCCCACCAGCACGACGGTCTCCGTGACCAGTTGCCGGGCCATGCGAAGCCGCCCCGCGCCAAGCGCCAGCCGGACCCGGAACTCCTCGAGGCGCGAGCGATTCCGGACCACCAGGATGTTCGCCGTGTTGGCGCAGGCGATGAGCAGCACCATCCCGACCGCGCCCATGAGCATCCACAGGCCCGTCCGGAAGTTGCGAGGGAGCGCGCCGACCGGCGTCACCAGGTCCGGATACCACTGGTAGCCGCCCGCCGCCCGCGGAACATGTGTCTGGATGACGTCGAGCTGCGCCCGCGCCTCCTCGATGGTCACGCCGGGGTGGAGACGGGCCACCACGTAGGGCCGGGCCGACCAGGCGCCGTCCGCCGTCGATTCCAGCGGAAGGAAGACCGCTTTGGGCCGACCGCCGAAGAACGCGTTCTCCAGGGTTCGCCGGGCAGGCGCCGCCACGATGCCCACGACTGTGCGCGGCACCCCATCCACCACCACCGTGTGGCCCACGACTCCGGGATCGCCGCCGTATTGCGTGGCCCACAGCTCTTCCGACAACAACACCACCGGTTCGGTCCCCGACACGGCATCCGCGGAGGACAACAACCGGCCGCGCAGAGGGGTCGCCCCGATCAGGGTCAGCAGCTCCGGCGAGATGCGGCTGCCTCCCACCGACACCGGGTAGCCGACGCCGGTGAGCTGGTGCTGCTCCTGCGTGTATCCCGCCAGCACGTCGAAAGCCGTGGCTTCCCGGCGCCACGCAGCCACCATGTCCGCGCCGGGGCGATCCAGAACCCGCTCCCCTTCCTGCCGCCCCTCTCGCCAGAGTTGCACGAGCCGGTCGCCGCCGGGGAAAGGCAAAGGATCGATGAGGAGGCTGTGCACCAGGCTGAAGACGGCCGTGTTCGCACCGATGCCCAGCGCAAGGGTCAGCACCACCGCCAGCGTGAAACCGGGCGCCCTGCCCAACCTCCGGAAGGCGAATACGATGTCCTGGCCGAATACCGAACGCCCCCACATGCGCCAGCCCGCGTCCGGTCGAGTCACGCGCCGCCATGCCAGCGGGCCCACCGAGCGCAGCACCTGTCCCCGGTACCAACGCCCGGCCGCCCGCGGGCCGTGGTCACGAACCTGTTCCTGGAACTCTTCCCGCAGATCCGCCAGGACAGGGTCGCGGCTGTCCGGGTCGGCGGCGATCCGCACCAGCAACGTCAGCAACTTCGAAGGAGCAACCATGACAGGCCCTCCTCACCATTCGGCCACCGGCGTGCCCTTCATCATCTTCAACAACATCGCCGACGAATGCTCGACCGCGGCCGTGCCCTCCTCCGTCAGGCGAACCTGCTTGCGCGCACGCCCACCCGGCACCGGACGTGGCTCCGACAGCTCGAACTCCACGAAACCCTTGTCGGCAAGGCGGCCCAGCGTGGCGTAGACAGCGCCGATGGACACCGGCCGACCCGTCCGCCCCTCGATCTCGCGACGGATGCTCGCACCGTACGCCTCGCCGTTCTTCCGCAGCACCGCGAGCATGACGTACAACTCGAACTCCGCCAGGTATTCCCCTTTACTCATGGCAGTATGTTATACAAATGAATAGATCCGATCAAGAGGCTTGGGCGGTCCGGTGCGCCGGGGCGGCGGCTGCAACCCTGCGAGGCGTTTCTTCGTCTAGGAAAGAGGGAAGAGGTGGCTGACGGGCCCCGAAGGAGTTGCCATGCATGGGTCTGCAGATCCGAACGACGAACCATGACCATCTGGATCCCGGCTGTCCTGGTCGCTTTGATCGGTGGTGTGGGCTTCCGACTCTGGTACCGGCGCTGGCACCCGGGCAGAGCGGCGGCCCATCGAGTCACGGAGAAGCCCAACTCGTACTATTCGTCTGAGAAGGTACGGGCGCTGGAAGATCGGGAGCGGTGGGCCGCCATCGACCTGCGCAGGCTCCATCCCCTGAACCAGGAGGAGGTCGTGCGTCTCCTGGAGATGGTGGAACGCGAAGGCACCGGGGCGCTCTCTCCAGCGGACCGTCTCTTCCTCGACAACATGACGGTCCTGAGGCTCGACTAGCGGATCGCCGTTCCCGTTTGCGAAGCGGCCTGGCCCGAACAAGACCCCTCGACCGGCTGCATTTGTACGACGACGGGCCGGATGTGCACGTCCTTCCATGCGTCCAGGGCGTCGTGCAGTGCCGTGCGCCTGGCCGGCAACGCGCTGTCCTCCCGCGCCATCATGCGGGTGTACCCCTCCGAACCGAACAGGCGTTGCCAGGCTGACTCCGGGATCGGCTTGCCCTGCGCCCGCAGGTCCAGGATGGCGAGCACGGCCTCCACTTCGTCCGGCTGGAGCTGGAGATCGATGAGCCCGGCCGGCGTATTCGGCGCGGGCGCCCTGGTCGCCGCGGGTGACGTTGCCGGGCGCGGTTCCGCAGGGTCCTGGGCCCGGCCGGCGGTGGCAGTGAAGGTGAGGCCGGCAAGAGCGGCGAACGTTGCAGCCGCGAGCCATCTATGCCTGATCCACGTCCGCGGGGCCGTTCCGTCCAGCCTTGCACATGGGGCCATTGGAGCTTCTCCCGTCTCGTATCGAGATGCCTCCAGATTCAATTGTTAAGACAACATCCGGACGCAGAGGGTTGTGTGCCCCGAGCTGCGGCGGCCGCAAGGCGCTCGCGGCCGCCGCAGGGGATCAGGTCACAGGCCGACTCTGATTGCGTAGATGAGGTTCTCGCTCTGGTTGGCGACGAACAGAATGAGCCGACGCGGATCGAAGGCGATGCCTTCTGCGCGTCGTGTGCCGGCGCCGGGAGCGGCGATGGTGCCGCGGATCCACATCGTCCACGGGTTGAAGACGGTGATGATGCCTGTCCTGGAGTTGGCGCTGAAGAGGTAGCCGCGTCCGAACGTCAGGCCGTGGCATGCGCTGCCGGGCGCGGGGAAGGAGCGAAGCCGGCGGCCGTCGGCGGCGTGCAACTCGTGGATCTGGTTGATGGTGGAGTAGAAGATGCGGCGTCCCACCATGACCAGGCCCTCTCCCCGACCTGTTGGCGCCGGAATGCTGCCGGTCTGCGCTCCGGTGAACGGATTGATGCGGTTGATGGAGCCCGCGCCGGTGGTGACGTTGGCGACCCGGATCTGCGCGCCGTCCCAGGTCAGGCTGCCGATGGTGTCGTTCAACACCGGGTCAACGGACCCGCGGACCCCGCCGCTGACCGGGTCCACGTAGTAGATCCGTTCGCTGCCCGCCTGCTGAGTCAGGAACAGCACCGTGGAGCGTCTGCCCAGGAACCTGAACGGGAAATTCTCCACGAACGCCAGCCCCGTGCTGGAGCCCGCATTGTCCTGCGGGAAGCGGAGCTTTCGTAGCAGCGATGTGCGCAGCCTGGGGGCCGGACAGCGCCGAACGGCACGGTACGCGTTTACGCGGCCTCTGCCCAGCAGCCCCGCGAAGCTCGGGTTCCGGGCATCCACACTGTCGCAGGACTCTTCGATGGACTTGCGGACGTCGTGGTTCGACAGATGCGGATTGCGTGACCAGATCAGTGCGGCGATGCCGGCCACGTGGGGCGCGGCCATGGATGTGCCGTCCATGAAGCCGTAGCTGTTGTCCGGAACGGTGGAGTAGATGTTCACGCCCGGCGCCGACACGTCGACCTTGGTCCCGTAATTGGAGAAGCCGGCCCGCTGATCCTTCTGGTCGGTGGCCGCCACCGCGATCACCTCGGGGTACACGGCCGGGTACTGGGGCGTGTCGTCGATGTTGGCGTCGGCGTTCCCGGCCGCATAAACGACGAGCACGTTGTTCATCACCGCCTTGCGGATGGCGTGGCGGACGCCGGCGTGGTTGCCGTTCATCTTCCAGCTGCAATTGATGATGTAGCGCCGGCTCTCGTGATAGCGCATGGCCTGGGCGGTGACGTAGTTGATGGCGTCCGCGCGGTTCTGGTTCATCCCGCTGGTCAGGTTCACGCGCAGCGGCATGATCCAGGCGCCGTGGGCAACGCCGACGACGCCGATCCCGTTGCGGCGCGCCGCGATGGTGCCCGCCACGTGGGTGCCGTGCGAACCACTGTCCCACGGCTCGGGGTCGCCCGCGTCGGCGAAGTCCCAGTCCTCGGAGCCCCGCGGCAGGATGTTGGCCTTGAGGTCGGGATGGTCGAGATCCACGCCGGTGTCGATGACGGCCACCACGACCCGCTTGGTGCCGATTTCGACGTTCCAGGCGTGGGGCGCATCGATGTCGGCGTCGGTCAGGCCCGTGACGCCGTTGATGGTCTGGCCGAGGTTGTGCAGCCCCCAGAGCCGGTTGAACAGGGGTTCGACCGGGACCGCTGCATCCGTTTCCACGACGGCGCTTTCCGGCGGCGTCTCGACTGCCGTCGCCTCGTCATCGGCCCGACCGGCCATCTCCATGTCGAGCCTGTGGACCAGGTCGTCGACGAACATCTGGTCCAGAAGCTCCTGGGAGATGCGTTCTTCCTTGACCGCCGGACCGACCCCTTCCTTGACCCGGTCGGTGCGTCGCTCGGGCTTCTTCGACGGGGCGAGAAGGTCGTTCAGGCCCACCTCGCTCGGCTCGGCGAACTCCACTTCGTCCCTCTGCGACAGCAGCTCGATGGACTCGAAAAGCGCGCCGCCCTCGGGGACGCTGACCGTGTAGTAGCCCGGCGTCCGCTGTCGGGCCACGATCTCCATGCCCATCTCCTTCAGGATTCCTTCGGCGTCTTCGGGGGACACGTCTTCCTTGAACTGGACCGTCAGCTCATCCGGCAGGAAATAGCGCCACCCGCCTTCTTCGTCTTCCATGACGGGGAGGACGTTGGCGACCCGGTTCTGGGTCATCATCTCGTCCATGGTCTCCGCGAGTGCGGCGGTATCGCCGACGCGCAGAATGGCGAACCCGCGCTCGACATCGACGACGTCGACGGAGCTGTCGTCCCGCTGCCACAGGGAGTGCGCCGCGTCCATCGCCGTTTCCGTCCCGGCGTCGAACGTCGCCACCACGGCTTCCGGAACCGGCGTGAACCGCCGTTTCTTCCGGTCCAGCTTGTCCGTGTACTGGAACTTCTCATCGCGTTTGATACGGGGCCGGTGGATCTCCATGCATCACCTCCGGGGATGGCCGTAGGGACGGCCGTGAACCTGGGGGAAGTGAGAAGGCTGCTCCGGGCACCGCCCGCCGCGGAGAAGACCGGACGTACGGCCCGACAAGGGGTAGAGGTCACCTCCGGGAGCCAGGGGGAAGGCACACTCCGGCGAGTGGAGTCAGGCGGGGCGGCGTCACAACCAAAGCCGGAGGAAAGGCAACGCTCACGCATTCAACAACCGTGCGGCGGCCAGGGAAAGCCGTACCGCAGAACGGGTCGGCGAGCGCACGAGACGGTCGGCCGGGGTCGCCGAAAGCCGTCATCGTCGTCGAAAAATAAGACTATCTAACGACGGCAGCCGGCGTCAAGCGGAGCGGGGTCCTCGCCCTCTTACGCCGCGCCTCGAAGCAGATCGATGGCGTATTCCAGTTGCCGGTCGTGGCCGGCGCGCAGGTCCGCTTCGGGTTGGGGCACCTGGACGTCGGGTGGCACGCCCACGTTTTCCCACGGCACGCCGTCGTATCGCCGGATGTCCATGTTGCCGATGTCCAGCCACTTGCCGCTGGGCAGGCGGAACGGGTTCTGGTAACCGGGGGCCGAGGTGTTGCCTGCCGACCCGCCGCCGGTGGTGTCTCCCACGGCGACCACGTTCGGCAGCTGCTTGAGCATCTCCGCGCAGAACTCGCCGGCGCTGAAGGTGAGGCCGTTGATCAATACGACCACCGGCGCGGTGTACGGCGAGCCAGCAGGGTCGACCGGGCCCCAGTCCACTCTTGCTCCGTAGAGGTAGGCGGGCGGAAGTGGCATGGGCGCAGTGAGGAACCGGGACACCACCGCCCCGACGTTCTGGGGCGTTCCCCCCTTCCTCTGCCGGATGTCGATGATCAACCCCGCCGTCCCCTGCATCGCGGCCATGACTGCGGGGAAGTCCCGGATCAGGTAGTCCTCATGGAAGTCTGCGAGGAAGATGTAGCCCAGGTTCCCGGGCAGGATCCCGTACTCGACCTTGCCGCTGGGGGAGAGCCGGAGCGGCTCGTCGAAGTAGCGCCGGACCACGAACGGGTCGTAGCGGTGCTGGTCGCGCAGGCGGCGCGGCGGGATCCACGGATAGATCTCCCGGCCCCCGCCCGGCGTCTTGTAGTAGACGTGGCCGTCGTGGAGCTGGTAGAGCAGGTCGTTCAGCACCCTGTAGAACTCGTCCCCCCGGGCCGCCTCGGCCCTGGGCAGGAACGCGTCGTGGAGGGAATCCCAGTTGATGCCCTTGAGCGCCAGGTAGGGATAGTGGTCGTTGACGGCGTTCCAGACGAACTCGAAGTCGGCGACGTTCCCGTCGGCGTCCGCCGGCGCGATGATCAGGGACTCGCAGCCTGCCATGGCCAGCATCGCCAGGAAGAAAACGACGCCGCGCCCGGCCGGCTGCCCGCAGCCCGGCCTCAGAATCGCCATGACAACCTCCCGACGACGTTGTCGCTGGCGTCCAGCACCGGATGCCACGCCGTGATGCGACCCAGTTGGAACAGGTAAGCGAGCCGGAACGAGAGTCGCCCCGTCAGATGGTAGATCGCCCCCGCCTCGAGTGATGCGTTGGTCCCGTTCAGCAGCGTGAGCAGCTTCACCGGCGAGGAGTCGTCGAGCTCGTCGTCCACGCCGCGGACCCCCAGCGAGATCACGCTCGTCCGCACGGACGCCAGCGCCGTAAACCGCCCGGAAACGGGCATGAGGGCATCCGCCTGCACGCCCAATGACACGAGCGAGGCCACCGATTGCGCGAAACCGAGGGCGTCTACCGCGATGTGCTGTTCGTTCATGAGCACGGCCGCTTCCGTGGTCGGGCCCAGGAAGAAGTCCACGCCGTGACCCATTACCGGTCGGGAGCCCAGCGGATAGAGGAAGGCCTGGCCCAGGACGAACCGTGTGATGCGCGTGCTGACGTTGTAGTTGCGGATGCCTTCCGATTGCCGCAGCTCCATCTCCACGCGGTAGATGTAGTGCTCGTGGCCCCGGGTCCAGGCCACGGCGAAGTACGGCAACGTCCCCTCGTAACGCTGCGTCGAGATGGCCTCGTCGCGCACACCGTAGGCGCCGACGCCGTAGGAGACGGAGAGGCCCACGGGGTACGCCTCTCGCACGGGCACGCTCTGGGCGAAGATGGGTGTGGGCGGGAACAGGCACACCAGCGGGATCAGCGTGCCGAGCAGGGTGCGGATCATGACGCGCCTCCGAGGAAGCAGTTGGCCCCAGGTCCTGCAAGGATGGCGTCTGTCGTTACAATACGTACAATGCTCGCCGGCATGTTTCGACGGTTGTGTGCGCAACGCTTCGGTGCGCATATATGCTGGACGAGATGACCGGGAACGAACGGGCCGAGCCGGCCCTGAAGGCACGAACAGGCGAACGCGATGAGCAACGTACGGCCGCCGCCGGGGCAGAGCGCCGGCAGAAGTGTGATGGACGCGGCTCAGCCGGTGCGCCGGCTGCGCGTCGAGACACCCGAACAGGTGGAGCTGGGATTCGAGATCGCGGACCTGGGCTCCCGTTTCGTCGCCCTGGTGCTCGACGTGATCATCCTGTTCCTGTCGCTGGTGGCACTGGCGCTGCTCGCGAGATGGGGCGGTGTGCTGTCACAGCTTTCGCCGCTGGTCGCCGGTTGGGGGCTGGCGGCGACGTTGCTGCTCGGGTTCGTGGTGTTCTGGGGCTACTTCTTCTACTGGGAAGGGTTCCACAATGGCCGCACGCCCGGCAAGCGGTGGGCGGGCGTGCGCGTCATCCACGAGGGTGGCCACCCGTTGACGCTGCGTGGCGCCGCCATCCGCAACCTGGTGCGCGTGGTGGATGTGCAGCCGGTCGTCTCGTGCCTGGTGGGTGGCACGGCCATGATGCTGCACCCGCGTACGCAGCGACTGGGTGACATGGCTGCGGCCACGCTGGTGATCCGCGACCGCGGCAACGTCGAGCTGACGGACGAGGAGCTGGAGCGTCTGGTCAGAGCGCCGGCCGGCGAGCGGCCACGATTGCCGGACGACGTCTTCGACGCGCTGGATCGTTACGCCGCCCGCCGCGATGAGCTGAGCCCGGACGCCCGCCGGCGGCTGTCGGCGAGGCTGGCGGAGATGGTGGCGGAGCATGTGTCCGGGTCGGCCGAGCTGATGGTCTTCGACGAGGAACGACTGCTGGCTGTGTGGCGGGAAGAAGCGGACCGGCGCGCGACCCTGGTCGGTTCGGTGCGGGCCACGCCGTTCGCCGCGGCGCTGGCCCGGTCGCAAGCGAACCACTGGCGCGAATACCGGCACCTGCTGGACCGCGCGCGGCGGCGCGGGCTCGAGAACCTGAGCCCGCACGAGCTCGAGCGCTTCGCGGCCACGTACCGCGCGACCGCCGCCGACCTGGCCCGGGCGCGCACCTACCGCGCCGCCTGGCCGTTGGTCTTCTCCCTCGAACGCTGGGTCGGCGCCGGGCACAACCTGCTGTACCGGCCTACGCAGCGCTCGTGGGGGGGCCTGCTGCGCTGGCTGCGCCACGGGTTCCCGGCGCTGGTCCGCGCCCGCGCCCGCTACGTCGCCGTCGCTGCCGCGCTGCTCTTCCTGCCGGCCATCGGCACGTTCGCCGCCGTCCGCCACGACCCGGTGCTGGCCCGCCAGCTCCTGCCCGCCAGCATGATCGACCGCGCCACCACCGCGAACCAGCGTGCGCGGCAGGGTGGCGGCTACGTGGATGTGCCGAACTTCTTCATGCCCGTGATGTCGTCGGGCATCGTCGCGAACAATGTGCAGGTCACCTTCCTGGCTTTCGCAGGCGGCATCCTCGCCGGCCTCGGCACGATCTTCCTGCTGCTGGTCAATGGTGTGAGCATCGGCGCGGTGGCGGGGCTGTTCCAGAACCAGGGCGCCGCGGCCATGCTGTGGGAATTCGTGGCGCCGCACGGCGTCATCGAGCTGTCGGCCGTCTGCATTGCCGGGGCGGCCGGGCTGCGGCTGGGCAGCGCCTTCGTCTTCCCGGGGCGCAAGCGCAGGTTGGACGCATTGGCGGACCGGGCGCGGGAAGGGGTGTCACTGCTGGCCGGCACCACGCTGATGCTGGCGCTGGCGGCACTCTTGGAAGGGTTCGTGTCGCCGGCGCACGTCCCCCCGGCCGCGAAGCTTGCCATCGCCGCCGCTGTGGCCGTGTCCGTGCTCGCGTACCTGCTGCTGGCTGGCCGCGGCACGGTGGACGAGCCGGCCGCGGACGTTACAGCCGGCCCCGGTACTTGATGGCCAGATAGCGGTCCACCGTCGCGGCCACGGCCGTCGACGGGTCCACGTCCAACCCCTCGACGCCCGCACGTCGCATGCGCGCCAGCGCCACCGTCCGCGCCTCCAGCATCTCCTCCGTGGCCGCACGGCGGTACGCCGCAGCGTCCGTGTCCAGCGGTTGGCGTGCCCACGCCTCCAGCTCCGGGTTGCGCAGCGCGACAGTGACCACCATGTGGCGCTGCGCCGATCGGGCCAGCTGCGCCAGCAGCGCCTGGGACGCCGCCGCGTCCACTACGTCCGTGAACACGACGATGAGCGCACGCCGCCCGAGCCGACTGCGCAGCACGCTGAAGGCCAGCGGGTAGTTGGGCTCGACCCAGCGGGGACGCACGCGCGCCATGGTGTCGGCGAACAACGACGGCGATGTGCGCCGGGGCGGCAGCCAGGCAAGGACCTCGTCGGCGAAGCAGAACAGACCCACGCGGTCGCCCTGCAGGCGGGCGACGTCGGCTACCTGGAGCGCGGCGGACATGGCGTGGTCCATGCGCTCGCGACCGTCGAGACGCTCGAGCATCATGCGGCCGGCGTCCAGCGCCAGCACGACGTCCTGGCTCCGCTCCGCCTCGTACTGTCGGGCCATCAGCGTGCCGCGGTGCGCGCTGGACTTCCAGTCGATGGTGCGTGGATCGTCTCCCGGCACGTACTCCCGCAGGCTTTCGAACGAACGGCCCTCGCCCCGCTGGCGCACGTTCCGCAGCCCGGCGCGCCGGAGTCGCTCGCGGAGGCCCAGCGCCCGCAGCCGCCGCAGCTCGTCCAGGCCCGGCAGCACCAGCAATTCGTCGTGCAGCGGCACGCGCCGCTGACGCCAGGCCAGGCCGAGCGGACCCAGAACCCGCAGGTGTGCGTCGCCGAACACGTGCGGGCCGCGCGACTGCGGACGGAACCGGTAGACGACGTCGGCCCGCCGCAACAGCTGCCGTTCCGTGACATCCTCGTCCAGGCGGACTACATCGGGAGGCAGGTCGTCTGTCAGTCGCACGCGTGTGGGCCGGTCACGTGGCGACAGCAGCGTCAGCCGCGCCGTGCCGTCGTCGCCCAGCGACAGGTTGGCCGGCAGCTCGCGGGACACGGCGATGGCGGGCGCGCGCCAGGCGTCGATCAGCGCAGCGGCCAGCAGCGCGGCATCCAGCAGCAGCGCCACGACCGGCGACCAGAGGAGCAGCGGCGCGGCGACGACGAGGAGCGCCAGCAGACGACGGGACGGGAGGGGCACGACCATCGGCGTCAGCGGGTGCGGGGCGCCTCGACCGTGCCCAGCACGTCCAGCAGCCACGCGTCCGTGCCACGGCCCTCCACCTCCGCTTCCGGCGTCAGCATGACACGGTGGCGCAGCACCGGCAGGGCCAGCGCCTTCACGTCGTCCGGCGTGGCGAAGTCGCGCCCCTCCAGCACCGCGTTGGCCCGTGCCGCCAGGAACAATGCCACGCCCGCCCGCGGGCTGGCGCCCAGATTGAACGTCGGGTGCTCGCGCGTCGCCCGCACGATGCGCGTGATGTAGCGGCGGACCGGCGGCTCCATGTGCACTGCGGCGACGTGGCGCCGCAGCACGTCGACCGAGGCCGCTTCCACCATGGCGGACACGGGGAACGTCTCCGTCCGCTCGGCATCGAAGCCGTCGGCGTAGCGGTCCAGGATCTCCGCTTCCGCGTCTTCGGCGGGGTAGCCCACGCGGATCTTCAACAGGAACCGGTCGATCTGCGCCTCCGGCAGCGGATAGGTGCCTTCGAACTCCACCGGGTTCTGCGTGGCCAGGACGGTGAAGGCGGCCGGAAGCCGGTGTGTCTCGCCGTCGACCGTCGCCTGCCGCTCCTGCATCGCCTCCAGCAGCGCCGCCTGCGTCTTGGCCGGCGCGCGATTGATTTCGTCCGCCAGCAGCAGGTCCGTGAAGATGGGCCCCGGCCGGAACACGAACTCCGACGTACGCGGGTCCAGCACATTCACGCCCACCAGATCCGTCGGCATCAGGTCGGGCGTGAACTGCACGCGGCCGAATCGCAGCTGCAGGCCGCGGGCGAGGGCCCGGACAACGAGCGTCTTGGCCGTGCCCGGCACGCCTTCGATCAGCGCGTGGCCGCCCGCCAGGAACGTCACCATGAGCTGCCGCACCAGCTCCGGCTGCCCCAGCACGACCCGCTCCACCGCCGCGCTCAACGCGTCCATCGTAGCGCCGATCCCCACGCCGGCCTCAGGCGTCGCGCCGGCCCCAGGCGCCCCGCCGGTTTCCCCGCCTCCGCCCCCGCCCCCGCCTGCCTCTTCCATGCGCTCCATCACGTCGTCCCCTTCAGTCGGTTGAGTGCCTCGTCGATGCGCGCCGCCAGCTCCACCACCGGCACGCGCTCCTGCCAGCCCTGCGCCACGGCGGCCACCGCGGACGCGCCCGCCGGCGCGCCGCGTCCCAGCCGCTCCAGGAAGGCGAGCTCGTCGCCCTGCGACGGCCGCTCGCGGCCCAGCCTGCGCGCGAACCCCACCAGTAGTCGTCGTCGCGCCAGGTCCGACGCCCGCGCCTGCCGGTACACCTCGCCCAGCGCCGCCACGTGCTCCAGCGGCGAGCGTCGCTGCGATGCCGAAGCCACCAGCGGCGCGCCGAAGCGCACCGCCGCCGGCGCCGCAGCCAGCAGCAGCACCGCCAGCAGCTGGAGCATCAGCCAGCCGGGCCGACGCGTGGCCAGGAAGGCGAACAGGGCGTGCGCCGGGCTGCCGCCACGGTGGCCGTGATGGTACTCGTCGAACTGGAGCACGCCGCCGCCCGCGACGGCGTCGGCAGCTGCGCGGGCGAACAGCGCCGCCGCGCCGCCGTCGGCGATCCGTCCGTTGGACAGCATCCACGGATCGCTGAACAGGACGACGTGGCCATCGCCCCAGCGTGCGCGCAGCACGACGACGTCGCTGGTGACGGTGTCCGCCAGGCCGGACAGCAGCGCCAGCGGCTGGACATCCTCGAGCGGGCTGGAGCGGCTGACGTCGAACGCGACGTGCACGCGTGCCAGCGAGTCCACGCCCGTCGTCCACGGCCCCGGCACCGTGCGGACCGCCAGCGCGTGAAATCCGCCCACGGGCACCAGGGCCACGCCCATGCTGTCGAGCAGGGGATCGCCGAACCCGGCGCCGGCCACCAACGTGCCACCCGCGCGTACCCAGTCGACCAGCGTGTCGCGCTCCGACACGGTGAGCGGCTCCGTCGGGGCCAGCAACACCAACGCGCGACCCAGCGGCGCGGGCCCGTCCAGCGGCGTCATGCGCCGCGACGTGGGCACGCCCAGATTCCGCATCAGGCTGTACAGCGCGCCGGCGCCATCGGGCGTCGTGCGCAGCGTCGACAGCCTCTGGTCCAGTGAGATGGGCTGACCGCGCGGCACCAGCAGCACGACGGCCAGCAGGAAGCCGCCCAGGCCGACAGCCGCCCAGAGCCACGGACGACGCCGATCAGGCATCGGACCCCAGCATCGCCGCGGACGCGGTCAGCCGCCCGTAGTGGTCGGGGCCCGGGCTGGCCGCACCGTACGCCACACGCTCGAAGCCCCGCAGGAACGCATCGAAGCGCGCCGCAAGCGTGCCGTCGTGGCCCAGGTCCCGGCGATAGTCGCCCGGTGTCTTGGCCCCGTCCAGGGTCAGGACGCCCGCGCCCGACAGGCGCAGCAGCACCGCCTGATACAGCGCCATGGCGGCTGCCCGCCAGTCTTCGCGCGTCGCCGCTGCACGCGCCAGCGCTTCCCAGTCTTCCGCGCTCGGCGGCGCGGCGGGCGCCGCCTCCTCACTGCGCCGCCGCCGGCGCCGCCGGCGAAGCGCCTGGACCGCCAGCCAGAGCAGGTACACGATGAGCGCCAGACCCAGCAGCATGCCCACCGTGCTGACCACTCGGGCGAGCGTGGACCACGTGGACGGGTCCAGGTGGACGTCGGGGAAGAGCCAGTGGACGACGCCGGACAGCAGGGCCCAGACCCAGTGGGACGCGGCCCGCAGCCACCGGTAAAGGAGCGGCGGCTGCGCCGGTGCGTATTCCGGCCGCGCCAGGATACGCGCCAGGGCCGCGTGGACCCGCGCTGCGGTGATCGGCCCCGCTCCGGGCGGCACGGCCTGCAACAGCATGGACTTGAGACCTCCGCGAACGAGCTGCCCCTACTCGGGCGTCGCGACCGATGCCGACGCCAGCTCCACATCGTAGCCTTCCCGGCGCACGCGACGGTCGTAGTACGTGAAGACCATCGTCGCCACCATGAACGGCGTCGTGACTGCGCTCGTTACGATCATAATTGCCTGGTACAGGTACAGGTGCGTCGCGCTCACCTGGCCCGCCGCCTGCGGGTTCAACAGCGTGGAGCCGAAGCCCAGCAGGAACGGCAGCCCGAATGCGGGCAGCATCACCAACAGGTACGCCAGGATGGCAATCGCGCACACCCGCAGCCGTCCGCCCTTCGCCAGCTGGTTTGCCCGTCCCAACGCCTTCATCGGACCCAGCTGCTCGATCACCAGCGCCGGCACCGTCAGGAACGCCAACGACAGCCCGATGACCAGCGCCACGACGCCCGGCACCACGAACCCCAGAAACAACAGAAGGTCGGCGAGTGTCCTGGAGCCCGTCAGGGCCCCCACCCCTCCAATCGCCATTCCGATGAGCGCCACCGCAATGCCCAGGCCCAGCATCACGAAATACACCAGGATGCCCGCGCCGATCATGCGCAGAAGCGAGCGGAAACCCGCCTTGAACCCGTTCCCCACGGCCACGACGTCGCCCGTCACGTGGGCACCCACCTGGGCCGCCAGCGCACCCCACAGCACGGCCATCATGAGCATGGACACGAGCAAAAGGAAGATCAACGCCCCGCCGATTGCAGGCGCGCCCGGTTGCGACGGTGTTGCCAGCGCATACGGCGTTCCCATCACCAGATAGAGGATCAGCAGTGGAAGGAATCCGATGACCGCGGTGGCGAACAGCACCCCGAAGTGACGCCGCAATGTCTGGAAGGATCGGTCGAGGACCTCGCCCATGTCCATCGGGCGCATTTCCGAAACCGTCATCGCACGCTCCTGGAAGGGACCAGAGGGAACGTCGGCAGGTGGCCCGAACATACGACGCGGCCGCGCGCAGCGGCAAGGCGAAGGCCGCTTTCCACCTGGCCGGGGCAGGTTCTGCTGCTCCCATATAACAAATTGCCGCTCACGGCCGAAACTTCACAACCTCGCCGGAGATGGCGCGGCGGCCGGCGCTCGACCCTCGGAGCAGCTGGGGCATCCCGCCGACCCGAACCATTCCGAATTCCACTTCGTTCAAACCCGCCCTGGTCCAGAACTGGCTCGAGGAGGTAAAGGACCGGATGGCTCGTTGAGGTGACCCGGTCCGTTACGAAGCCGAAGCGTCGCCGACGGCCTCCCGGGCGAGGCTATTCGTGATGCTTGCAGATTCGCGGTTCCAAGTGTAGCAATCGTGCGGACGGGCAGCCATCGGCGCCGCCCGACAGACTCGCGGGAGGCATTGGATGATCGTCGTGACATCGGAGTACGTGGCCGGGCAGAGGATCGCGGAAACCAAGGGTCAGGTGTACGGTGTGGTGGTGCGCAGTCGGGGGCTCGGCGGCAACATCATGGCCGGACTCCGCTCACTGTTCGGCGGTGAGATCAAGGAGTATACGGAGCTGCTGGAGGAAGCGCGTCGCCACGCCGTCGATCGCATGGTGCGGAACGCGAAGGCCATGGGCGCCAACGCCGTCATCATGATGCGCTTCGACTCCTCCGAGATCGGGCAGACGATGAGCGAAATCGTGGCCTACGGCACGGGGGTGGTCGTGGAGCCGGCGCGCTGAGATGCTACGCCGCGTCCTGCTGGGCATCGGCATCGCGGGGCTGCTGGTCGGGGGCCTGTTCCTGGCCGCTGGGCTGATCCTGCCCGGAATCCAGCTTCTGGTCATGTTCGGCGTGCTCACGGTCGCCGTGGCCTTCGAGCGTTGGCGCTACGTGCGCTCCGTGAACCGCGCGCGAGCCGGCTGGCAGGCGACGGGCGAGCGGTTCGTCGATCCTGGCACCGGCAGGCTCACCGAGGTCTACTACAACCCCGACACGGGCGAGCGGGAATACCGGCTGGTGGACGGCGCGGGAACTGATCGCGACGGGCCCTGAGGTTCCGCGCGGGTACGGCGGACCATGGGACCGCATCGCCAGAGCCATGCGTTGGCCGGAGCGGCGGTGCGGCGGGATTCGTTTGTAACCAATACGCACCTGGAGCAATTGTCATGACGCAATCGTCGGCGTTGAAAGCCCGGAAATATGGTGTGGCACTCCTGCTGGGCCTGGCGGTCGCCGTGCCCTTGGCGGCGCAAACCCCCACGCCGCTGAAGGGGTTCGATGCCTACGTCCAGCATGTCATGAGGCAATGGCAGATCCCCGGGCTCGCCGTGGCCATCGTGAAGGATGGACACGTGGTCCTGAGCCGCGGGTACGGCGTCCGCGAGCTGGCCAAGCCCGGCAAGGTGGACAGTGGCACCCTGTTCGACATTGGCTCCAACACCAAGGCCTTCACCGCGGCGGCGCTCGGCACGCTGGTTGCTGAGGGTAAGCTGCGCTGGGATTCTCGCGTCGTGGATTACGTCAGACCGTTCCGGCTCAGCAGCGCATGGGTGACCGAGTCCATCACTTTGCGGGACCTGCTCACGCACGACAGCGGGTATTGCGACCCCGGCATGTGGTACGTGTCCGACGACACGAGCGTAATCCGGCGGCTGCGCTACCAGAAGCCGGACCACGACTTCCGGACGGCATTCTGCTACAACAACATACTCTACCTCACGGCCAGCCGGTTCATCCCCGCCGTGACAGGGGAGAGCTGGAACCGCTACGTGGCCCAGCGCCTGTTTGCCCCGCTGGGAATGGACCGCACCGTCACCACCGAGGCCGGGCTCGTGGCCTCCAGCGATGTCGCCATGCCGCACGGTCGCGTGGACGGCAAGGTCGTCGCCATCCATCGGTACTGGCCGCACAACATGGACATCGTCTCACCGGTGGGTGGCATCAATTCCAGCGCCGCTGACATGAGCCACTGGATGCTGATGCTGCTGGCCGACGGCCGCTATGACGGCACGACCGTGCTGGACTCGGCCACGGTCCGGGCCATGGAGACGCCGCACGTCATCATCCAGGCGAGTTCCGGCGTCGGCAAGGAGATCCGCGCGTGGATGCCGGGCGGCACCTTCTACACATACGGTCTCGGCCTCTTCGTGCAGGACTACGCGGGCCACACGCTCGTGTGGCACGCCGGCGACATCGACGGGATGGCGTCGGCCATGGCGCTGGTACCGGACGCGCAACTGGGTGTGGCGGTGCTGTCGAACATGAACGGGAACGACGCCCGCTTCGGCATCATCGAGCGGGTGCTGCACGCCTACCTGGGCCTGGCTCCCGGCAACCTCAGCGACACACTGCTGGCCATGACGAAGCGCGCCCGCAAGGCGGCTGAGAAAGCGGAGGCGAAGCTGGCGGCGACCCGCGACACCAGCGGTCATTCGCCTCTCTCCCTTGCCAGCTACGCCGCTCAGTACCAGGACGACTTCGTCGGAGTCGCGCGGGTCAGCGTCGAGGACGGGCGTCTCGTGCTTCGGCTCGGCAACCCAGACTTCACCGGCGATCTCGAGTACTGGCACGACAACACGTTCCGGGTCACGTGGCGATACCACTTCTACGGAACGGCGTATGTCACCTTCGATCTCAATGCCGACGGCCAGCCCACCAGGCTCTCCTTCGCGCGGTCGCCGCTGCACTACGAACGCGTGGTGACGGGTGGCGGGGGATGATGTCCGGCGAACTTTGACCCTGCCGTCTCACTATCGTGATGGCCAAGGACCCTGAACGGGTTCACATCAACGTGCGCAACTCGTCCAGTTATAGCCGGGCGACGTGCGACAAGCGTGGTGGGCCGTTGATTTGAAGCGCCGTGGCACGAACCTGGCGCAATTTCACAACGGCAAGGGGGTGTAAGCGGGTCGATGAAGAAACGGGCACAACGGCGAAATCCGTTGCGCCCGTTGTTGCTTCACGCGTAGCGGAGGCGGAGGGACTCGAACCCCCAAGGGCTTGCGCCCGCCGCATTTCGAGTGCGGTGCCTTACCAATTAGGGCTACGCCTCCCGGGCCGTCGGCCGGATCCACCGGCCGCCGGCGAGCGAGAAAAGCTAGCGAAGCGCCGGCACGCCTTCAACCCCGGCGAGGCCGTTGACGCGATAGGCCGGACGCGCAGGCTGTCCCGGCGTGGAGGCTGCTCTTGACCGGGACCCGGTTGGCGTACATCGTGCAGGTGCAATTTCCTGGATTCCCCCATCCCAGAGAACCACATGGTCGGCTCCGGCCGGATCGCCGCCTTCGTGAAAGAGGCGAGACGCCGCAAGGTGTTTCAGTCGGTGGTAGCGTACGTGGCGGTCAGCCTCGTTCTGATGGAGCTGGTGGGCAACGTGCAGCAGGCGCTGCTGTTCCCCGACTGGACGTCGCGGCTGGTGACGTTCCTGCTCATGCTGGGCTTGCCGGTTGTGGCGGTGCTGGCGTGGGTGTTCGACATCGGGGCGAAGGGCGTGGTCCGCACTGCGCCGGCGGATGAAGCGACGCGGGACCAACCGGCGGGATCGGCGTCGCAGGGCTCGCGTCGAGCCGGGGCCGTGGCCGGGACGACGTCGTCGGCGCGGCTGGACCTGAAGC